>DAIDKV010000218.1 GCA_027449865.1 Planctomycetales bacterium
CCTGCAGGTGCGGGCCGCGTCGCTGTGCGACGATGAGCGCCTCATCGAGCACCTGCGGACGCGGCCCGGTTATCCGTTCGTACGTCGACCCAAATCGCCCGAATTCACAGCAGCGAAAAACCGAGGCTGACGTGCACCCAACCCGTGCTCTCTGTGTCTGATTCGGATGTTCACCACAGAGACACAGAGGCACAGAGATTGGATTTCTTATCCTACCCGTCGTTTCTGGTCGTTCGCTGTGTCTCCGTGTCTCTGTGGTGAGTTTGGATGATCTCGTCGGCGAGCCGATCGGCCAGGGCTTCGACCCTCGCATCGGGATCGATCGGGAGCGACCGGACCTCCGCGAGCCCGCGAAACCAGGTCGCCTGGCGCTTGGCAAACTGTCGCGATCGCGTCTGGATCTGCTCGATCGTCTGGTCGAGCGTCGCCTGGCCTTCGAGCATTTCGAGGACCTCGCGATAGCCGATGGCCTGGGCGGCGATCGGGCTGAGTGGTCGATCGGCGTCGCGCAGGGCCCGGACCTCCTCGACGAATCCCTTCTCGAAAAACGCGACCACGCGGCGATCGATCCGCTCGTAAAGCTGATCGCGGGGCGGCTCCAGAGCGATGACCGGGACCGTCGCCGGTGCCTTGTGCTGATGCTCGACCTGCCAGTCGCTCAGCGGCCGACCGGTCATCGCGTGGACCTCCAGCGCCCGGATCACGCGACGGCGATCGTTCGGATGGAGCCGCGCGGCCGACCTGGGGTCGATCGCGGTAAGACGGGCGTGCATCTCGGCGTCGCCGATCACCTCGGCCTCGGCTTCAAGTTGCCGCCGAAGTTCCGCGTCGGAGCCTGGCCCGTCGAAGAGGCCGCGGAGCAGCGCCTTGAGGTAGAGCGCGGTCCCGCCGACAAAAAGCGCCCGACGTCCGCGAGCCTCGATCCTGGTGACCGCCTCACGGGCCCAGTTGAGGAAGTCGGCCACGCTTGCCGATTCCCAGGGTTCGATGACGTCGATCAAATGATGCGGGATGCCGCCGCGTTCTTCTTGCGTCGGCTTGGCGGTGCCGATATCCATCCGGCGGTAGAGCGTCGCGGAATCCATCGCGACGATTTCCGCGCCGAGGCGATGGGCCAGCGCCACGCCAACGGCCGACTTACCCGAAGCTGTCGGACCCGTCAGGTAGATGGCCCGGTGGAAGGAATTTTCGGTCATCGTCGCTGGATCGACCCGCGCGGTCGGAGACGACCGACTTGCCGCCCGCGCCACGGCGGACGTAACATCGCGATCGGACGTCCCCATCGAGGCCATTCTCTCAGATGTGCGGGGCGGCGTCAGGACCGGACGCGACCAGGAGCCGCCGCTTGCCCCGCAAACCCCGACGCAAATCGACCCTCACCCCGACCCCGGCCGCCATTCCGACGCCAACGCCGGCACCAGAACCCTCAAAGCGGCCCGAGGCCCCCGAACGTCGCCGGTTCTTGACCATCCTCGCGGTCGTCGCGCTTCTGATCGCTCATTACGGGATGGCGGCCCGGAGCCTGCTCGGCGAGAATCCGACCGTCGACGAGGTCGCGCACCTGCCCGCGGGCGTGACCTACTGGCAGACCGGGACGTTCAAGCTGTATCACCACAATCCGCCCCTTTTCAAGCTGGTGGCGGCGCTGCCGGTCGTGCTCTCGCACCCGCAAATGGAGACGCTGTACCAGCTCCGGAGCTGGCGGTCGAAAAGTCCCTCGCAGGCCACGTTCTCGCAGCTCTTCGCGGCGGCGAACGCCCGTCGATACTTCGAATTGTTCGACCTCGCCCGGCTGATGATGCCGATCTTCACGGTAATCGGCGGCCTGGCCGTTTTCGCCTGGTCGAGCCGGCTCTACGGTCGCCTCGCCGGTTTGCTGAGCCTCGCTCTTTGGGCCTTCTCGCCGAACATCCTGGCGCATGCGAGGCTCGTCACGTCCGACGCCTGCTCGACGGCCCTGGGGGTCGCGGCGACTTATGTTTTCTGGCGATACCTCCACCGGCCGACCTGGCGATGGGCGATCGCCTCGGGCGCGATGCTCGGCCTGGCTCAGCTTTCGAAGTTCAGCATGCTTTTGCTTTATGCGATCTGGCCGTTTCTCTGGGCGGCCCACGGACTGATCGTCGAGCGGACGCGGGGAACCGGCTTGCGACCGATTCTGACGCGAGGACTCGTCCACGGGCTCGCCGTGGTCGCAATCAGCTTTTTGACGATCGACGCCGGCTACTTCTTTGAGGGCGTTGGGCGACCATTGGGGTCGTTTGAGTTCGGCTCGCGGACGCTCACGGTCCCGGTGGCGCCGGGGGTTGCTCGCCCGCACAGTGAGAACGAGCTTCTCGAAGCGGCCTGGCAGTTTCGCGTCAATTTCTTCCGGGGGACCTGGCTCGATCGCTTCCCGGCGCCTTTGCCGGAGCATTACCTCCTCGGCTTTGACGAGCAGAAGATCGAGGCCGAGGGCATCCCTCAGCGTTACTTCGTTGCCGCCGAGCTGCGGAAGTCGCGGTCGCCCGCCGAGGTGGCTGCCTATGTCGACGAACACCGCCGACACCCTCAGACTCGCAACGAGCGGACGGCTGGCTACACGGTCTACCTCGACGGCGAGCTGCGCGACACGGGATGGCACAGCTACTACGTCCGGGCGATCCTCTACAAGGTTCCCGAGGGGACACTGCTCCTATTCGCGCTTTCGATCGCGGTGCTGGTCGCGGTCCGGAAGGCGCTGGCCGGCTGGTTCGATGAGCTGGCCCTGCTGACGATCCCGGTGGTGATCCTCTTCTCGATGACCTTCCTGACCGACATCAACCTTGGCCTCCGGTATGTTCTGGGCGTCTTTCCGTATTTCTTCATCGGGATCGGGAAGGTGGTCCCGTGGAGCCTGGGCCTGCGCGAGCCTTGGCGGAAGGTCGGCGGGGCGATCGTGGGCGGGGCGCTGGCGCTTACGCTGACGGCCTCGGTCTGGATCGCGCCGAGCTATCTGGCGTACTTCAACTGGGCTTCGGGCGGGCCGGATCGCGAGCCTGTCCGGCTGATCGACAGCAACCTCGACTGGGGGCAGGACCTCGTTGGCCTTCAGCGATGGTGGAAGGCCCACATTCCCGACCAGCCGATCGGCCTGGCGTATTTCGGGCAGTTCACGCCCTCGATCTTCGCGATGCGAGGCGAGCCGTTCGATTGGTTTCTGGCGCCCGCGCGTCGAGGGACGGTCGTTTCGATGTCGGCGAGTCCGAACGCGAACCTGATCGGCCCCGCGCCCCGGCTGAAGGCGGGCTATTACGCGATCAGCGCGACGATGCTTCACGGCCTCCGATGGCGGCAGTACGACCCCGCGCCGCTCGAACGGGTTCCGGTCGCGGTGCAGCCGCTCTGGAGCTTCGAGAATCACGCCGTTGACTACTTCCGCCAGTTCCAGCCGATGGCCCGGATCGGCCATTCGATCCTCGTGTATCGGCTGAGTGAAGAGGATGCCGCTCTTGGGAACGCCGAGCTCTACAGGCCGCCTCCTCGGCTCAACGACTCAAGGTAGCTTCCGGCTGATGTAAACCTGCGCCAGGTCGTCTTCCCAGACCGGCCCGAAGCGGACCTCCGAATCGAAGCCGGCCTCCTGGAGTCGATCGAGGACGTCGGCGCCGAACTCGGTGAAGACCGGGTAGCCCCAGTCGCCGCCGGGGTGGGAGATCCGGGGCGCCCGGTCCTCGATGGAGCCATCGGGTCGAAGGACCGCGCGCGGATAGGTCTGCTCGACGCCGGGCAGGACGGGGATTGTGAAGATGTGCCGCCCACCCGGGGTAAGAACCCGGCGGATCTCGCGGAGCGCCGCGTCGAGGTCCGGAACATGCTCGAGCGTCTCGGAGGTCAGCACCAGGTCGAACGATTCGTCGGGGTAGGTCAGCCTCGTGAGGTCCTCCGAGCGAACGCCCTCGACGACCGCCCCGGGCGCGGCTCCCGGCCGATAATCCGAGGTGGTGAACCCGGGCAATCGGGCGAGGAACTCATGCAGGCCGTCGATCCGGTTGACCTCGGCGACGCGGAGGGATCGGGCTTCGGGCGTCTCGACCCATTGAGCGATGGACGACGCCGGGGTAGGGGAGTGACCCGCAGGATAGAGGTTTAACAGCACCCGCGCCAGGCGTCGGCAGCGAAGCCTGGCACCGCAGCCGGCGCAATCGCCCGACTCCTTCCGGACCAGGGCCTCGGTAAGCCTGGACGAGAGGCCCCATCGCTCCACGAGACAGTGTGGAATCACCCGGGGACGATGGATCATCGGCCGGGTGCGCCCGCAGACCGGGCACCGCTCGAACTTTCCCCGGACGACCGAACCCAGGTACTCGCGGGCGGCCCATCCGAAATGATGGGCGGCGTTCCAGCCGGGGAGGAGAAGCCGCTTCAGCCAACCGGGGATCGGCCGGGGCATGGTCAGGCCACCGCGAATTCGGGGATCATCTTGCGCACCTCTGGCGACTTGAACGCCAGCACAATCCGGCTCTTCGGGACACCCGCCTCGATCAACTCGCTGGCGACACCGTGCTCCAGCCCGTCGCGCTGAATCCAGAGCTTGCCGTCGATAATGTCGATGTGGACCAAACTCCCGTGGACCCGCCGCCCGTTGTCCCAGCCGACGTTCATCAAAACGTACCGGTCACGGACGCGGTCGAAGATGGCCTCGCTGTGGAAGTCGCCGTAGGCGTAAGGGATCTTCGTATATTCCAGCAGGATCGATTCGATGATTGTTCGGATCTCTTCTAGGGAATCCATCGCGTGATCTCCCCGGCTTGCGGGTCGTAGCCCAGGACATGGATCGCCTGATGCTTCATGACGATTTGTCCGATCGGCTCGTCGAAGATATCGACGAGCACCTGATGAGGGACCGCCAGGAAAAGGGTTCGATCCGGCTCTCTTTCTGCCAGGATAGCGCCGTAGAGGACGAACTGGCCGAGAGCCTTTTCGAGGTCGTCTACCTCGGACTGGCCGACGAAACTCTTGATCTTCACGGCGATCCGGTGTCCAGCCTTTTCGGCGGCGAGGAGCCTTTCGGCCCCCAGGTCTACATAGAGATCCTTCTTGCCCACTGGCAATCGGAGCGGGTCGTGCGTGATGACCCATCCGTCCTTGATGAGGGCATTCCGGACGCATTTGTGGTAACGATCCCTGGCCGACATCCGGTACGCCCTCTCGAGACGCATGGGACTCGACACCACCGTTTACTTTACCATGTCCGGCCTATGAGCCTGTAGGACCTTCCGACCTTCTCGTCCGCCGGAGGCTCCGCTTGACCGGTTCCCGTCCCAAAGCTTAACATTCACCGGGATTTGAGCAGATGCGAGGAGTCTCACGAGCGTTCCGCCCCGCGCGGACGTCCAGGGGTTGTACGGATGAAGAAGCAGTCGTCGCGTGCCCGGGCCCAATCGACCACGCCGGTGCGCCACCAGCTCGAGCACGAAGTCCCGACGGTGATCCATAACCCCGAACAGGACCTGAACGCTCTCGCCCGGTGGATTCACCACGCGATGCTCGAGCCCGGCCGATACCTTGGCTGGCCGCTCACCGTTGCTGGTGTCGTGGCCGTCGTCGCGATCGCGCTGAGCTTCGGCTCACGCCGGACCCCGCCCGAGGCCGCACTCTGGAAGAAGATCGAGGCCGCCACAACCCCCGCTGAACGCGTCGAGATCGCGAAGAAGGACCCCAAGTCGCCGCCCGCCACCTGGACCCTCCTTCAGGCCGCCACCGCCTTTTACAACCAGGCCCTCACCGAGATGCCTGCCCAGAAGGACGAGGCCGCCACCGCACTCAAAAAGGCCCTCGACCTCTTCGACCAGGTCGCCAAGGATGCCCCGCACGACTCGCCCCAGGCTCGTCTCGCCTCCATTGGCAAGGCTCGCACCCTCGAAATGCGAAACGAGCTCTCACGCGCCATCGAGCAATACCAGCTTGTCGCCAAAGAATGGCCCGGCACCCCTGAGGCCGAAGAGGCTCGCCACCTCGCCGAGGCCCTTCAGGATCCTCAGGCGACCCAGTTTTACAAGGATCTCTACGCCTACAAGCCGAAGGAGGTCACCCTTCCATCCGAGGGAAGTGTGAACCTGCCGTCCACGGGTCCTCTCACTCCGCCGACGGCTCCGGGCGCCGATCCGGCACCGGTCCTTCCGCCCGGAATTGAGGCGATTCCCGGGATGCCTCAGATCCTCGACCGTCAGGCGCCCGCTCCCAGTCCCGAGACGAAGAAGGATCTTCCCACCGACGTCTTCGCTCCGCCGAAGTCGGGTGAGGCGAAATCCAAGAAGTGAGGGACAACACGGCCCCTCGATCGAACCTTACCGCCTCGAGCGCGACAACGAACGATGTGGCCTCCACCGCTTTCGGAAACGCCCCAGGAATTCGAGGTCAAGCCGCGCACCGACGGTAAGCGAATCGACGCCTACCTCGCCAGTCGATTCACGGATTACTCCCGCGCCGTGATCCAGCGGGTGATCGACGCCGAGGCCGTTCTGGTCAATGGCCGGCCGGTGAAATCCTCGTATCGGGTTCGTTCGGGCGACCGGATCAACATCCGGCTCCCCGAGCTGCCCGACATGACGCCGAAGCCCGAGGACATCCCGATTGAGGTCATCCATGATGACCCCTCGCTCACGGTTGTGAACAAGCCACCGGGAATGGTCACACACCCGGCCAAGGGGAACTGGAGCGGCACCCTCGTCAACGCGATCCAGTTTCACTTTGACACGCTCTCCACCCTCGCCGGAGAGAATCGTCCCGGGATCGTCCACCGCCTCGACCGCGACACCACCGGACTTCTGGTCGTCGTCAAGGACGAGCTGGCGCATCGCCGTCTGGCGCTTCAATTTGAGTTGCGACAGGTCCACAAGGAATATCTGGCGATCGTCTACGGGACTCCCCAGCGCGACAGCGATGAGATTGACCGACCGATTGGCTTCCATCCGACGGTTCGCGAGAAGATGGCGATCCGGTCGCCCGAGGACGGAGGCAAGCCAGCCTCGACCTTTTACGAGGTGATCGAGCGGTTCCGCGACTTCGCCCTTGTCCGATGCCGGCCCAGGACGGGCCGCACTCATCAAATCCGGATTCATCTGACGCATATCGGCCATCCGATCGTCGCGGACAGGATGTACTCGGGCCGGGACCGGCTCACTCTCGGCGAAATCGTTGGCCCCGAGGCCCTGCGACACCTCTCCGACGAGGATGCCGGGACGGTCCTCATCGAGCGGCAGGCCCTGCACGCCCATAAACTCCGGTTCCGGCACCCGATCACCGAGGAGCTTGTCGATTTGACTGCACCGATTCCCGCCGACATGGAGCGGACCCTGGCCGCACTCCGAACCCATCGGTCCCGATGAGGCTGGGCGTGAGGCGATCTCGGAAAAGAGCCGCTTGATTCTCGGTCCTGGCGATCTAGAATGGACGAATTCCGCGGCTCGTCGTGCGTGTTGGGAAACCGACGGGAGATTGCGGTCTGGCCGAGAGCATCGAACCTAAGGAGGCCCCTCGATTGAACATCCGCCCCGCGCGCGTGGGTGACGTCCCTGCCATTTACGAGCTGATCCGGACCTTCGCCGAACGAAGGCTGATGATCCGTCGGTCGATGGGAGAGTTGTACGAGTCGATCCGCGAGTTCCTCGTCGCCACGGACGACGACGGCCGCGTGGTTGGTTGCGTCGCCTTGCACGTGTTCTGGGAAGACCTGGCCGAGCTAAGGTGCCTGGCGGTCGAAGAATCGCTCCAGGGTCGAGGCGTCGGGCGATGGCTCGTGGACGCCTGCTGGGAATCGGCCCAGGAGCTTCAAATCGGGACCGTGTTCACGCTCACGCACGCGGCTGGGTTTTTCGAGAGGTGCGGGTACCGGCAGGTGGAGAAATCGGAGCTGCCGCACAAGATCTGGAACGAGTGCGTCCGCTGTCCGCTCTTTCCCAACTGCCAGGAGATCGCCCTGGTCCGGACGCTGGATCCCGAGCGGTTCTCCGTGAACGGGTCGGCGGAGCGCGTGGTCGTTGGAGCCTGAGCCTCCCATCCGAGCCCGGAAGGGGCCCGATGCGTCTCCAAACCTGTGTGATTGGCGCGGCGGTCGGCCTGGCGACGGCGGCCGTGATGCTCGTCACCGAGCCGATGCTGGCGATTGTCTGGGATGAGGGTTATACCCTCGGCCGCGAGGCGAGGCTCCGCGACTGGTTTCGCGCCCTCGCCGATCCGCCTGGCTTCGCCGCCCGGTGGCGACCGCCTGCCTCCGAACTGGTCCAGCAGGACGGAACGCCGCCGCCGCGTCCCGGCCGGATCGACTCACGAGGCAAGCTGCTCAGCGATCCCGATGTCCTCGCGTGGTTCTGGCCGTTCGCCCGCGAGGAGCCGCACGGCCATCCACCGTTCTATGCCCTGCTCGGCCTGGTCGGCGATGTTTTGACACCCCATCGCGCCGATCTCAACCGCGCCCGGTTCGGACCGATTTTGCTTTTCAGCGTGACCGCGGGCGTGCTCTTTGCCTTCGCGGCCGGCCGGTGGGGGAAAGGGCCGGCGGCTCTCGCGGCGGGTTCGTGGGTGTTGCAGCCGAACCTCTTCGCGCACGGGCATTATGCGGCGTACGACGCCGTTCTCGCCTCACTCTGGGTTCTGGCGGTCGTCGCCTTCTGTCGAGCGGCCATCCCGGGTTCCGAGCCAGTTGGGCGCCGGTCGCGATGGGCCTGGACGGCCGCCCTTGGACTGATCCTCGGCTGCGCGGCGGCCGACAAGCTGACGGGCTGGTTCCTCCCACTCCCATTCCTCGCCTGGACCGCCTGGCGACGCGATAAGTCGGCGCTCGGGGTGCTTTTGGTCGCGATGGCGATAGGCGGGGTAGTTGTGTTCGCGATGGTTCCTCCCTGGTGGACGGATCCGATCGGCGGGATCGAGCGGTTCCTTCGATCCAATCTCGGTCGAGCCCGGACGATTCCGATCCGGGTCGAGTTCCTGGGAACGATCTACGAGACGCCCCGGCAATCGCTCCCCTGGTACAATACGATCGCCTGGACGGCGATGGTGACGCCGGTTGGCTTTCTGGCCTTCGCGATGGTCGGGCTCGTTTCGGCCGTGGTGAGGCGTCGCGAGGAGCCGATTGGTCCTCTGATCGTGGCGCACTGGGGGTTCCTGATGCTTCTCCGGTCGATGCCGCACACGCCCGGGCACGACGGTGTCCGGCTCTTCCTGCCGGCGTTCGGGATGCTGGCGCTGCTGGGCGGGATCGGGGCCGGAGCCCTGGCTCGATGGTCGCTTCGATGGGGACGCGTGGCGATCGTCTCGGCGATGGCGGAGGGAGTTGTCGGGCTCTCGGTGATGATGCCGGTGCCGCTCTCGTATTTCAGTCCGGCGGTCGGCGGGCTCCCGGTCGCGTCGGCGGTTGGCATGGAGCCGACTTACTACTGGGATGCGCTCGTCCCCGAGGCGCGCCGATGGCTGACCGACCACACGGGGCCGGGCGAGTCGATCCTCTTCGCGACGAATCCGACGAACTGGCAGTATCTTCGCCAGACCGGCGACCTCCCGCACAGGGTCTTCCCGATCGATCCGGGACGGCCCCGCTGGTATGTTCTCCAGAATCGCCCAGGGGCGTTCTCGCCGCTCGATCGGGCGCTCGCACGGGAGGGACGAGCCGCGTACGTCTTCCGGAAACTGGGCGTTCCCCTCGTCTGGGTCTTCCCTTATTCCGAATGCGTCCGGCTTGATCCGGCCAAACGTCGGCCGTCCCTGTGAGGATCCCGGACGAGAGAGTCCCCGGCGCCCCGGAGGGCGCAGGGATTCTCGACCCGGCCTTTTTCCCTGGCCGGGCTCTCGAATGGGTGTGGCAAGGGAGTCTCAGGGGACTCGAAGGCCGGGCGGACAGGGTGCCCACTGGCCTGGGGGGTGGGGGCGATCAGTGCGTGGCGCCCATCGCCTTGCCAGGCGCGTGCGGGGCCATCATCTGGCCGGTCGCCTGGGGAGTGCCCATGTACTGGCCGCTCGCCATCGGCGCGTAGGTCGGGGTGGCGTAGCCATAGCCGCAGGCCATGACCGGCGCAGCGCAGGAGCAGTGGTTCATCTTCTTGTGGCAGCCGCCGCAGCGGTTCTTGGCCTTGTGGCCGCCGCCGCAGTTCGAGACCACCGGCTGGTAGCAGGTGACCGTCGTGTAGCAGGCGTTTCCGCACTTCGCCTTCTTCTTGCAGCAGGCCGACGCGTCGCTCGAGAGCAGGCCAAGGCTCAGCAGGCCGCCGAGGGCCAGGGTCATCAGGTGCTTCATCAGAGATTCTCCCTCAAGTGTGTTTCTCGCTCGTCCCGACTCCGATGCCGGGAGAGACGGCGCAGGAGAGGTTAAATAATCCGTCGCGCCGTTTCAAACCCTTCTTCTCTCCTCGGCAATTTTAATGCCGCGGCCACCCCATCTTGCCGAGGCGCATCGCCTGGGAGGATCGAACGTTCCGGCGTGTCTTGCTCGGGAGATGGGATGCCGTCGATAATGAAGGGAATTGTCGTGGAATTCGCGCTCAATCGGGGATCGACCAGCATGGCTCAGGCCGTTGTCGACGACGTGGAGCAAGCCGCACTGGCCGAGGAACGGCCGGTGAAGGTCGTCTCGCGGTGGGCGACCATGGCCGTCGTGGCCGTTACCCTGGCCGCCCTGATCCCGACAGCCGGCGATCCGGGCCTGACCTGGGACGAACCCGCGTATCGATACAGCCAGATCCTTTCGGCCGAGTGGTGGGAATCGCTCGGGAAGGCGCGGTCGTGGGGCGACGTTCAGAAGCTAACGGATCCCGAAAGCCTGCTCTATTACTGGCATTACGGCCGATACGGCGTGAACTTTCATCCACCGCTGGCCGGGCAGTTGAACCAGGCGGCCTTCGCGGTTTTCGGCGGATGGATGAAGGAGATCCCCGCGCGTCGGATGGCGACGGTACTGGAGTTCGCCCTGACGATCGTGATTGGCTTCCGGTTTGTCGCCCGTCGATATGGGACCGGGGCTGGCGTGGCGATGGCCGGGTCGCTCCTGCTGATGCCCCGGCTGTTCGGACAGGCCCACCTGATCGATACCGACGTCCCGGGCCTTTTGATCTGGGCGGCGACCGCCCTGGCGCTCTGGAAGGGGCTGAACGAACCGGGCGCCGGGGGCTGGCGGATGATGGTCGGCGTGCTACTCGGTCTGGCGTTCCTTGAGAAGATGGCCGCGGTGATGGTTCTGCTTCCCGTCCTTGGCTGGCTGATCGCGAGCCGGCTCGTCCCGGCGATCTTCCGCCCGAGGCTCGGAGACTGGATCGACGGAGTCGTCACGTCGGCCCTGATGCTTGCCCCGCTGGCGCTCGCGTTCCAGCAAATCCAGTTCTTGCAGCGCCGGCTCCCGCCACCGAACGTGGCGAACCTGTTCCTCGATCGGCCGTCGAGCGACTGGCCAGGCGCGATCCTGGCGGTCCCGCTGATCATCTGGTTGTTGCGCCGGGCGACGGGACGGCTCCGAAGGTCGAGCCCGACCTGGGGCGTCGAGCGGCCGGGGCTGGAGGTCTGGACGGCGATCCTGGCCTTTGCGCCGGTGATCGGATGGCTGGGGAACCCGGCCTGGTGGCGCGAGACCTTGCCCAGGCTGGCCCACTATTACATGCTCAACACCGACCGGGAGCACGTCCTGCCGAGGATCCAGATCCTCTATTTTGGCCAGCAGTACGAGTTCAGCCTCCCCTGGCACAACGGGTTTGTCCTCGTCGGGATCACGGTTCCGGCGGCGATTCTGGCGGCGGCGGTGGTCGGGCTGATCTGGGGAATCCCTCGGGTGCGTCGCGATCGGCTTCCCCTGTATTTTCTGGTCCACCTGCTGACGCTCCCGGTGGTCCGGATGTTACCCACTCCGGCGCACGATGGTGTCCGGCTGATGCTTCCGACGTTCTTCTTTCTCTCGGCGTTCGCGGGCTGGGGGACGATGGCGATCGCCGATGTCATGGCGGGCCTGTTCCGATCGCCGCGAGCCCTTGCCTGGGCCCGGCCGGCGGTCGTGGTCGCGGTGCTGGCACCGTCGGCCCTCGCTCTCGTTCGGATCCACCCGTATGAGCTCTCGTATTACAACGAGTTGATCGGCGGTCCGGTGGGCGCCTGGCGACGGGGGTTCGAGCTGACGTACTGGTACGACGCCTTCACCGGTCGCGTCCTGGACGACCTGAACCATCGGTTCCCGCCGGAGGCTCGGGTCGATTTTCTGAGCAAGGAGACCGAATCGGCCGTCCCGGTCTTCCAGGATCAGCAGGCGCTTGGGCTGATCCGTGGCGACATCCGGCTGGGTCGGGAGGATTCTCCGGCGTTTCCCCATGTCTGGCTGCTGACCCAGGATTCGAAGGCCAACGCCTTCACGCGGCTGCTTTTCGGGATGAGGCCCTGGTACGCGAGTGAGCCGGCCCAGCTTGAAGGAGCGAGGGTGCTTTCGGTGGGCGAACCGATCGCGGTTTCGCGAGCCTGGGCGCTCTTCGTTCTGCTGGACACCGCCGATCGGACGCCGCCCGAGCCGTTCCGGGCGCCGGAGTGGGTGCAGCGGCACGTCCCATGGCTCGGCCGGTTCTGGGGCGACGGCCTGCTCTCGGAGCGGACGTCCTCGGGAACGCTCCAGCACCGGGTCCACCGTCTCGCCTCGAACGAGGCCGTTCTCGCCTGGTCGCGATCCAATCCCGACGGGCTGCTCGAAGCCGCCCAACGCCTCGCCGAGGGCGGGCCCTCGGTCGACCACGAGGGGGCGCGTCGGCTTTACGCCCTGATGACCGCCGAGCCCCCGCGCGGCCCGCAGGTCCGGCACGAGCTGGTCTCGCAACTCTTCAACGCCCGTCCCGAGGCGCTTGTCGAGGGGGTTCGCATTCTCAACGCCCACCGCGACCAGGTTGTCGCGCATCTGACGCACTACGGCTACATCGACCCCATCGCCACCGGCGGCGGCTATCTCGACCGCGACCTTGAGGGCGCCTCGACCGCCTCGGTATCCGCGAGGCGGGCCGGCGCCGCGATCCCGACCGCCGCCGCGAGCGCCAGCAGATCGATTCCCGCCGAGCACCAGTAAGGCGCGGCCGTGGAGACCTTGCCGAGCAGGATGTTCGAGACCGAGTAACTAATCATTCGCGCCATCGTCTGCGCCGAGCCGAGCGTTCCGAAGACGGCGCCCTGTTCCGACTCGGGCGTAACCCGCGAGAGCAGCCCCGATGCCGAGGGGCTAAGCAATCCCTGGCCGATCGCGAGCGCTCCCATCGCGCCGACCAGCGCGAGCAAATTCCCCGCGGCGGCCAGCCCGGCGAAGCCGACGACGGTGAGAACCAGCCCGACGACAATCAGTCGGGGCTCGCCGTAACGGGGGACGAGCCGGCGAATCAGCCCGCCCTGAACCATCGCCGTGACCAGCCCCATCCCGGCAAACGCGAACGCCGCCGATCGAGGCTCCCAGCCGAACCGGTCGCCCAGATACAGCGCGATCGTTCCCTCATAGGCCGCGAAGGCCAGCACACCCAGCGAGGCGACCAGCACGATCCACCCGGCCATCGGCAGGCGGAAGACGTCGATCACACCCCGCCAGCTTACGACCCGGGCCGAGCTGCACGCCCGGCCGTCCCTCGGCTTCGACTCCGGGAGCCTCGCCAGTACCAGAATCCAGGCGATGGTCGAGAAACCGGACGCCACCAGGAACGGGAGCCGAAGCTTCCATTCCTCGTCGATCGGCAGCGAGAGCAGGAGGCCGCCGAGCAGCGGGCCGATCACGAACCCCAGGCCAAACGCCATCCCAATCAGGCCCATCCCCCGGGCACGGTCCTCCGGGCCGGTGACGTCCGCCACATAAGCCTGCGCCACCAGCACATTCCCCCCGGAGGCGCCGTCGAGCATCCGGGCGAGCAGCATCACCCAGAATTCGCGCGAGAGCCCCAGGATCAGAAGCGAGATCGCCGTTCCGGCCTGGCTGACGACCAGCAGCGGCCGACGGCCGTATCGGTCGCTCAGCCGGCCCAGAATGGGGCCGGCGACAAGCTGGCACATCTGGTAAGACGAGAACAGCAACCCGATCTTCCAGGGCTGGAACCCATATTGCCGGGCAAACGGTGCCAGCAACGGCATCACCAGCGAGAAACCGAGCAGATCCACCAGAACGATCAGCACGACAAGGCCCAACGGCGACATCCGGCGCTCTCCTCAATCCCACTCACTGGGCCTCGGCCAACAGCCGGGACTGGCCGGCGATCGCGAGGGCCTCCACGGCGAAGGCACCCACGTTGAAGCCGATCGCCATCGCCGAGGTCGCGGCCTGCCACTCCGGGCCGCCGACAACCGCCACTCCCGCCGGCGTCAGGGCAAGCAGCCCGCCCACCAGGGCGAACGGCGAAGCCCGGCGCCGGTTCCGCTCGATTCGGGCGACCAACCGGTCGGAGAGCCTCCTAGCCCGCCCAGGCTCTCGGGCGCGACGACCGGTCGCGGCCAGGCAGGCCCAGACCAGCAGGTGCAGGCCCCCCACCAGGACGCCTCCCACGAGGGCAGCCCTCAGCCCCACCACCCAACCGGCCAGCAATGCCCCACATCCCGGCACGGCCAGGATCAGGAACCATCGAATCATCGGCAGGATCGCGAAGCGTGGAAGGTCGCCCCGTTCATCGCACCCCGTCGCGGGGGGCGCCGGACGTCGTTCTCAGAGTACGCGCCAGACCCGATCCTGGCAATGCGCGACCGAGCGAGCCGAGACCTCGCCGTCCCACCACCTCTCGATCCATCAGCGTGGCCGCTCGCCGCTGTAAAGCTCGTCCATTTCAGGTTTTCCTTGATGTCGGATCTGAGTGTGGGACCGGGCGGATCGATGATTGACCACGCGACACTTTCGGGTTAGTCTCAAAGATCTCCGTCCGGCTCCTGGAGCGAGTGACGAAACAGGAAGGCGAGGCCGGTCATGCCGAATGCGATCCGACTGGGGCTCCTCGCGCTGGGGGGCATGCTCATCTCGATCTCGTCTGCCCGCGCGGGTGGCGAGGGGGCTGTGCGCCTCGAAATCTTCGAGGGGCTGCCGAAGGGCTGGAACTGGTCGCCTCCCGCGACCCCACCGGTCGAGGTGGACCAGACGCCGGTTCTCGCCCTGGTCCGCTTACCGGCCCGTTACAACGCCCGGGGTATCGAGGTCGACCGCGTCGCGCCGCTCGCTCTTCACGCGACCACAGGGCTCAAGGTGTCGGCCGGTCGGTATCAACTGCTGCTTCGGGCCCGACACGCCGCGCGGTTGGTCGTGGATGGAAAGGTTCTGGCCGAGACGAGGCCGATCGTGCGCAATTCGTCGGGCCACGAGTCGGTTCCGCCGGCTCCTGAACCCCAGGACCCGCGCTGGCACGCGTTGCCACCTTCCGGGCAAGAGCGGCTCGTCGATTGGGTGGCCGACGGTGGGGAGCATAAAGTCGAGCTCTGGGCGATGGTTGGCGGCAAGGGACTGCGGAACGAGACGGGTGAGCTGCTCGCGGCCGTCGTCGCGCCCGGAGGCGTGCCGACGCTGATTGGCGGAGACGTCCCTCTGACCGAGTCGGGCTGGTCGTCGTTCGTCGCTTCCGAGACCGATCGGCTCGAGGCGCAGGATGCGCGTTCGCGGCGGATGATGGCGGCGGCCGAAGCGGAGTCGTGGGAGCGTCGTCATCAGTACGCCCGCCAACTCTCGGGTGAGGATCCGTGCGAGGGGTCGAACCCGGTTGACCGCCACCTCGGCACGATGGGCTCTCTCGCCGATGACGCGGCCTTCTTTCGCCGCCTGGCCCTGGACACGACCGGCGTGATCCCAGAACCCGAGGAGGTGGCCGCGTTTCTCGCCGATCCCTCTCCCAGAAAGCGGGCGCGGGCCATTGAGGCGAGGCTGGCCGATCCCCGGTGGGCCGACGGCTGGATGGGATACTGGCAGGATGTGCTGGCCGAGAATCCCGGTTTACTCAAGCCGACGCTTAACAACACCGGACCCTTCCGCCGATACCTGCACAACGCCCTTACGGATAATCTACCGATCGACCGGCTTGTGACCGACCTCGTTCGGATGGATGGGACCGCGCTCGGCGGCGGGCCGGCCGGGTTTGGGCTGGCGACCCAGAACGACTCTCCGATGGCCGCGAAGGCGCAGGTTTTATCCCGGGCGTTTCTCGCGGCCGATATGAAGTGCGCTCGATGTCACGACGCCCCATTCCACCCGTTTGGCCAGGAGGACCTCTTCCGACTCGCCGCGATGCTGGAAGAGAAACCGGTCGCCATCCCGACGACCAGCACGGTTCCCCGCCAGCCCGGCGGACGAGAGCCGGCGGTCTCCGTCACGCTGGCGGCCGGTGACCGGGTCGAGCCGGGCTGGTCTCTGACCGACTACACGGCCGAGGTCTTGCCGCGCGAGGTGCTCGCCCAGGGCGCTACCTTGCGCGATCGTCTCGCGGCCCTGATCACCTCGCCGACCAATCAGCGATTTGCCCCCGTCGTCGTCAATCGGCTCTGGCACCGGTATCTCGGCTATGGCCTGGTCGAGCCGCTGGACGACTGGGACGGCTCGACCAGGAAGTGGGCGCCCGAACTTCTGGCCGATCTGGCGCGCGATCTGGTCGTTCACGACTACGACCTGAAGCAGATCGCCCGCGTGATCCTGAACTCCCGAGCCTATCAGGGAGAGGCTCGGTCCGAGGCGAAACAGGCGGGACCGCCGGTTCGCCGTCGGCTGACGGCCGAGCAGGTGCTCGATTCGCTCTTCGCCGCGGCCGGCAAGCCATTCCGGGCCGAGGAACTCTGCCTCGATATCGACGGCCGCCGACCGCCGACCGAGTTCCTCAACCTGGGCCGTCCCAGGCGAGCCTGGCAACTCGCTCTTCCCTCAAACGAGCGCGACCGCCCGGCTCTCACTTTACCAGTCGCCTCCAGCCTTGCCGATGTCCTGATCGCCTTCGGCTGGCGTCCCGCTCGACCCGACCCAACGACCCTGCGCGAGACGTCGATCACTCCACTCCAGCCGGCCTCAATGGCGAATGGGGTTGCCATCATCGGCCGGATCGCCCGCCTCTCGGACGATAGCGCGATCACCCAGCTCTGCCTGATCGACCAACCGGTCGAGGCCCTGGTTCGTTCGGTCGTCCTGCGCATTCTCTCCCGGCCGGCCACGGATGCCGAGGTGGCGAGGCTGGTCGATTACCTCGGCCCGACCCACGCGGGTCGCGTTGTCCCCGGCGCCCCGGTTCGGCCCCCGATGCGCCCCTCGCGGCGGCGGGTCTCCTGGTCCAACCACCTGCACCCCGAAGCGACCCGAATCCAGATGGAAGAGGAGCAGGTCGTCCGAGACGGCGATCCACCGACTCTCCGCCTGACGCCCGGATTCCGCGAGCGGATGGAAGATATTGTCTGGGCGCTGGTGAACAGTCCGGAATTTCTTTTCATCCCCTGACCGATCCCTCCGGCCGGGAGTGCCGCCATGCCCGCGTTTCCGATCGATCGTCGCGAATGGTTCCAGCGCAGTGCTCTGGCGGCAGCCGCCGCGCTCGCTGGAGGCACCGCCCGAGCCGCTCTCCCGCGCGGCAAGGCCGAGGCCTGTATTCTGCTCTGGCTCGGCGGTGGCGCGGCCCAGATCGATACCTTCGACCCCAAGGGCCGCGGAGACGGCAAGAAAAACCCCGGCTGCTATTACGAGACGATCGAGACCGCCGTGCCCGGCGTTTGCCTTTGCGAACACCTGCCGGGCCTCGCCCGCCGGCTCGAGCGCGCCGCGATCGTCCGGACCCTGCACCACAAGATCATCGACGAACACGGCGCCGCGACCAATTTGATGCACACCGGCCGACCGACCAGCGGCACGATCGCCTATCCGTCGCTCGGTTCGCTCGTGGCCCACGAACGAGGCGCCAACGGCGAGGGCGTGCCGGCCTACGTCGTCATCGGCTACCCCAGTGTCAGCCGCGGTCCTGGCTTCCTCGGTTCGAAGCATGGTTACGTGTATCTGGTTGACACACAGAGCGGACCGACCGGGCTCACCCCGCCGGCCGGCCTGGGCCCGGGTCGCCGGGAGCGCCAGGAACGGTTGCTCGAATCGTTCCGGGCCGACTTCCGGGCCGCTCACCCCGAGGACGCCACGGTTGCCGACTACATTGCCGCCTCGCGTGAAGCGGCCCGTCTTGCTGGACCGGCCTTCCGTCGGGTCTTCGAGCTTGATCGCGAGTCGTCGAGTCTGCGTGCGGCCTACGGCGGCGAATTCGGCCAGCGATGCCTGCTCGCCCGGCGCTTGGTCGAGGCCGGCGTCCGGTTCGTCGAGGTCGCCCACAACCTCAATTTCGTCAACGGGACCGGCTGGGACACGCACAATCAGGGGCAACTCCGGCAGCATGGCCTGATCCGCGAGCTGGATCACGCCCTCTCGGCCCTGCTCGATGATCTGGAACGTCTTGGCCGGCTCGATTCGACCCTGGTCGTCGTGGCGACGGAGTTCGGCCGCCCCGCCGCGTTCGACTCGGGCGGCGGCCGGGGTCATCAGTCGACCGCCTTCAGCGCTCTGCTGGCAGGAGGCGGCCTGCGGATGGGTCAGGTCGTTGGGACGACGGACGATCTTGCGAAGTCGATCGTGGACCGGCCGGTCTCGGTTCCGGATTTCCACGCGACGATCCACGCGGCCCTCGGCATCGATCCGTCGAGGGAGTTACTCACGCCCGAGGGCCGACCCGTGCCGATCACCGACCACGGCCGCCCACTTGCTGAATTGTTCGGCTAGGAGCGGGAATCCCTTTCAGGACGGCCGGGGTTGTTCTCGCTGAAGTCTGTTTGTTAGGGATGGGTCAGGTCGGGTGCCCAGAGTCCTGGCCTCAACGTGGGGGTCTGACCGGAAGGCGGGAAGGTCGACTTCGCGGCGGCCCGAAGCTGAGCGGAGAGTTCCTCGACAGTCTTCGCGTGGGCTGGGTCGCCGGCCAGATTCGTGAGTTCGCGGGGGTCGGCATCGTGGTCGTACAGCTCGCGACCCCGACGCCCCTCGTCCCACTCGGTGTAGCGCCATCGAGGCGTTCGCAGGCTGTAGCCGAGGAATCGCCCGCCATTCTCACCGGTCGTCCCGGTCCGACGAGGCCCGTCCCCGCGCACGACCTCAGTGATGGCCCAGCCGCGTCCCGCGACCGTCGGATCCTGGAGCATGGGGACCAGGCTCTGCCCTTGCAGGTTGGCGGGCCGCTCGACCCCGCAAAGCTCGGCGAGGGTCGGGAAGAGGTCGACAAGGCTGACCGGCGACCGGGCCACTCCACCTTTTTTCGTCGCCCCGGGCGCCACGATCAGAAGCGGGACTCGCGTGCTCTCCTCGAACAGGCTCTGTTTCTGCCAGAGACCGTGCTCGCCGGTGTGATAGCCGTGGTCGCTCGTGAAGACGATGACCGTGTTCTCGGAGAGACCCAGGCGGTCGAGTGTTTCCACCACGCGACCGACCTGCGCGTCCATGAAGCTAATGCCCGCTCGATAGGCCTGGAGAGCCTGCCGGCGGAGGTCGTCGTTGAGCTGGTCCTGCTCCTTCTTGCGGCTCGCCAGGGCAGGGGGTGGGATATCCGCCTGGTCCTCCTTCACACCGCGAACCACCGGCATCTCGCTCTCGGGGTAGAGGTCGAAGTAGGAGCGGGGCGAGACATACGGCGTGTGCGGCCGGAAGAATCCCAGGGCGAGGAAGAACGGCCGGTCCGTCCGTCGGGCAGAGCGCTCGAGGATCCACTCGGCGTCCTCGGCCATCATTCCATCGGTGTGGAACCGGTCGGTTCTGGGCGAGGCATACCAGCTCAGCGTCGCGCCGAATTGACCCGGGACCAGGGAGAAGATGCGAGGCTCCTCCTCCAGGCGGTCGACGCCCGCGGGGTTGGATTCCAGCTCCCACGAGCCGGGGTCGTCGTGTCCGTTGGTACCGATCGACCGAGGCACGTTGTAATGGTAGAGCTTGCCGATCCTCGCGGCGAAATAGCCCGACCGCCGGAACGCCTGCGGCAGGCTCACCTGCGACGGGATTGTCTGCCGGAAGATCTGCGCGTTGCTCAGGATGCCGGTGCTGTTCGGATAAAGGCCCGTCAGCATCGAGTTTCGACTCGGTCCGCAGAGTGGAAACGAGCAGTAGGCCCGCTCGAAGCGAACCCCTCGGGCGGCCAGGCGGTCGATGTTCGGTGTCTTCGCGAGCCGATCGCCGTAACAGCCGAGCTGGGTGTTGAGGTCGTCCGAGACGAGGAACAGAACGTTCGTCCGCTTCGCATCGGCGGCCGAGACCGCGCCGCCGAACAGACCGAACAGGATGATCGCGACGATCGGGCGGTGGGTCATGAGGTGGACCTCGTCGGCGCCGGAGAGCCTGGATACCAGGAGCGATGAGCCTGGCCTTCGGCATCAGGGTAGAGGGAATGTCCACGATTCGCAAGCACCGATCGGCGCGATCACTGGCGGAATCGACGCGTGAGTTTGGATCGGCACGCCGGTCGTGTATACTCGGCGAATCTCCTGGTGCGAGAAGCGAGGCTTTCTCCCCTTGATGGACCCGCTTCGTCACCCGAGCCTGGAAAGGGACCGACTCGCGATGCGAAGGCTCTCGGCGCTCTTTCTGCTCACGTCGGCCTGTGTCTGGGACTTGGCCGGGACACCGACGATGGCCGTCGAACGGCGGCCGAACGTCGTGTTCCTTGCCGTGGACGACCTGAACGACTGGGTTGGCTGCCTGGGCGGCCATCCCCAGGCCAGCACGCCGAACATCGACCGCCTGGCGCGTCGGGGTACGCTCTTCACCAACGCGCATTGCCAGGCCCCGCTTTGCAATCCCTCACGTTCCAGCGTGCTGACCGGCCTTCGGCCCTCGACGACCGGGATTTACGCCCTGGAACCCGGCATTCGAGCCGTGGCCTCGCTGAAGGACCGGGTCACTCTTCCGCAAACCTTCGCCGAAAAGGGCTACGCCACGGCCGCCTTCGGCAAGGTGTTCCACGACGGTTCCATCCCCCCGGCCGGTCGCGCCCGGGAATTCCAGGTCTGGGGCGAGCCCGGACGGATGCCGATGCCTCCGGAGAAGTTCGTCCATACCCCCGACGATCTTCGAGCGATGGACTGGGGAGCCTTCCCCGAGCGCGACGAGCAGAGCGGAGACTGGAAGATCGCCGAGGCCGCCATCGCCCACCTCAAGGGACTGCCGAGGGATCGGCCGTTCTTCCTCGCCGTGGGGTTCCGGCTACCACATGTCCCGTGCTTCGCCCCGAAGACGTGGTTTGACCGGATTCCCGAAGGTTCGCTCGTCTTGCCGCCCGTCCGGCCCGATGATCGCGACGACGTGCCGACGTTTGCCTGGTTCCTCCACTGGAAACTCCCGGAGCCGAGGCTCTCGTGGCTGAGAAGTGCCGATCAGTGGCGTTCCCTTGTCCGGTCCTATCTGGCAAGCACGAGCTTCATGGACGCCCAGGTCGGCCGCGTGCTCGACGCACTCGACGCCACGGGACGCGCGGGTGAGACGGTGGTCGTGCTCTGGTCCGATCACGGCTGGCATCTCGGAGAGAAGGGGATCACCGGCAAGAATTCCCTCTGGGAGCGGTCCACCCGGGTTCCTCTCATCTTCGCCGGTCCGGGCGTCTCCTCGGGCTCGACATGCGGCCGTCCCGCGGAACTGCTCGACCTCTACCCCACTCTCATCGAGCTTTGCGGCCTACCGCCCCGCAACGACCTGGAAGGCCATAGCCTCGTTCCCCAGCTCAGGAATCCCGATGCGCCCCGCCCCTGGCCGGCCGTGACGACCCACAACCCGGGGAACCACTCGGTCCGCTCGGAGCGGTGGCGATACATCCGCTACGCCGACGGAGGCGAGGAACTCTACGACCACCGCGACGATCCCAACGAGTGGACCAACCGGGCTCACGACCCGGCCCTCGGGGAGATTCGGCGCGAGCTGGCGCGATGGCTACCCGCCCGAAATGCGAGCCCGGCCCCGGGCAGCGTCTCCCGCCTGCTCGACCGAGAAGATGGCCTCTGGTACTGGGAAAACCAGCCGATTGTCCCCGGCGAGATCGGACGCCGGGCGCCGAAGAAGCCGCAGCGTTCGGGACTGGACCAGAACCGCCGCCCCCCTGGACGCGTCCAGCCAGGACGGTGATCCTGTGCGAAGATCCTCAGCACCGATCGCCAGAGCGGTGAACCTCGACGATCGAGAGGATCGCCCGCTCGGCGCGTTCTGTCGATTTTTTTGCCTTATTTGGAGAGTATCTTTGCGCAAAAGAATACCAATTATACTTTGTATTCAAGATGTCACGAGAGGATTCGTCGGATATGGCGAAGGGCTCGATGGCCTGTTCGCGTTCGATACCGAAGCGTTTGTCGAATTGCTGTGCACCTGAATCCACAACCGAGATCGCGGCGTCGGTCGTGGCCCAGGACGCGAACTTCCTCTGGAAAATGCCGAGAAGGCGGAAGGTGGTCTTCTCGGCGTTTTTATGTTGACAGAGTTTCGACCGGTTTCCATAATCAAATTAGAGTGTGCTACAGGAACCATTGGGGGTTCCGCGATTTTTGATTGCGGCTCTTCTTCATGAATGAAGTGAGTTCTGGCAGAGCCTTGCAATTGGTGGCCGACTCCGTTCGTTGCTCCGAGCCGTCTGATTCTCCACGATGGCCTCGCCTTCTCTGGCGGGGTAGACTTGAGACTCTCCTCTCCGCACTCGCTTCGCGAGTGTCCTGCCAACGAAGTTGTTCCAGGTACGGAAGATCGCGCGACCTCACGGAGCCTTCTCGAATCGCTCTCAATGTTTGAGGCCCCCTCGATCGGAGGGTTGCGACGAACATGGAGAATCGATCCTTCCAGCGTGGTTCGGGAGAACTCGCCATCCGCGGGTTTTCCAGTTGATGGCGTGTCCGAGTGAAACGTGCCCAGATTGTGAATCGGGTCCGAGTCATCCTGTCGCCTGTCCACTGCCCGATCGCCACGGCGGGAAGGGTACTGCATGGTCCGGCCACTCGCTTCTCGAATGATACTAGCGGGCGAGAACATTCCGTGGCATCTGCTCTAATTCTTTCTTTTTGAGAAGGACATCCTCGGATGAGACCGTTAACCCAGACGCACCGGTGTCGACCCACGGGCAAGCCCCGTGGCTTCACGCTGATCGAGCTCCTGGTGGTGATCGCGATCATCGCCGTGCTGATCGCCCTGCTATTGCCCGCGGTCCAGTCGGCCCGCGAGGCTGCCCGGCGGGCCCAGTGTACCAACAATCTCAAGCAGATGGCCCTGGCCGCGCTGAACTTCGAGTCGGCCAATGGCCAACTTCCGCCAGGGGTTGGCCCGCAGGCGATCTATCCGAGCGTGGGGGCCTCTGGCCGGGCCAATCCCAAGGTGCTGATCCTGCAGTTCCTGGAGAACGGGAATACTTTCAACTCCTTCAATTTGCAGTGGAACTTGAACATCTACCAGGCATCAGGGCCGAATTACACGGCCCAGGACCAGGTCATCAATACATACACATGCCCATCCGACGGCAACACCAGCAAGGTGACCTCGGGGGTCTCGACGGCCGGTTACTCGTCCTACATGTGCAGTACCGGCGGGACGGCCGCGATGTTCTACGGCGGCGTTAATAAATACGAGGAGATGAACACGGTTTTCCTCGGCGTCTTCAACTCGAAGCTCAATGAGACGGCCCCGATGGGGACCAACGCGAACCCCAACCTTGCCTACAACGCCGTTACGAGCAAGGTGACCATGGCGACGCTTACCGATGGAACCTCGAACACGGCCATGTTCTCCGAAACAACGATGTCGCCCTACGCTGCGCTGGTATACCCGGCGATGTACCAGGGGGGTATCCCCTATTCGCTTTACACGGTCTACGCATATTCGGGCAGCGGATGGAGTAATCAGGTCTACCCGCAAGCGTGCGCCAACTGGTCGAACAGCTCAGACATTTTCGAGATGACCTATCGAGGCGGGGAATGGTATCGAGACATTCCCTGCACCGGATACTACTCTCATACCGTCCCGCCCAACTACCAGAAGAACGACTGCGATAACTCGTACGTCTCGGGTGGTCACAGCGCGGCGCGGAGCTATCTCCGGGTGGGGTGAACGCTGGTTTTGCTGACGGCTCGGTCCACTTCATCAAGAACACCGTGAGCCCGACGTCCTGGTTCGCCCTGGGCACGCGGGGTGGCGGCGAGGTGATCAGCTCTGACTCGTACTGAGTCGGCCGGGTAGATCGTCGCGGAAAAACACTCAATCGGAACCGGGAGGGCCCGACGACACGTCGGCTCCTCCCGGCCATCTCGGAGAATGCGGATGAGTGGTTCGATGCTTCGCGCTGGAGTGCTGGCGATCCTGACGGCCATGCTCGCGGTCGGTTACGGCCCTTCCTCGGACGTCCCTCGGTCGCTGGAACAGCTTTCGATTGGCCAGGTCGGGCAGATTTTCCACAGCTTCCAGAAGGCGAAAAAACCCGCGCCGAAGGAATTCGCTGACATCCAGCCCATGATGGCCCGGTTTCCCGCAGCCGTCGAGTCGATCCGGTCCGGGGACGTACTCGTCTTCTGGGGTGCTGGCGTTGACGATGGTCCCGACGCGTCCTCGACGGTCCTCGCCTATCAGAAGGATGTACCCGAGAAGGGAGGCGAGGTACTGATGCAGGACGGCACCCCCAAGCGGATGACGCCCGAGGAATTCCGGGAAGCGAAGAAGCCTTCAGGGGCCTCGACCGAGCTCAAGCTACCGGCCCGTGGCAAAAAGAAAAAGTAAGGTAATGTCAATAAATGAGGAAAGTTCTGCGACTCCGATTGTGGCCGAAGCTGCGCCTGGGGCCGTAGTGTGGGACCTGATTCTGATGGCGGCCTGGCTGGGGCTGGCGGCCGGCTGGGTCGAGGTGGGAACGAGGGTGTTTCTCAAGAACGCCCTTGGGGCCGGCCATATGTACTTGATGATGCGGCACTTCATCTGGTCGGTGCCGCTTGCGAACCTGTTGATGTTCCTGTCTGCCGGACTGATCTTCGCGACGGCCTCGCGGAGATGGTCCCGGTTGGGGCTCTGGATCGGACGGCGAACGCTACTGGCACTGGCGTTGCTACCTCCGATGCTGGTGGCCGGGCGACAGGTCTACTCCTGGGCCTGGCTGCTGCTGGCCGGAGGGATCGCGATGCGGTCGATCCCGGCCCTAGCCCGGATTATTCAGCCCGGATCGAATAAGTAGACCTCGTTCGGCGTCTAAGCTCTTGTGCCATGAGAACTTACACGTTCGCGCCGAGGTCTCCCATGAGTTCACAGTCTGTCCCCGGAACGGCACTCGATTT
>DAIDKV010000219.1 GCA_027449865.1 Planctomycetales bacterium
CGACCCGAACACCGGCTATCAGGTCCGGGTCGACGGGAGCGATACGGTGGTCGGCGGCACAAGTGCGGTCGCGCCGCTCTGGGCAGGGCTGATCGCCCGGCTGAACCAGTCGCTGGGGAAGCCGGTCGGCTTCCTGAACCCGAACCTCTACGGCCCAGCCTTCAAGGATGGAGCCTTCCGCGAGGTCACCTCGGGAAATAACGGAGCCTACTCGGCCGGCCCGACCTGGAACGCCTGCACCGGCCTGGGCGTCGCCGACGGGACGAAGAACCTCGCGGCACTCCGGCCGAATCCGCCCGGAGCCTGAGCCGACCGTCCCGCCCGCACCGAATCCGCCCGGCGCCGGCTCGGCCTGCAACCCCGTGGGCGCGCGGGCACCCCGGGCGTAGAATCGGGCGAACGGCCCACGCTTCTCGGCAAGTGGCAGCCGCCGGGCCGACGGAGTGGACTTTCCGGAGAGGACTCATGCGGCACGACGAATTCTACGCCATCGACACCGCGACGACCTCGTGGGAAGAGCGCTTCAACGAAAAGCTCGGCCGGGCCATCCTTCGCAAGGATCTCTACACCGATCCGGAGACCGGCGCCGAGATCCGGATGGTCCGATACCCGGCCGGACTCGTGAATCCGGCCCATACCCACCCCTGCGGCCACGGCCTCTACGTGCTCGAAGGCGAGCTGGTGACCCACAAAGGGACATTCGGCCCGGGGTCGTTCGTCTGGTTCCCCGAGGGCGAGGTCATGGAACACGGCGCGGGCCCCTCGGGCGACGTGACCGTGCTCTTCGTCACGAACAAACGATTCCGAATCGATTACGTCGAGGGCCGTTGATTCCCCGGGCCACTTCCCGAGGAAGAATCTCGAATCCGTCGAGCGAGAGCTCGGGCGGAATCCGCCCGCACCTTCCAGGACGGCCTCATCCCTGCCCCGGAACTCGCGAGAACCGCGAAGGCCAGACCCGCCTGGGGCTCGCCGGTCATGCCGTCCCGCGACCACTCGGCGACGATGACCGAATGCCTAGCCCCGGCCGCGGAGCATGCTGTTCCAGTAGAACGCCGGAAGGCCATACTTCTTGAGGAGATACATGCTCCGACGTTCCTTCGACTGGTCGAAGGGGAAGGTCTCGCGCGGGTTCTTGTCGTAATCGAACTCGGCGAGGACCAGCCGGCCGTAGCCGGTCACGAGCGGGCAGGACGTGTAACCATCGTAGCGAGCGGCGAGCGGCTCGCCTTTCAGCGCGGCGAGCAGGTTGCGGGTCACGACCGGGGCCTGCTTGCGGATCGCCGCGCCCGTCTTGGAGGTCGGCAGATTGCTGGCGTCGCCCAGGCTGAAGATGTTCGCGAACCGGGTGTGCCGCAACGTGTGCCGATCGACGTCCACCCAGCCCGCCGCGTCGGCGAGCGGGCTCCGCTTGACGAAATCGGGGGCGCTCATCGGCGGCGTGACGTGGATCATCTCGTAGGAGATCGTCACCTCCTCACCGGTCGCCGGACGGCGGAAGACGGCCTCTCTGGAACCGGGCCGGACGGCGATCAGATCGTGACCGTAGAGCGTCTCAATCCCCTTGCGAGCGATCACGCCTTCCAGCGTTCGGGCGTATCGCTCGACCGCGAAAATCGCGCCGATCGCCGAGGCGAAGACCACCCGCGACCCCTCGCGCACCCCGGCCTTCCGGAAGTGGTCGTCGGCCAGGTACATGATCTTCTGGGGCGCTCCGCCACACTTCACCGGCGTCCCCGGGTTGGTGAACAGTGCCGTCCCACCCTGAAAATTCCGGAGGCATTCCCAGGTGTATTCCACTGTTCGATAATCATAATTACTGCAAATGCCCTGCGATCCCACGGAGTCCTTCAGTCCCTCGACGGCGTCCCAGTCGACCTGGATGCCGGGCGCCACCACCAGGTAATCGTAGCCGATCGATCGACCATCGCGGGTGAGGACGACGTTTTCCTCGGGGCGGAACTCGGTGACGGCGTCCTGAATCCAGGTCGATCGCTCGGGGATGAAGTCGGCCTCGTTGCGCTCGCTGACCTCCCTGGGGAAGACGCCGGCGCCGACGAGGGTCCAGAGTGGCTGGTAATAGTGCTGGGACGAAGGCTCGATGATGGCGATCTCGGGCCGCCGGAGCTTCCGGGCCAGGCGAGCAGCGACGGTGATCCCCGCCGTCCCTCCGCCGACAATCACGATCCGGTGATGCTGGTCCGCTGGCATAAGCTCCTCGGCTTCCTCTTCCTTACGGCGTGGGATGCGAATTCGGTGGAATCTTTCCCCCGGACCCGGACGGCAGAACCTGCGAGCGGACGACCGGCGGCAGGTCCTCGGCAACTACCCGGCCGCCCGACGCGGCCGGCAAGGGCGAATGCTTCGCCAGGTATCGCCTGACGGCCTCGTGGGCGTCGATCTCCAGCACCCGGGGGGCCTGAACGTGCGGGATCCGACAAAGCTTGTCCGGCTCGTCACCCTCGCGCTCGCAGGCGGCCAGGGTATAGACGCGGTCGTCTTCCACCAGCTTGCCGCCGATCCGGATCTCGCGGATTCGATGGCCTGTCGGGGCGCCGGCGACGAGCCGGACGGTCATTCCGGAGGGGCGAGGCAGCCAGCCGCCAAAGAGCTTTTTGGGGTCGCGCGAGAAAACGTGCTCGGCCTCTCGCTCCCAGAACGCTCGCAGTTGCCGGCCGGTCACCTGGCCCACCTTCAGCCTCGTGGTGATCGGCAACCAGTCCCAGAGGTCCGATTCGCGAATCGGACCGGCGGGCTTCGGCGGCGCGAAGCGGAAGCCGTTGGAAAGGCCGATCTCGGTGCCGGCCGCTTCCCTCAGCGCGTCCGATAGAACGTCGTCGAGGCTCGTCTCCACGACATTATACCGCATCAGCGGGACCTCCGTCCGCCCGATCACCGGTTCGAGCCGGGACCGGAGCGGGGCCAGTGCCTCGTCCACCACCTTCTTCACCGCCGGCTCCTCGCCAAAGCGGTCGGCCCGCAGCTCGATCAGCTCCCATCTCCGGTCAACGATCTTACCACCCCGGAGGGTCAGGTCCAACCGCCCAAGGAACGAACCAAAGCTTCCCGGCTCGACCACCCAGGTCTTCCCCCGGACAATCGGCTGGTACGTGCGCTCGTGCGTGTCGCCCGAGAGAACAAGGTCCACCCCCGGGAGCGTCTCGGCCAGGCCGATCGCCTTCGGTAGCCCAACGTGGTTCAGCAGCACGACCAGATCCACCTTCTCCCGGTGGCGAAGCTCGTCGATCACGGGCGGGAGCACCTCGGCACCGTCAAAGATCAGGCCCTTGCTGTAGCTTGGCGGCTGGCGCTCGGGGACGTCGGGATCGGTGAAACCGATCAGACCAATCCGGACCCCGCCAACCTCCCGGATGAGATAGGGCGGAAAAACCCGCCGACCCGTCGCGGCGTCGCGGATGTTCGCGGCGATCAGCGGGTGGCGAAACTCGCGGGCCCGCTGCTCGAGCGCCCCCGCGCCGTAGACGACCTCCCAGTTGCCGGGGATGCCAAGATCCAGCTTCAGCGCGTTGAGCGGAGCGACAACCACTCGGCCCTCGGTCCAGGCGGCGGCGGCCGAGCCCTGAATCGTGTCGCCGGCATCCATGAAGAGAACCCGGCCAGGCTGCTCCCGGCGAATCGCCTCGACCGCGGTGGCGATCCGCCCGAGACCGCCCGCGGTGGTCGTCTCATCGTGGCCGCCATCCCAGAAAAGTTCGGCGTGCGGCTCAAGCTGCGCGTGCAGGTCGGCGATGTAAAGCAAGGTGATCGAGCGGGAACCATCCTCCTCGCCCCGGCCCGCTCCCAGGGCGGACGTCGAACCCGCCAGCAGCAGCCCAACGGCCGCCACGGCCATCCGGTGAGACCAACGCATTGGTAAAGCTCCTCTCTGCTCCGTCGCGCCGCGGAATGGTTTGGCTGGCCCGGATGACCCGTCGGGATCCTCGCGGATCATCCGGGGGCAGCCCAGTCTCAAATGATGCGAATCAATACTTGACGACCTGATAACCCTTGGACACCAGCTCGGCCAGCGTGACGATCGAGTTGGGCACCACCTCGCTGACGCCCGATTCCAGATCCTCCCTGGGAATGTGAAATCGCTTCATCGCCTCGGCACAGATCACGACGCGAACGCCGGCCTCGTGCGCCTCCTTGACGAAGGCCGCGATCTGCGGGGGTTTGGCGGTGATCTCCTTTGAGAACGCCTGAACGGCCCGGCCATAGACCAGCAGCACCGAGTCGTCGAGGTATCCCGACTTCAGGGCCATCGCCGAATGCCGAATTGCCATGTTCACCGACTGCAAGTCCTCAAGCCCGGTGGTCAGGGCGAAGACCATCTTGCCGTGGCCCTTCGACCCCCGATCAGCGGCGCCCTTCTCCACGGTCCCGGCCTGCGGCGCTCCTCCGGCCATTGCCACCAGCCCGCCGAGAGCCACCATCATCCCGGCCACGATCCCCGCGATCCAGCGATTCCTGTGCATCGAATGCTTCCTGTTCCTTGAAAAAAAACTCGAACGATCCTCAATCAATCTCCGGCCACCGGCATTCCGGCGGCCTTCCAGGCGGTCATCCCACCGAGCACGTTTGTGATATTTTCATATCCCTCTCGCTTGAGGAATGACGAGGCGATCGAGGCCCGGTAGCCGGTCCCGCAGATCACCGCGACCGCCCGGCCTCGGGGAACCTCCGAGTAGCGTTCCTCCAGCTTCCCGCCGTGGATGTGGTGCGCTCCCTCGATGTGTCCGGCCTCCCACTCGCGGTCCGTCCGGACGTCCAGAACAAACGGACGGTCCTTCCCCTTCAACCGGACGGCCAGCTCGTGAACCGAGATCGTATCGAGCCGCCCCAGTTCGTAACCGTGCGACTCCCAGTCGGCCAGACCGCCCTCGAGGTAGCCCTGCACCTCGTCGAACCCGACCCGGATCAGATGCGTGACGACCTCGGAGACATCGGCCGGGTCGTCCGGAACGATCAACGTCGGCCGGTCGTACGGCAGAACCCAGCCGGCCCAGGTCGGCAGATTGTGGCCCAGCGGAATGTTGATCGAACCGGGAATATGAGCAGCGGCAAACGCCTCCTTCGGCCGGACGTCGACCACCAGGCAATTCCCGCAGACCCGCTCGTGAACCTGCCTCGCCGTGAACCGCTTCTGACCCGGAAGCTCGGGCCCCAGGACTTTCGGCCCCTCGGCATTCACCCGCTTCATCCGACGGAAATAGGGCGGAGCAATCGGCATCCCCTCCAGGAGCCCGGCCACCCATTCCGGCTCGTCCTTCCTCCGAAGCGCTCCATTGAACCGGCGCTCGTAGCCGAGGCTCGACGACCCCCGAGAGCCGATCGCCTTGCCGCAGAGCGACCCAGCCCCATGCGCGGGGAAGATTTCGGTGAAGTCGGGCAAGGCCGGCAATCGCTCGAAGACGCTCTCGTACAACTGATGCGCCAGCCGATGCCGCGCCTCCTCTCCCAGCAGGTCCGGACGGCCGACATCGCCGACAAACAGGAAGTCGCCCGTGAAGACCAGACACGGAACCTCCTGGCTTCGACTGTCGTCGAACAGCGCCCATGAAAGGTGCTCATAAGTATGCCCAGGCGTATGAATCGCCTTCAGCCGAACCGAGCCCATCGCAATCTCGTCGCCGTCGCCAACCACCCGGTCGGCATACGGAGGCGTCCATTCCTCGCCGCCCAGCCCAGAAACGACAATTTGAAGCTCGTCCCCCAGCCGGTCCTTCAGCTCCACCGAGCCGCTGACGAAATCCGCGTGGACGTGCGTCTCCAGCACCTGGGTGATCCGCAACCCCTCGCGCCGGGCGATCGCCAGATACTCGTCCACATCCCTCGTCGGATCAATCACGGCGCACTGGCGGGTCTTCTCGTCACCGACGAGATAGCTGTAAATCGCCAGCCCGGGAATGAACCTCTGGTGGAAGAACATACAAACGATCCTTTTAGAAAATGAGGCTTTTCGCGATGATGAAGGCGGCCACGGCGACCATCGCCAGGGCGAAGAGCTTTTGCAATCCAGGTCCGCCGAGTCGTCGACCCACCAGGGTGCCGAATTCCATCCCGGCAATCCCTCCGGCCACGAAGAGGACCGTGAGTGCCAGGGGGATCGGACGACCGGCGACGAGCGACGAGGTCACGCCCGAGGCACCGACCAGAGCGATCACCATCAGCGAGGTGGCGACGGCCCGATGAATGCCCATCCCCGTGACCAGCACCAGGGCCGGGACGATCACGAACCCGCCGCCGACCCCGAACAGGCCCGAGAGAACACCGGTCGCCAGCCCGGTGGCGACCAGGATGGCGAAGCACCGCGAGGTGATCCGCAGAACGCCGTCCGGATCGCGCTGACAGGACGGACCGCGTTCGCCCGCCGGGATCGGGTCGAGCGAGGCCCGGATCGCTCGCGCCTCATCCGGACGCCGCGAGGCCCGCCGCCACATCCGAACCGCGACCAGCACCATCAGGATCGCGAAAAGCACAAGCAGGACGCCTTCCGGAACCCACCCTCCGATCCAGGAGCCAACCGGCGCACCGGCCATCCCCGCAACCGCGAAGACGAGCCCGGTCCGAACCTCGACCTCGCCCCGCGCCAGGCGCCGGAGGCCACCGGCCAGTGCGGTCGCGGCGACAGCCGCCAGCGAAACGCCGATCGCCTCTCGAGGTCGCACACCGAGCCCGTAGACGAGCAACGGAACGGCAAAGATCGAACCACCGCCTCCCGTGAGCCCCAGCGAGAAACCAACCACCACGCCAAACGTCAGCCCAAGCCCAGCGCGGGCACCGCCGAGCGGTTCCAGGGCCCAGGCAAGAGCGACCAGCAGACCCTCGGCCGTCAGGTCCGACACGTCATCGCCTCCGGCTCGACCCGATCCCAGGGTTTCGGGCCATCCTCAGTCCCGACTCGCGACCAGGCATCCTCTCGTCTGGATCATTATACAAAAGTCCGATCATGGCTTGAAATACGCATACCCTTCCCTCTGCTGCTTGCGGATGACCTCGACGGCGCCCGAGGGAACGGTGCCGACGCCCGGCAGGAGGTCTTCCTTGCGGATCGAGAGGCGCCGCATTGTGTTCTCGCAGGCGACAAAGCGGACCCCCTTTCGGATGAGTGACTCGACCGCCTCGGTATTCTCGGTCCGAGACCGCTCCACAAGGCCAATGCCCGCCCCGTGGCAGACAACCTCAACCCGGGCCTCGGGCACCTCCTTGAGGACGTTGGCGATGTTCTTCAATCCGTGCCCCTGACGGCCCGACTCGGCGAAGTTGACATGGACGACGACCTTGAGCGTCTCGCCCTGTTCCTCCACGTCTCCGGCCCGGGCCGATATCTGGGCGGTCAGCACCGTCATACCCGCAAGAAACAGGCCGGTTCTCATGATCCGGAACATCGCTCGACGCCTCCTCAGGAAGGATGCCGGACTCAGCAGCCACCTCGACAACCATATTCCCAGTAGGTTATCAAGTCAAGACGAGTGAGGCCGCGGAAGCCTGGCGATCGTGCCAGGAGTCGGTCGAGATCCTGGCCTCGGGGAAGGGCGAGTGAGAGAGCCGAGTGGGCCTCCGCCGATTCTCGGACTGTGGCGATCGCGAGGGAGACGGACGGATCGTCCCCAGCCTCCTGGTGATCAGCGGATCGTTCAACGCAGGCCGAGCCGACGGCCCATCGGGCAGGGCGATGGCGTGGTGCGCTGCCTGGAGCCTGGCCACCAGCCGCTCATACTCGCCGCGGTGGAAGGCGAGGTCTCCGTTGTCGAGGGTCGACGGCTCCGGCCCCGCCAGCTTGCTTCGAGAGGGAAAAGCGGTCGTCCCTCGTCGTAAACGGGTGAATGAGCGAAGTGCCGACGCCCATCAGGGGAGCGGATCCCTCGGCGTCGGCAAAGGGCGCACGGCGGTCAATCTCGTGAAACGGCAGGGTCCACCAGGAGGGCCTGACAGGTTATGATCCAGACCTCTGTCTCACGGACCACCAGGCGGCCCCGTTCGTCGGGCGCATGACGAGGTTGATGATGAGATCCTTATCCGCCAGCATCTTGATCGTCCTTTTCTCCACGATGGTGGCTCAGGCCGACGAGCCCCGTCCGTTCCCCGGCGCGGTCAGTCGGTGGAATGGGTGGATTCGCCACGACTTCCGGGTCGACGATGCCGCCGTCATCGTCGTCGAGCCCGAGAAGCCCCTGCCGGGTCGGCCGTGGGCCTGGCGGGGAGAGTTCTTCGGCGCCTTCCCGAACGCCGATATCGAGCTGCTCAGGCACGGCTGGCACCTGGCGTACATCGCCGTCCCGGACCAGTTTGGCTCGCCGAGAGCCATGACCCGATGGGAGCGGTTCCACGGGGTGCTGGTGAAGGAGCACGGGCTGAGCCCCCGGCCCGCGCTGATCGGGCTTAGCCGAGGCGCGCTCTACTGCATGGCCTGGGCGGCGGCCCACCCCAACGAGACACTGGCGGTCTACCTCGACAACGGCGTCTGCGACTTCAAGAGCTGGCCGGGTGGCCGACCGAAGGGCCTGGGGACCGGCAATGGCTCAGCGCCGGAGTGGGCGAAGCTTCTCCGCGCCTACGGCTTCCGGAACGACCGGGAAGCCATTACCTACCCGGGCAACCCGGTGGACCGTTTGAAGCCGCTGGCCGAGGCAAGGATCCCGATCCTCCTGGTTTACGGAGACAGCGACAGGACCGTCCCGCACCGTGAGAACTCGGAGGTCGTCCACGAAAGATACAGGGCACTCGGCGGGCCGGTGGAGCGAATCGTCAAGGCAGGCGCCGACCACCATCCCCACGGACTCTCCGATCCGGGCCCGATCGTCAAGTTCTTCGACCGGGTCTGGCGAGAAAGCGATTCGCACGTCAGTCCTCGACCTTGACCCGAACGCGTCCGTAGCGGGTCAGTGCGGGTTCCCCCCGGTCCGTCACGGAAAGAAGGATCGAGATCGCCCGACCCGCCAGCTCCGGAGCCAGGATGACTCTGGCATGCGGAGTGTCTCGGCGCTCGATGACGACCTTGCGAGCGAATCTCGGTTCGGCCGGATAGACGGCCCAGGAGAAGTCGAGACCGTCGGCGTCTGGGTCGGTCGTGCTTCCGGCGTCGAGGTCCACCGCGCCGCCCGCCTTGACCGTTCGTTCGGGGTTCCCGGCGATTCGAACGACAGGCGGGTGGTTGGCATCGGCCTGGGGCTTGACGCACCAGTCCAGCCGAGCGGCAAAATCTGCCTGAAAAGCCGGACGCCATCGATAGACCGACGACATCCGGGGATCGGGATCGCCCGACGTGTCGAGATCCGTGTCGGCCACATCGGTCAGGTGCCTCGTCTTGCCCTCGAACCGACCGCCCCAGCTTCCCAGTTCGGGATGTTCCCGATCGGTCAGGCCGTTCGGGACCAGCGCAAGAAAAGAGGGCGTGTCGCCCTCCTTGATCCCGTGGACCCGGCCCAGCCTTGCCGTCCAGTTGTCACCACCGTTGTAGACCGGGTAGAGGTCGCCCAGGGGCCCGTGACCGTGGATGTTCGTCTTCACCCATTCGGGCGAGACCAGGCTCGGCTCGCCGCTCCGATACATGCCTCGGAAGGCCCGCCGCTGAGTGATGGTACGCAGACCGGGGAACTGCTCTCGAATCCAGGGGCCGGTCGAATCCTGGTCGCCGATCGCATGGACCCGCAACTTCGAGACGAAATCCCGAAGTCGCTCCGGACCGCGAGTCCGACGGACCTTCCCAAGGGCCTGCGCCAAGTCCGCCGAGCCGCCCCAGATCACGACCCAGACGGGGCGGGGGTCGGGGCGATCGACAACGGCGATGATCCACTCGGAGCCCTGGGTATCCTGGTTCTCGCCAATGCTCCGCTCCACCGGAACCTTTGGCCCGGCGATCGGCTGACCCGCCCTGATGACCGCGGCGAGTTCGGAAGATGGAGGATAGCGATCGTCATGGAGAAGGAGATTCGGACGGACCTGGGAGTAGGCGTTCACCACCTGGCGGATCAGGTCCGGTCGTGTTTTCTGCCCGTGGCCGAGATTCGACGAGGCCACCAGGCCCTCGATGTCGAACTCGTCGGTGTAGAGCATCAGGCGGATCAGGGACTGGCCGTCGTCTGGCTCGGCAGCCCCAGCGGTGAGGCTACTGATGTCCGTCAACACAAGCAGGCGAGGCCGCTCCGACGAGTGGGGCAAGGCTCGATCCGAAGCGGCGAGGCCCTGGCTCGTCTCACCTCGCCGAACCGGCGGCTGAGCCCCGGAAACCGCGCCTGGAGTGCGGAAGAGGCAGGCGAGGGCGAGGGCCAGAGCAAAGACTCGGATGGATTGGTCCACAAGGCTCTCCCCGACGAGGCTTGATCTGACGAGGTCCATTCCCGGCCCGACCGTCATGCACCATAACGGAGGAAGGCCCCCAAAGCCATGACCTGGGCTCCTGGAAGACACCCATGACTTCGTCCGGATCGCCAGCGGGAGCTGGCTCCTACACGGGCCATCGGCCCGATCCTTCGCCATCGGACGCTCGTTTGAGCCGGCTCCGGCCGGCGATCAGGTCGAGATCCGGTGCTCCCTCCGACAAAAAACCGGCTTCTCGAACCATCACATACCAGACAGGATGATCGGGCTTGTGAAACAGGGGAGTCCCGCCAGGAGAGGCGTCTGCCCGACACCGATGCGTAGCCGGGAACAAGGCCGGCGGCGCTGGCGGAACCCCCGAATTGTGCGGGTTTGGCCATGGGGCAAGGGCGAGCGCCCCGGCTCCCTGGGGCGTCGTGTTGCGGACGCTGTCCCCGGTTACCCAGGCCACCGCCCTCTGCTCCCGGTTTGGGCGCCCTTGTACAATCGGCCCGGTTTCCTGAGGGCGGTCTCAAAAGAAATCAGAGATCTCTACAGATAATCCTCCCGGATCGGGTGGAGCATATGGACGAAACCCACGGAAAACAAGGGGGTTACGGGGTTACAATCGACCAATCTTCTTCCCGAATTGTTACCGTTTTTGTAACCACCTGGGATTATCAAGTAGTGCTTCCTCATTCCATGGCCTGGGGACCGGCCAGGTGCCGATGGAGGACGTCATCACACGACCCGTCCTCCCGGGCCCACCGATAGCGATCTCGATGACTTCGGCAAAATGGCGAGGCCAACTGCATTCATGAACGACACCGACCCGGGATTCCTGATTGTCGAACTCGCCCGGTTAAGTCCACCCGAACCCGTCCAGGACGCGTGCCACGACGTCTGTGAGGGCCTCAGTGGCATAGACAGCCAGATGGAAAGGTCCCTCGCCGATCAGGCGGACGCGGCGCAACGCGCCGGCCGGGGAGAGGTCGATCGGCCAATCATGGATCCCGAAGGTGAAGACCAATGCGATCCCGTGGACCCCTGGGCGCATCGCCAGGGCGAGCCCTTCGAGCACCGCCGCCCAGGGACACCCCGGGATGGTGAAGGGATCGATCAGCGCGAAAAGCCCGTCGCCGGACTGCACCGAAGCTCCTGCACCGGCGATGGCGTCCGGGATCCCGGCGGCGTCGGGCAGGACAGCCCCGCCCACCAGCGAGCCGACTAGCCCCATCTCGCGGAGGACTGCTTCCAGGCGAGCGCGGAGGCCAGGGTCGCGCTCGGCGACCAGTAGCCAGGAGAGTCGATCTGGCCCGATCGCATCGAGGGTCAGGCCGATCCCACAACGGTAGTCGAGGCCCGCGGCCAGTCTCGGCCCCTGGATGTCACGCAGACCGCCGTAGGCGCGTCTCCTCCGCTGGCGTGCCCGGAGATCCTCCAGCCAGCGAGGGAATCCGACCGAGGGCGAGAGCGGGTATTCGAGGGCAAACGCGAACGGGTCGAAGTAAGCTACCCGCCCGGAGGCCGCGAGCAGGATGCGAACCAGGTCGGGGATCGGCGCGTGCTTCAACGTGTCGCCGCGGTTGCCGACATTCCGCGCCTGGATGGGCGCGGTCGTGTCGGCGCCGGCTGGGCCGGCGTGCAAGTCCTGGATGGTCATTCCCTCGGGACTGTCGGTGGGTCCTTCGAACTCCGTGAGTTCGTGTGTGCGGCCCACACACTCGTGGCAAATGGGCCGGTCCCGATGAGCCGAGTTCAAGACCCGCCGCGTCCCGTCAGGGAAGACTTGCTTCCACGCTTTCCGGGTATAGGGGGGCTGGCACCAACCGACGAGCCATGCTCCCCTGGGGCGATCGTGATTGCCCTTCACCCTCCAGATGAAGGTGTCCATACCGCTCTGGATCGTCACCCCATTCTTTGTGACCGCCCGACGGCCGCCCGCAGCCTTGGTGACCTGCTGCGCCAGGCGGATGACGAACTTGCTATCCGTGACGTCCTGAAAGTTGCGGCCCATGACTGCGGTGTAGTCGTTCGTGTTGTAGACCCAGCGGACGAAGTCGGCAAAGCCAATGCCGATCGAATGCCCGGCGTTGGCGCAGCAGACCAGATCGAGGAACAGTCGCACGCCCCGCTCGATGACCTCCTGGCTGGCCGGTTCGCGGAGGTCGGGCAGGATGGGGTTGATCGTGTCGTTGGGCTCATCTTCGTGGGGCCGCTGGTCGCCAGGCGGAGCGGGAGGCGGCGCGCCCTGGGGCGGTTTCGCATCGAAGCTGAAACCCTCGACCCAATGGGAAGGAACGTCGCCCTGGGCGGATTGGCGACTCCCTGGCTCACCTCTCGGCACGGCAATGCACGGGCCGCCGAGAAGGGCCGCCGCGGGCAGGGCGGCCACGAGTGCCTGGAGGTGGTCGTGGTGATCGATCACGGCCGCGTCGGGCAATCCGAAGCAATCGCGGAGGGTCGCGGCGTGGGCACGGACGATCGCCCGCGTCGCCTTGCTATGGCCCGGCAGGGGCCGCAGTCCCGAGGTCCGCCAGGTTGACGTCGGGAAACATTCGAGGATCAAGTAATGACCGGCCTCGGGAACGGCGAGGGGCCCGGTGGTCTTCTCGTTGACCAGGGTGGCTCGCCCGAAGGACCGGAGTTTCTCGAAAACGTCGATCGCGAATCGGACCCAGCGATTGTAGGTTCCCGGGAAAGTCCGCGGGTAAACACCCGTGCGGCCCGGAGTGCGTGCCTCGGCCTCGCAGGCCCGCCCCACCCCCGACCGATCGAGGGCGTCGGGCGACCTCCATCCCTGCGGACCGTCAAGGCTAACCGCCCGGACGTCGTGCGCGAGGGCATACGCGTCGATCGCCCGCGCCATGCTGTCGGCGGTCAACGCCTCGTCGCCGACCGGGCCGATCACACCAAACGCGCACGAGCGCCAGGCCGGCGGATCGCCGCCAAAGACCAGCAGCACGCTGCCATTGTCGGCCCAACTCCGGACAGCGAGATCCACGCCCAGAACCTTGATCTCATCCCGATCCGGGTCCGCCAGGATCGCTTGCACCGACGTCGCGCTCATCGGTGCCGGCCGCTCCGGAGCGGGCGGAACATCAGGAGTGCTGGCGGCCTCGCCGACGGGGCGAGTCATCCATTCGCCCCGCCGGTCCAGGAGGTGCCGGATAACCGCCCCCGTCCTGTCGATTCCGGCGCTGCAATGAACGAGGGTCGGCCTGGGCAGCGCGCAAAAGGACCGGAACGCGGCGTCGAGTTCCGCCGGGCTGACCGGCTTTGGTTGATGATCCAAGATAGATATATGGGCGACGACGAGACCGCTTGCCCGATAAGCGGCAAGGAGCCCACCCGCAACGCCCTCGTAGAGCCTCAGGTGCTCGTCCGCCAGCAGAACCAGAACGGATCTGATCCCGCTCACCTTGACGTCCTGGATCCAACCCGAGAGCACATCCGGGCTCACGGGTTCTCTCCTCCCTCCCGGGGCCCAGCCGGGGCGGCAACTCCTCGCCAGAACACCAGGGATCACCCAGTTCAGCATGTCAACTCCTCCGGCTAAACAGCCAACGCGGCCATCGGGCCCGGCCTGGAGCATCCCTCGGCCGTGGCGAAAGATCCAGAACGGGCGTATCACTCGGTCTGCTGGTCGTGGCAGGACCGACGGCCCGGGTCGCGGCGCCGCCAGCGAAGTCGATCGTCGGTAACCGGCACCTTGTCGGCTCGTGGGCCCTGCATCATTGAGAGGCGGAAACAGACTCCGCGCCGGGCGGCTGGCGCCATGCCGATCCGCCCGGAGTTAACGTAGATGATCGGCTGGCGTCTGGCAACTTATGCTCACAAAAAATAACATAAATATCCATGTCCAGTAGGGGCAAGCCTTGGGGTCCCCCGGGGGGGGCGAGCAGAGTACACCCCTCCCCGGCGCGCACGCCCACCCCCCCCAGGGGCCGGCGGTTCGCGAATACCGACCATTAGGCGACAGGACGTCACTCCCGATGGCCCGGTCTCGGAGCGATGGGGGCGCGGCGTGAGGGATGCCATCGGCCGCTCCGCCCTGTGGCCCAGGGCAGGATTCCGAGACCGCTGGCGGGACAAAAGACGAATCCGACGAGCAAGTCCGTCGGAGGAACATGGTCAAAGATAATCGTGGCGGATCGAGTGGATAACCCGAAAATTGAAACAAAAACCGCCGCCATAGCTCCGTGCAGGACAATCCATTAGGCGCCCTTTTTCGTGGCACTTTGGGGCGTCTCTCTGTAACATTCGTCTGACCCATTGGGGAGCTGAGGGAGCTGACGAACTTGATGAACGATCGAGGACCAAGGGATCATATCAGCCCTCACCAAACAGAGACCCGGGTCACCAGAGATGAGTCACGACCGAGGTCCACATGGCCCAGGACGGTGCGGGAGCAAGAGCCATCGCCGCGGGCGGCGAACGTCGGTGAAGGGCAGGAGTATGATGGGATAGACGGCCCATGACAACGGGTCGAGATCCACGACCCATGGCAGGAGGGATGTTCGATGCCACGGCCACAGACCCGAACGAAACCGCCGGCCCGCACGGAATCGGTGCGGCCAACGGGGCCGATTCCGGCCGGCGAACCGTCGCCGATCCCGCCTGGCGGATGGCCTGAAGTGCTAACCCTGGCCGAAGCCGCCGCCTACCTACGGGTCCCGGAGACCGAGGTTGTCCGCATGGTCGGGCCACGTGGTCTGCCCGGTCGTCTGGTCGGATCGGAATGGCGATTCTCCAGGACGGGCCTCGAACAATGGCTGCGAACCCCGCCCGGGCCATCCGCCAGGGAGTCGCTGCTCGCCCTGGCTGGCACATGGAAGGACGACCCGCACGTCGACGAAATGCTGGCCGAGATCTACCGGCAGCGTGGGCGGCCGATGACCGAGGAAGGCCCATGATCCTCCTGGACACGGATATCCTGACGCTCTGGCTCACGGGTCACGCCGAGGTGGGCAGGCGTGTGCTGGAGACCTCGGATCCCGTGGCGATCACGGTCATCAGCCGCATTGAACTCCTTCGTGGGCGATTCGATTTCCTTCTCAAGGCCGATGATGGCGCCCGGATTCAGGTGGCCCAGGCGAGGCTGGACCAGACCGAGCGCCAGTTGGCGGGATTGGCGGTCGTCTCAATCGACGCCGGATCCGCCGCCGAGTTCGACCGGCTTCGACAGGTCAAGAAGCTGAAGCAGATCGGCCGGGCCGACTTGCTGATCGCCTGCATGGCGATGGCGCATCGGGCGACCCTCGTCACTCGGAACCTCCGCCACTTCCGACAGATCTCGGGACTGATGCTGGAGAACTGGGCCGATTGAGCGCCGGCACGGCATCCCCGTTCACGCCAGACAGGAGAGCCGTAAAATCCTGGATCTCGGATTCTTCCGGATCCTCGACACGTCGGCCGACGCCGACAGCTCGCTCACGGCCCTGGAGATGCATGCCGGCGAGGTCATCCAGGCGACCCAGCAAGGTCAGTTGCGACTACCGGGAGGATCCCCGACCTGACATCTGACAACCGGCTCGATCGTCCGTCTGGGTCGAAAATCGGGATGGGCGATGTCAAAGATAGTCGTGGCGGATCGGGTGGAAGACGTCGAGGGCGACGGCCGGGCCGTCGAGGGCCCGCACACTGTGCGGTATGCCGCCGGGAATTCGCCAGAGGTCGCCCGGGCCCAGCACTCGCGTTACACCCCCAACCGTGAACTCCAGACGACCCTCCAGCATGATCCCCATCTGCTCGTGAGGATGCGAATGCTCGGCCACCGCCGAACTCGGGTCAAATCGAACCACCGACAGCATGATCCCTCGGCCCGCCGTCGTTCGGATCTCCACCCCAGGGAAGATCTCATGCCGAGATCCCGACCCCGCAGGCAGGAAGTAGCCATTGGGGTCGTCTCCCATGGAAGCGGGAGCGGAATCCGAGGCACGATCGGGCGTCGTCGGGTCGATCATCGAACCTGTCCATAAGCGTTGGCAATCCAGGTCTCCGTCGCCTGGAGGAATTGCTCGCGGTTCCCGTTATAAATCTCTTTTAGCACGTCGTCGAGTCCCGCCCCGCCCCGCCCAAGCATCTCGACCAGGAAGGCCCGGAAACCCTGGCGGAAGTATTCGTCGTGCGTCAGGCATTCCACCAATCCAAAACCAGCGGCGCGAAGCTCGTCGGCGGGAAGCTGGTCGCCGAGCGCCTGGGCGCCCCGGGTCTGCCAGCCCTGCTGCACCGCCTGGAACGCCGACTGGCGGAGCTGGCGGTAATACGGACTCCTCGGCTCGATCGTCGACGCCAGATACGCCCCGATCCCCTCGCGAAGCCATCGCGGTGCGTTCCCCGCCGACGCCACCGATCCGTTCCCCATCGCTTCGGTCAAAACGCCCAGCAGCGTTCGGTCGGGTCCAGACTCCGCCTCGTCCGAAGACTTCCGCCCGCGGCCCCGTCGCTTCGGCGCCGGCTGCTCCTTGCCGCCGCCCGCCGGATCCGCCGCGGCGATGTACGGCTGCGGGACGTCGAACCGGACGCTCCATTTCGGGTCGGACGGGTCGAGGTCGCGCCCCTCCACCGTCCGGATCAACTCCACAAATGTATTGCTCTCATTGAAAACATACAGACTTACCTTCTCGGGCCAGTCCATCGCCCGGGCGCCGAGCAACCGCCGGAGCTGGTTGTACTGCGTCTCCAGCCCCTTGACCACCGACGAGGCTCGGTCGGCCGGCAGGTTACTGAACAGGAGGAAATGCGTCCCCGGGGTGACCTCGGCCTTCTGCTTCGCTCCCGACTGCTTCCAGCGCTCCTGGCCGGCCGCGATGGTCTTCTCGTCTCGCTCCTTCGGCGACATCCGGGCCAGGTTCATCCGGCGGAGCTGCTCGGGAGTGGCGGCGTACGATTCCATCGGCTTTTTGGGATCGATCCCGGCGTCGATCCGGGCGCCTTCCTTGACCCATCGCGTGATCGTCGCGATCGCCTCGGCCGAGAGCGCCCGATTGGCCCCCTGCGGCATCTTCGGATCTTCCTCGCCGTTGATCCGGAGAACCAGGTGGCTTTCCTCGGGCTTGCCCGGAACGATCACCTTGTGGTCGGGCGTCCCCTTCTGCAATGTGTCGAACGACGAGAGGTCGAGCTTGCCACGGCGAAGGCCGATTCCCTCCTTGCTATGGCATCCACTGCAATTGGCAACCAAAATCGGCGCCACGTCGACCGAGAACTTCAGTCCGTCGGTCGCGACCGACGGCTTCGCCTCGTCCTTCGGAGCCGACTTCTTCGGGCTCGCGGCCTTGCCTCGCTTGCGGACCGTCCGTGTCGATCGCGGGCGGGGCTTCGGGGCGTCGTCGGTGGGGGGCTGGCCAAAGGGATCCGTGCCGGCCGGATCCTGCGCCAGCGCGACCGCGGCAGCCTGGGCCTGATCGATCCAGGTTCCCGACTCCAGGCCAATCCAGGGAAAGGCCGCCGCGAAAAACCAGACGACGGCCCGACCCGCCACCCGCCCTCGTACGATGCGCGACATTTCTCTGCCCTCGATGACCGGTCGGACCCCGTAGCCCCATTTTTCGCCCGAGGCACGCGACTGGTGAAGGGCCGCCATCCCCCCGAGCGCGGGAACCACCCCAAATAATTACGCCCCGTCCAAAGCGGCGTGACTCCGAGGCGGCCCGCCAGCACGCCATCGATCGCGGCCCTAGCCCGGATTATTCAGCCCGGATCGAATAAGTAGACCTCGTTCGGCGTCTAAGCTCTTGTGCCATGAGAACTTACACGTTCGCGCCGAGGTCTCCCATGAGTTCACAGTCTGTCCCCGGAACGGCACTCGATTT
>DAIDKV010000220.1 GCA_027449865.1 Planctomycetales bacterium
GGGCCCGTTTCCATCCAGCCCGAGGCGCGAACTCGGTCGCCTCGCGCGGCAGCCCCAGCGAAACGATCGGCGAGGTGAGGCGGCCAGTGAAGGGTCGTCCCATCGTCGAGGACGGCACCGTCAATCTCGCCCCTCGGCGCCGTGGTCATCCGCTTGACGACTCCTTCCGCTGTGGTCGCCTCACCTCGGCGGGGCGGCTGAGCGCTGACTCCCGGCGAGGCCCAGACCATCGCAACCGGGACCGCCGCAAGCGAGGCCAGGCGACGACATGCTCTGGCGATGTTCCTGTCTTTCATGCTTCGAGACTCCCGGCATCGCGGTGAGGGCCACGCCTCGATGCCACGGACATGAGGAGGGTGGCGGTTCCGCGTGGACCACGACACCCTCAGCCCGCTGGCCTTCTATCGCATCAGCGATACCAGCGCCCGACGCTCGCGGTCGGGATCGCAGACCTAAACGGGCCGAGACATCGACACAAGCTCTGAAGAGTTCAGCATTTCACCAGGCTCCTGCCGGCTTGCGGGAAGGCTCCGGAGCGAGCGCCCGATTTCCTGGGCCAATCGAGGATCGGGCAGATTCCCCTCACGACCCAGGGGGGATTTCGCCCGGGATCACCACCCATCCGAGGTCGAAACAAAATCAAAGGATCAGCATGGCGTCGCCGTAGCTGTAGAAGCGATAGCGAAGGCGAATGGCCTCGGTGTAAGCGTTTCGGATAAGCTCTTCCCCCGCAAGCGCGGCGACCAGGACGAGCAGGCTACTCCGGGGCAGGTGGAAGTTCGTGATCAGGGCGTCGAGGCCCCGGAAAACGTGACCGGGCCGGATGAATAAGCGGGTCTCGCCGACGAATGGCTGCAAGGTGCCCGAGGCCGCGGCCGATTCCAGAGTCCGGGCCGAGGTTGTGCCAACCGCGACGATCCGGCCGCCAATCGTCCGACGTTCGTCGAGCCGGTCGACGGCCTCCGCGGAGAGCTCGGCCCACTCGGCGTGCATGAGATGGTCCTCGATCCGATCGGCGGTGATCGGTCGGAACGTCCCAGGACCGACGTGGAGTGTCAGGTCCACGAAGGCGATCCCATGGGCCGCGAGCCGATCAAGCAACTCGGGCGTGAAGTGCAGCCCGGCCGTCGGAGCCGCCGCTGAACCGGATCGCCTGGCGTAGATCGTCTGGTACGACGACCGGTCTCCCTCCGCCTCGCGACCCCCGCGGATATAAGGGGGCAGAGGCGTCTGACCGTGGAGTTCCAGCAGAGCCAGCGCTCCGGTCTTCCCCGCCTCCTCGACCGGCCGGACAATCCAGGATCCCGATTCTCCTCGGGATTCCAGCGTCAGGCGAAGGCCGCGACCGACCACCACCCGTTCGCCGATCGCCGGTCGACCGCGAGTCCGGGAGAGGACCTCCCAGGTGCCGTCGGGCAACTCACGGAGGAAGAGACCCTCCCAGCGCCCTCCGGTGGATTCACGGTGCCCGAGCAATCGGGCGGGAACGACCCGCGTATCGTTCCGGACCAGAACGTCACGCGGGTCGAGTAACTCAGGCAAGTCGGCGAAAATCCGATGCTCGATCGTCCCCCTCGCCCGATCGATCACCATCAACCGGGAGCGATCTCTCGGCTCGACCGGGCTCTGAGCGATCCGGTTCTCGGGAAGGTCGAAATCGAGAAACATGGTTTTCAGTTTTCAGTTTTCGGTTTTCGGTTTTCGGTTTTCGGTTGAGCAGTGCGTATTATATGGGGCTCGCTCGATCTACATCGATCTATCTGCTCGTATTCGTTCAGCCCTTCCCTTATGTCCCTCATTCGCCGAGCGATCAGCCCCCAAGACTCAAAACCGAAAACCGAAAACCGAAAACTGATCTCAAGAAAGCCAGCCCGGCATTTCGCCCTGGGCGGGCAGCTTGATGATGCTGACGCTGAGGACGTCGGGGTGTTTTTCGATGGCTTCGAGGGCGGCGGCTGAGGGGGCGCTGTCGAGATTAACGACGCCGATGGCCTCGCCACCCGGCTTTTCGCGGCCGACGTTCATCTGGGCGATGTTCACGCCGTGATCGCCGAGGGTTTTGCCCAGGAAGCCGATCAGGCCGGGGCGGTCGTGATGGGTGAAGACCATCAGGGTGCCGTCGGGATGGGCATCAAGATGGTAGGAGCCGAGCCGGACCAGCCGGAGGAACTGCTTGCCGAAAAGAGTACCCGAGGCGAGGTAGGTCTTGCGGTCGGTGGTGACCTCGGCCTGGATCAGCGTTCCGAAGTCGCCAGGGGCCTCGGCGGCACGCTCTTCGATGGAAATCCCGCGGTCGCGCGCCATTGAGGCGGCGTTGACGAGATTGACCGGCTCGTCGAGGGCAGCTTCCATCAAACCAGCGGCGAAGGCAGCCGTTACGAGCTTCGTGTTCTTCTGGGCGATCTCGCCGCGATAGGTTAGCAGGGCACTTTTGAGCGTCCCGCGGGCCATCTGGGCGTGGAGCATCCCCAGCCGCCAGGCCAGGTTCAGGTAGAGTCCCAGGTCTTCCAGCTCGGCACGGTCGAGCTTGGGCATATTTACCGAGAACTGGATCTGACCGCGTCCGAAGAAGTCGGCGAGGAGCCGGGCGGCCTCGATCGCGACGTTCACCTGCGCCTCCTCGGTCGAGGCGCCGAGGTGCGGAGTGACCAGGACCGACGGGTGCTTCACCAGCGGGTGGTCGGCAGGCGGCGGCTCGGGCTCGAAGACATCGATCGCCGCGCCGGCGACCTTCCCCGCGTTCAGAGCTTCCAGCAACGCCGGCTCGTCGATCAGGCCGCCCCGGGCGCAGTTGATGATCCGGACACCGGGCTTCATCTTTTCGATCGCGGCGGCGTCGATGATGTTGCGGGTCTCGGCAGTCATCGGCGTGTGCAGGGTGATGAAATCGCAGCGAGGCCAGAGGTCGTCGAGATGCTGGAGGTTCTCGATCCCCAGTTCCTGTGCCCGATCGGCCGAGAGGAACGGATCGTGGCCGACCACCGACATGCCGAAGGCCTGCGCCCGGGCGGCGACCGTCAGGCCGACCCGCCCAAGCCCAATGATGCCCAGCGTCTTGCCTTCGAGCTGCGTGCCGGTGAACTTGTTGCGGTCCCACTTCCCGGCCTTGAGACTATCGTTGGCCGGCGCGACGTTCCGGGCGAGCGAGAGCATCAGGGCCATCGCGTGCTCACCGGTCGAGACCGTGTTGCCGCCGGGCGTGTTCATCACCACGATCCCGCGCCGGGTCGCGGCCGGAACGTCAATGTTGTCGACCCCGACGCCCGCCCGGACAATCGCCTTGAGCCGCGACTGCCCTTCCAGGACCTCAGCCGTCAGCGTCGTCCCCGACCGGATCACGATTCCGTCGGCCTCGCCCAGGGCCTTCCGAAGCGCCGGCACGTCCTTCGCCAGCTTGGTGTCGACCACCACCTCGATACCAGGCTCCGCCTTCAGCCGCGCGAGCCCTTCCTCGGCCAGCTTGTCCGTCACCAACACCCGATGCGCCACGATCAGGGACTCCGGAATAAAGAAGCGATGCGATCCATGAAAAGTAGGGTCGTTCTGTCGCGGGACGACAGGGATTCCCGGCCGGCCAGGTAATTCCCGATCGCCCCGCGAGATCCCGAGGTCAGGCCCGGGCGCCGGCGAGCTGGCCCATGAGGACCTGCTGAGCGGCGGTGACGGCGCGGCCGGGCTCGATCTCCATGCCCAGCTCGGCCAGGGTCATTTCCAGCGCGGCCAGCGTGCTGATCACGTCGAGCTCATCGGTGTAGCCCATGTGGCCGACCCGGACGATCTGCCCCTTGAGCTTGGCCTGGCCGCCGACGGTCGTGATTCCGAACTGCTCGGTGAGCTTGTTCCGAATCTGGGTATCCTTCAACCCATTGGGAACGCGGAACGCGGTAAGCCCCTCGGCCGGGCGGCTGCTGAAGAGTTCCAGTCCGAGCGCCTGAACGCCAGCCTGGCACGCCTCACTCATCCGCTGATGCCGCTTCCAGACGTTCTCCAACCCCTCGTCCTTGATCCGCCGGAGGGCCGTCCGCAGAGCAAGGATCAGCGTGTGCGCCGGCGTGTACGGCGTGTCAAACTCCTTCATCTTCGACCGCGCCGATTTCAGGCTGAAGTAATAGCTGTGCGAGTCGAAGGCGTCGATCTTCTTCCAGGCCTTGGGGCTGACCGAGATGAACGCCAGGCCCGGCGGCAGCATGAGCGCCTTCTGCGAGCCGACGCAGAGCAGGTCGATCCCCCAGGCGTCCGTCTGGCACTCCATCGCGCCGACGCCCGAGATCCCATCGACGGCGAACACCGCGTCGGTCTCCGCGACAACCTTGCCGATCGCCTCCACCGGATGGCCGGTGCCGGTGGATGTCTCACTCAGTGTTCCCATCACGCAGGCGGTGTCGGGATGCTCCTTCAGCGCTGCGGCGACGCGGTCGGGATCGACCGGCTGGCCCCATTCGAAGTCGATCGAGACAACGTTGATGCCAAACGCCTTGCAGATGCTCGCCCACCGCGCGGCGAAGTGTCCGGCGTTGAGGACCATCGCCTTGCCGCCCGGCGGCACGGTGTTGACAGCCGCGGCCTCCATCGCGCCAGTGCCCGAAGCCGTGAGGATCATCACGTCGTTCTCGGTCCGGAAGACCTCCTTGAGCCCGGCGGCGACCTCGGTGATCACGTCCTTGGCCTCGGCCGATCGGTGATGGATCACCGGACGAGCGAGTTCCAGCAGAACGTCTTCGGGGACCATCGCGGGGCCGGGGGTCATCAATCGTGGCTTGCGCATCTGTCACGTCCTTCGGGTTCTCTGGGAAGTTTTTCGGTCCATTCGACCGGTCGAGTGATTGATCTCTTGAGCCGAGATCAGGAATTCAGTTGCGACCACTGCTGCCTCGGCCCGTCGAACAGCAGGGTGAGATGGTTCGGCTCTTGCGTCCGCGTTCGGTTCTTGGACATCCTCACCGCTCTTCAAGGCAAATTGTCGATCGTACGTTGATGGGATGCCCCGATCCGAGAAAGTTTAATGATTCCGTCATGGGCTTTCGAGGCCCATTGATCTTCTGTCCGACCTCATTGCGAGGTCGACTCGTCACGGGTGGTCGTGGCCTGGGAATAGACCGCCCCCGCGTCGAAGACGGGCCGGGCGGCCACATCCAATGTAGAACCGCCGGCCTCCAGCCGTCGGAAGAAGCACGATCGATAGCCCTCGTGGCAGGCCCCGCCAACCTGGCGGGCCTTGATCAGGATCACGTCGGCGTCGCAATCGACCCAGATCGAGTCGACGTGCTGAACGTGACCGGATGTCCCGCCCTTGTGCCAGTGCGACTTCCGCGATCGCGAGTAAAAATGCGTCTGGCCGGTCTCAATTGTGGCGCGTAGCGCGGATTCGTCCATCCAGGCCATCATCAGCACGTCGCCAGACTCGGAGTCCTGGACGATGGCGGGGATCAGTCCGTCGGGGCCCCACTTCAGGCCGGGTGGCAGGGGCATGGGCAGGGGGTTGCTCGCGTTGGGCACGCTCATCTCGGCGAAATCGGGATTTCTGGAGCCTCGCAGAACCAGTTTAGCCGCTCGGGGCCGTTTCGACCAATCCGAATTCTTCCGGCGGCCGAAGAGGAAACTTTCCCCGAACGTCGCCCCAGCGACATAGATCGCTAGGAGACCAACCGCATTTTCGCTAACATTCTCTCTTGCAGAGAGGTGGGATCGTGCCGGGCACGGCGGGCCCGTCCACGCCGCCGAGATGTCCAGGCCCGGGATCCGGCCGTCCCGAAGGCTGTTCGGAGGTCAAGCGCGCCGATGGCTGACATCGTCCTCATCAACCCGCGATTCGAGGTTTCCTTCTGGGGCATGGAGCAGGCGTTGCCGTTCGTCGGCAAGAGGGCGAACCTTCCCGTCGCCTGCCTGCCTCTACTGGCCGCGCTCACGCCCGAACGCCACACGATCACGCTCATCGACGAGAACGTCGAGCCCATCGACTGGGAACGCTGCCGACGCGCCGACATCGTTGGCCTGACCGGGATGAGCGTCCAGCGGTTCCGAATGCGCGAAATCCTTGAAGAACTGAAGCAACTCGGCTGCTTCACCGTCGCCGGCGGGCCCTGGGTGACCGTCGAGGAGGATTACTTCGGCGACCTGCTCGATGTCATCTTCGTCGGCGAGGCCGAGGAAACCTGGCCGCGGTTCCTGGAGCAGTGGGAGCGGGGCCAACACGCCAATCGCTACGAGCAGGCCGAGAAGTCCGACATGACGCGGGTTCCCACGCCCCGCTTCGATCTGCTCAAGATGAAGCACTACGCCTTCGGAAGCCTGCAATTCTCGCGTGGATGCCCGTTCCAGTGCGAGTTCTGCGACATCATCGTCACCTTCGGCCGACGACCTCGGCTCAAAACCGCCGAACAGGTCATCGCCGAGCTGGACGCCATCCATCGCGCGGGCATGCCGCTCGTTTTCATCGTCGATGACAACCTGATCGGCAACAAGAAGGCGATCAAGCCGGTCCTTCGCGAGGTGATCGCCTGGCAGGAAAAGCACAACTACCCGCTCTCCTTGTTCACCGAGGCCTCCATCGACCTGGCCGACGATCCTGAACTGATGGAACTCATGGTCCGCGCCAATTTCTTCGCCACGTTCATCGGGATCGAGAGTCCCGACGAGGACTCGCTCCGCGAGGCGAAGAAGTTTCAAAATGTCCGCTCTGGCGGGACACTCCTGGAAAAAGTCCGACGCATCCAGGACGCGGGCATGGAAGTCTGGTGCGGGATGATCATGGGCTTCGACAACGACGACGAAGGGACGTTCGACCGCCAGATCCGGTTCGTCCAGGAAGCCCGGATCGCCTTCTCGATGAGCGGGATGCTCGCCGCGATTCCCAAGACGCCGCTTCACGCCCGGCTCGCTTCCGAAGGCCGGCTCGACACGGCCGACGTCAGCGAGTACGGAACAAACGTCATCCCGCTCGGCATGTCCCGCGAGGAGCTGCGCGAAGGCTACATCCGCGTCCTGAACACGATCTACGAGACCCACGCCTACTTCGACCGCACCGACGCCCTCTTCTGCGAGAAGGGATTCGACTACGGGATCAAGAAACATCGCAACTGGCTGACCTGGCCGAAACAGTACCCCGTCGAGCTGAAGTTCCTGGTGCAGTCGATTGGCCTCTTCGCCCGGCTGATGTCCCGCGTCCCCGAGCCCGAGCTGCGCCGCGAGTACCGCCGACGTCTCTGGGGCGTCCTGAAGACCAACCGCCGCCCCGGCTTCGTCCTCGGCTACCTCTTCCACATGGCAATGCACTACCATGCGTATAGCCTGGCGCGCCGGGTCGCCAACCCCGAGCTTCAATTGATTAACAGCTACTGAAATTCACCGACGAAGAGGACCGGCCGTTGGACGTCTTCGGCGAGATTCGAGGCCAGTCGGCCGGCAACGGCGAGGGGCGCGGATTCCCCTCGCTTCCGATCCTCAACCCCAACGAGGTTCCCGCGCCGGCGGCGCCTCGAGGACAGCGTGAGAAATACGGCTCGCTCTTCTACCTGGGGATCGGCGGGCTCCTCGTGCTGATCGGCCTCATCGGCTGGTTCGTCCACGGATTGTGGACCAACCGTGAGATATGGTCCGACGTCTACACCCTGAGCGACCCTAGACGCGACGACCCCGAACGCATGAACGCGGCACTCCGGCTCGCCGGAAATCCCCGCTTCAGCGACGAGGCGCGGCTGGGGCTCGTCATGCGAAAAGACCTCCCCTCGATGGCGCGTTACCTGCTCGCCGAGTCGATCACCACCGATCTGGTGGCGCAGGACCCCCGGGCGTATGCCTTCACAGTCGCGCGAAGTGACGACTGGCCCGACTGGCTCCGACTGCTGCTCACGCGACGACTTGCCTACGGTGCCGCTCGACACTACGCGATTCCGCGCCCCGCACTGGAAGAACTGCGACACCATCCCGACCCGATGATCGACCTCTGGGCGACCTACGCCATGACGGTCCTCCCGCGTGGCGGACCCGACCCAGCGCTCGCGGCCGCGCTCGAGGAAGCAACCCACCGCCCGCCGCCGGTCGGCGAGCTGGCAACGATGCTCGACGCCGCGAAACGGGCACGCGGCGAGGCCTGCGACCGCCAACTCGACGAGGCAACCGCCTGGCTCCGCCGCCATCATCCGGTCTCGGCCGAAGTCTGGCGCGGGTGGGAGATCCAGGGCGATCGCGTCGTTCGCAAGGACGAACACTGAGGTTCGGGACTCGAAGCGTCGTGGTTCTCGGTCGCCATCGGAACCAGACGTCGGCCTCCTCACACTTCCCGAAGCACCAGCCGCGCCCAGTTCAGCGCCGACTTGGCCGAAAACACCTGGATGAAGTCGCGAGGGCGCTCGATACCGAGATCCAGTCGGCGGGTCTCGGTGCTCTCGGCGGTCGCCAGGCCGAGATACACCAGCCCGACCGGCTTCTCCGCTGTCCCGCCGGTCGGGCCGGCGATTCCCGTGGTGCTGATCCCGATCGTCGCTCCCAGGCGGTTGCGAATCCCCTCGGCCATCGCGGCGGCGACCTCCGGACTCACCGCTCCGTGCGACGCGATCAGCTCGGCCGGGACGCCCAGCATCGTCGTTTTCGAGGCGTTCGAATACGTCACGGCCCCGCCGAGGTAATACGGGCTGACCCCGGAAATCGCCGTGATCATCCGGGCGATCCAGCCCCCGGTGCAGGATTCGGCCGTCGCGATCGTGGCGTCGGTTCGATTGAGCTCCATGAAGAGTCCATCGGCAACGTCGGCCGTCCCTTCGCCGACGATCATCGGACCGAACCGTTCGTAGATCGTCGCGGCGGTCGGCTCGGCCTGGCGGATCGCCTCTTCCTCGGTCGCTCCGATTCCGGTAATCCGGAAGCTAATCGTGGCCTCGCTCGCCGTGATCCCGACCTCCGGGATGCGGCCGCGCGCGGTCAGGTCCATCGCGTCTCGCTCGATGTCCGATTCTCCCCGGCCAAATAGGTTGATCTTTCGGTGGACGATGTGCCGCCCCCCGAGGCCTAGCCCTCTCAGTCGAGGAACCACCTCGTCCTCGAACATCCGACGCATCTCCGAGGGCACCCCCGGCATCGCCCCGATCCAGGCATCTCCCATTTTCATCCAGATCCCAGGCGCTGTCCCAATCGGGTTTGGAAGCGGCTCGGAGCCCTTGGGGAACATCGCCTGGACCCGGTTGCGATCGGCCATCGGACGGTTCCGACGCGCGAAAATCGCCGCGATCGCCGCAAGCGATCCGGCATCCTCCACCAGCGGAACCCCAGCGCAACTCGCCAGCGCCTCACGCGTCAGATCGTCCTGCGTCGGCCCGAGCCCGCCGGTCATCAGGACCAGGCCCGCCCGACCGATCGCCGTCCGGAATGCTTCGATGTGGTCGTCCATCTCGTCGCCAAGCGTCGTGTGATAGGCCACCGGGATCCCCAGCATCCCCAGACGTTGGCTCAGCCATCGACTGTTCGTGTCGAGGTTCTGCCCGCTCACCAGCTCGCTGCCGATCGATAGGATTTCCGCCCGCATCGCTGATTTCCGTTCGTGAAGGAACCATGAAACGGCGATCCGGCGCGATCTCTCCGCCGTCGCCGGGTGTCTGGTTCTTACTCTAGCAAGCCGGGAAGTGCCTGGCAGCGGGGGCTTTCCGTGGGTTAAGATGAATAGCCATCTAGCTCGGATAGGCGCCCCGTCCTGGGAGCGCGCGACGGGAATCCACCACCCGATGGAGCCGAGGGGTTGCAACCCATGCCTGCCTCTGTGCTGCAACGACCGACTCTCGTCCTGAACCGGCACTGGCAGCCGGTGCACGTGGCGCCCGTGGCGCGTGCGCTTGTCATGGTCTGGAACCAGGCGGCCTGCGTCATCGACCCGGATGATTTCCGGCTCTATGACTGGTTGGACTGGTCAAAGCTCGCCCCCAGGGAGGGCGAGCCCTTCATCCGCACGGTCCGGTTCCGGCTCCGCGTTCCCGAGGTCCTGGCGCTCACCCGCCACGACCGGGCGCGGCACCAGACCGTTACCTTCAGCCGGCGTAACCTCTTCAAGCGCGACCACTCAACGTGCCAGTATTGCGGCTGCCAGCCCGGCACCGAAGAGCTAACCATCGACCATGTCGTCCCCCGCTCGCAGGGCGGTCAAACCACCTGGGAGAACTGCGTCCTGGCGTGCGTTCCCTGCAACGCCTCGAAGGCGAACCGGACGCCCGACCAGGCCGCCATGAAACTGCGCCGAGCCCCGACGCGACCTTCCTGGAAACCGCTCTACGACGCCACCGGCATCCGAATCGCAAGCTGGTCGCGATTCCTGAGCGACGCTTACTGGAACGTCCCACTCGAAGCCTGACCCTGGCTCTACCAAACCACGGCCGGACTCGCCTTCCGCGGCGTTTCGCGGTACGCTCTCCGTCGAGCCGGCCGGTGCCCCAGCCGGCCCCGGAACCCGGTCTCGACGGAGCGAACCGCATGCCCCGCAACAAGATCCGCCGGCCCTGGCTGGATTACCTCACTTACCTGACCGTCCGCTCGATCGTCCAGCTCGCCCAGTTGATGACGATCCGGCAGGCTTACGCCCTCGCTGGGCTCCTCTCGCGGATTCTCCATCGGCTCGACACCCGACATCGGCTCGTCGGCGTCGAGAACCTGGAAAAAGCGTTCGGCGACCAGTATTCCCCCGAGGAACGCGAGAGGATCGTCCGCGAGGTCTATCGGCATTTTTGCTGCATGCTGATGGAAATCCTTCACACCGCTCGCTGGATGGACCTCTCCAATTACCGGGACTACATCGAACTGGTCGGCCACGAGCCGATCCTCGACCAGATGCTCACCGGCGGCCGGCCGATGATTTTCCTCTCCGGCCATTACGGGAACTGGGAGCTCGCCGGATATGTCTTCGGGCTCTTCGGTTTTCCAACGGTCTCGATCGCCCGGACGCTCGATAACCCTTACCTCGACCGCTATTTGCGGTCGTTCCGCGAGCGAACCGGCCAGTTACTCGTGCCCAAGTCGGGTGGCTTCGACCAGATGGAGGAGACCCTTCGTTCCGGCAAGGTCTTGTCTTTCCTCGCCGATCAGGACGCCGGCCAGCGCGGCCTTTACGTGGACTTCTTCGGCCGACCAGCCTCGACCCACAAGGCGATCGCGCTGCTGGCGATCGAGCACCGGGCGCCTGTGGTTGTCGGCGTGGCGCGTCGGATCGGCCCCGGCTTTCGCTATGAGATCCGATGTGAGGACATCATCGACCCGGCCGACCTCGCCGGGTCGCCCGACGACGTCCGGGCGCTCACTCAGCGGTTTACCTCCGCCCTCGAGCGTCTGATTCGCCAGGACCCCACGCAGTACCTCTGGCTCCATCGCCGATGGAAACATCAGCCGAAGGCGAAGACGCCAAAGGTCAACACGGCGGGATAGCCGTTTCCACCCAGGTCCGCGAATTCCTCTCGAGGATCGGAATCTTGCAGGGTGCTCCGCCCCTCAGTCGAGCGCCATCCTTGCCGCTAGACGTCGGATTCCGTCCTTGATGCCCAGGTTGTAGGGCTGCAATCGGGCAGCTCGCTGGAGGGTTTGCAACGTCTCCTCCGGTCGATCGAGGCTCATCTGGCACTGGGCGAGTCCGCCGAGCGCGCCGAAGTGATAGGGGTTCCGCTCCAGGACCCGCTCGCAATCTCGGGCGCTTTCATCGAGCTTCCCCTGCTCAAACGCGATGATCGCCCGCTGATTATACGCCTCGGCGAAGCCGGGAGCCTCCTCGATGAGGCGGGTGGCGAGCTGGTCGGCGCGGTCCAGCTCGCCGCGTCGTGCGGTCGCGATCACCTCGCGAAGCGCCTCATTGTGCTCGGGCGTGTCGGCGCGGAACCAGAGCGACCAGCACGCCTGCTCGGCCATCCGTCGAACGATCGGATCCCGGTCGCGGAGTGCTCGGCCCAGCACGGGGTTGCTCTTCCGGAACGTGCCGAGCAAGCCGAGGGCCGCGACAGCCGCGCGCCTTGTCTCGTCGGCAACCGCCCGGCCTGCCAGGCGACACAGCTCGTCCTCGCTGTACCGGGCGTCAACGCGATCACGGAAGGCGTCAAGGTCTCGCTCGTCGAGGAACTGGCGGAAGTACGCCGAGAGGAGAAGGTCGGCGGCCTCGGCTGGGAGTCTGCCGTGGTCGCCGGTCCCACCGAAACCCGGCGAGATCGGCGCGGCCGAGGCGACTGTCAGGATGACGCTCCAGGGCCACCAACCCCTCGACAACCTCGACATGAGAAGGCCCTCCGATCCGGCGATCGATATCCGAACGCCTGAGTGCCAGGTTAGCCCCCTGACGGCTCCGAGGTCCATAGGCCACCGTCTCCCTCGGTCGAACCCACCGCCAGCACCTCGGCGGGAGCTAGCCGCATCCATGGCTCGCCGCCACTCGGCTCGAGAACGAGCCCAGTCCGAAAATCCAGGTCGACGAGCCGCCCATGCTTGGATCCCTCGGGTGTCTCAACCCGGACAAACTGCCCGAGGTGCTCGCTCCGGTCACGCCAGGATGGGACAAGCTCGTCGGGGCCTTCGCGAACCACGATCTCGTACCACCAATCCAGCCGTCGAATCAGATCGCGGGCGATCTCGGACCGATCGTCGGGCTCGCCGGAACGCTCGATCTGGATTGAGGTGGCGCGATCGCGGAGGTCCTCGGGAAAATCGTCGCGTTTGAGGTTCACGTTCAGCCCGATCCCAAGCACGGCCGCCGATCCCAGGGCCGACGCTGGCCGCTCGACCAGGATGCCGGCGATCTTCCGGCCGTCGACGCGAACATCGTTCGGCCACTTGATCGCCGAGGCCCGGCCAACCCGATCGGCGACAACCTCGGCGACCGCCACGGCGGCCACGGCCGTCAGCCAGGCGACGTCATCGGGTGCCCCCGTGGGAGACGACCGTGGCGGGAAGAGCAGGACCGACATCAGGATCGACGACCGCGCCGGCGACGCCCACGTACGGCCAAGCCGGCCACGACCGGCCGCCTGCTCCTCGGCCAGGATCACGAGCCCCTCGTTCGACGGCGAGCCCGAGGCCGACGCGGCCAGGTCGTTCGTGCTGACAACGCGGTCCCAGACGGCAATCCGCCGCCCAATCCGGATCGTCCCCAGGGCGTGTTCGATCTGATCCGGGCAGAGACGCGACGAGGGCCCCCGATACGCGGCGCCTCGGTACGGGTGCCGCTCAATCGCGAACCCGAATGCCGACATTGCGTCGAGCCCGGCCAGCACGCGAACCCGTTCCCAGGCGAGGCCCGACGCCAGCTCGTCAATGCTGACGTAATCCCCGCCCGCGGCCCGGAGCCGGTCCAGCAGCCCCATCTCGATCGCGGCGGGCGAGGGATCCGGTCCCGGCATCGCCCCTCAGCCTCCCTTGCCGACAATCGGTCCGTCGACCGCGGTCGGGTCGAAGTCCATCGCCAGATCGAGCGCGGGAGCCGAGTGGGTCAACGCGCCCACGCTGATCCGATCGACGCCCGCCGCCGCCATCGCGGCAACCGTCGACATCGTGATCCCGCCCGAAGCTTCCAGCAAGATCCCCGGCGCGGCGGCATCGCGACGCCGGACCGCCTCGGCCATCCCCTCCGGACCAAGGTTGTCCACAAGGATGATGTCGGGGCGGCACCGGAGCGCCGCATCAAGCTGTTCGAGCGTGTCGACCTCGACCTCGACGACCGTCCCGCTCGGGACATGCGCCCGGGCCGTCGCCACCGCCACCGCGATCGGGTCGGCGCCGCCTGGACCGGCTGCCTCTCGGAGCCAGGCGAGGTGATTGTCCTTGATCAGGACGGCGTCGTAGAGCCCCGACCGGTGATTTCGACCACCTCCGCATCGTACGGCATACTTCTCGAGCGCTCGCCAGCCGGGGATGGTTTTGCGGGTATCGTAGATCGAGGCGCGTGTGCCGGAAACCGCATCGGCGAACCGGGCCGTGAGGGACGCGATCCCGGAGAGGCGTTGCAGAAAGTTCAGTGCCAGCCGCTCCATCGCGAGCAGCGACCGGACTGGACCGACAACTCTCGCCACGACGTCGCCAGGCTGGAGCCGGTCACCGTCGGCCCGATAGGCTCTCCAGCCGTCATGCAGCTCGAATTCCTGGGCCAGCCGCTCGGCGACGGCCATCCCGGCGAGAACGCCCGGCGACCTCGCCACGATCGCCGCCGCTCCCCGAGCGCCGGGAGGAATCGTCGCTGTCGTGGTGATGTCGCCGACCTGCCCCAGATCCTCGGCCAGGGCCAGCGGGAGGATCGCTTCCAGGTTGCGCCGCTCGTCCTCGCCGAACCGGACCGCGGCCTCGGAAGGATTTGGGCTCATCACTTCTTGTCCTTTTCGGACTCTGTCTTCGACTGGGCCCTCTCGAAGGGTGATTCAACCGTGGGCAGGCCCGCGCCGGCAGGAGACTCGACAATCGTGACCGCCAGAACTTCCCTCGGTTTTGTAGCCTTCCCGTGCGCGGCGGCCGCGGCGACCGAGACCGCCTTGCGGATCAGGCGGTTGGCATCGTACTCGGCGATCCCTGCGTACTGGCCCGCATTGACCGTCCGGTTCCGGCTCTCGTCAACAACGTAGCCAGCCTGGATAAACGCGATCTTCGGCCGGACCTTGGGGGCGGCATTATTGCTCGCCGAGACGCCATAGAGATCCAGAAAGAAGGCCATCGTGGCCAGGGGATGCTGCTGCAACGCCTTGACGAGTTGATCGGTGCCGAGATCCGTATCGAGAGGGACGGTGACCTCGGCGATCGCGTCGATCCCGGCCTCCTTCAGAGCCTCGCGGATGGCCGTGGCCCGGTCGTCCTGAAGGCGATCGGCGAGCGAACTGCGGATAACGATCGCGCCCCCCGCCGGGTTGAGCCGCGAATTCTTGACGTTCCGGATCGAAAGCTCCACGAGCCGCTTCGCCGACTCGGCGAACGGAGTCGGCGCGACCACGATCATCGGCGCGGCGCCCTTGGATTTGGGATCGGTCTCGGCGGTGAACGGATGACCGAGCAAGACGACCGGGATCTTCGCGGCCCGAGCGTCGCGGAGGGCGGCGGCGAGTTCCTGATCGGCCGGAGCGTCGGGATCGATGATGATCGCCGAGGCCTTCGCGGCAATCGAGTCGCGGACGATGGCCGCCTGGCTCTTCTTCGCGACCGGCTCGGTCTGGGCCTCATCGGGGAAGAAGTGGAGCCGGGCGTGCTCGTAACCGGCCTGCGTCCGCGCGGCGATCCGTTCGAGATCAGCAAGATAGGGGTCGTGCCGGGTGGCGAAGATGACGTCAATCCGGCGAACGGTGCCCGCCGCGTCAGGCGTCACACTCGACCGAACATCGACCGGCTTGCCGGCGCGGGCGGGCATGGCCCCGCTGACCTCGGCCGAGTCGTCCGTCGACGGAGGGGGCGGGATAAAGTCGCCGCTGCACCCGATCATCGAGAGCCCCAGCACCGCCGCCATCGCCAGCCCCAACCGGGCGCGAACCGTCCACGACCGTCCGATCATCGATGAACCCCCGCTTGTGAACTGCTGGAATCCGGCGATCGGCCGATGGATCCGGAAAACGTTGGGGCCGACGTCGCCGCCCGCCAGGCGCGAGGATGAACCCCGCCCGGCGTCGCCCTCGATCATAATGGCCGCGGCACCACGGCTGCTAGCGGGAATCCGCTTCGATCCTGGGCCTCGGAGGCAGACTGGTCGTTTCTGGTCCTGGACTTACGGCTCGGGTGAGCCCCGCCCATGCGAAGAGGGAGGATCGAAGAAAAAGGCCTAACCCGCCTGTGCCCCGGGAGCCGAACAACGTTAAAATCATTCCGACGGGACTTAGCTTTTGGCCCGAAATCGGATCGCGAGGCTGTTCATGGCGGTCACGAAGAAGTCGCCCGGCTACCAGGTCGATGGACGCGTCTCCATCGGCCTGGACGCCCTGGACGAGAAAGAGAAACAGGCCGTGGGCGGTATCATTACAGATCGCGCCCATTTCCTGGCGAGCACGGCCGACAGCCGCAAGGTCCAGAAGCTCTCCAGGGACAGGCCCCTCTATGCCCTGAAGGTCCCTTCGGGGCTGCGGATTATCTTCTCCAGGGTCGGGGAAGAGATCGTCGTGATGGACCTGATGCGGCAGGCCACGCTCGACGATTTCGGACGGAAGGCTTCGAGGACAAGGGCCGGCGGACGCAGGAAGGCACGCCCCGCTTCGCATCCAAATTCGTCAAAGTAAAAATATCTTTCCGGAAGGCGACATGGCCCAACTGAAGACCCTTGCCCTCAACAAGAAGCAGGCCAAGGTGGAGTTGAAGGCGTTCAAAACGTTGCTGGATGGCTGCGGCAAGGGAGACCTCAGCGAAAAGCAGGACCTGCTCCCATTCTTCGACGCGAACGAACATCTTTGCGCCTTACTGGGGACGTACAATCCAAATATTGTAGAATATAAAAATATAACTATCGCCAGAGAATTCAGCATCTTCGGGGATCACAGGGCCGACCTGGTCATCGGCCGCGACAGAGACCTCGCGATTCCCTCTCGTAGGCAGCGACTTTGACTGGAGGAGCGACTCCGTCGTTGTTGCGAGCAAGAAGGTCCATTGCATCACCTTTGATAAGCTCTACGACGACCTGAACACCCGGTTGAGAAACTTCGGGGGCTGAACGCAGGGCTCTTCATCTTCCGAAGGCAACGCATCGCGAAGCCATCACTTCTGCCGCCCCGATCGCGCCCGGCCCTTCCCTTTGCCCTTCGCTCGTGCCCGGGCACCTTCGGCCTGCGGCGAGGGCGTCGGGCGTTTCGGACCGCCCTCGCGTCCCGAACGCAGCTCGGTGATCCGGTCGCGAAGGGCCGCGGCTCGCTCGAATTCCAGCTTCTCCGCCGCGTCGAGCATCTCGGCCTCGAGCGCCGCCAGGTACTCCTCGGAAGCATCCGTGACCTCGTCGCGGCCGACGGCCTGCCGGGCGATCGATTTGGCCTGGATCTCCTCCTCGATCCCGCGCCGGATCGCCTTGACGATCGTCTCGGGCGTGATCCCGTGCTCCTTGTTGTACGCGATCTGCTTCTCGCGACGCCGATTTGTCTCGTCGATCGCACGCTGCATCGACGGCGTGATCTTGTCGGCGTAGAGCACAACCTCGGCGTTGACGTGCCGGGCCGATCGGCCGATCGTCTGGATCAGCGAGGTCTCGCTCCGGAGAAAGCCCTCCTTGTCGGCGTCGAGAATGCAGACCATTGAGACCTCGGGCAGGTCGAGTCCTTCTCGGAGGAGGTTCACGCCCACCAGCGCGTCGAAGGCCCCCTCGCGAAGTTCGCGGAGGATTGTCACTCGCTCGAAGGCGTCCAGCTCCGAGTGGAGCCACTTGCACCGCAGCCCCTGTTCCTTCAAGTACCGCGAGAGGTCCTCGGCGAGCCGCTTCGTCAGCGTGGTGATCAGGACACGCTCGCCGCGATCGGCCCGTGTCTTCACCTCGTTGAAGAGCGCAGGCACCTGACCCTTCGCCGGTTCGACGCGGACCACCGGGTCGACCAGGCCCGTCGGACGGATCACCTGCTCGACGACCTCGCCGCCCGACATCGCGACCTCGTAATCGCCGGGCGTCGCCGAGACGAAGATGCGCTTCGAGAACTTCGTCTCCCACTCGTCGAACCGGAGCGGTCGATTATCGAGGGCGCTCGGAAGCCGGAACCCGTGCTCGACGAGCGTGCTTTTGCGGCTGAAATCGCCGGCGAACATCCCCCGAATCTGAGGGATCGAGACGTGCGACTCGTCGATGATGATCAGGCTATCGGGCGGGAAGAAGTCCAGGAGGGTATTGGGTGTCTCACCCGCCTTCCGCCCCGTCAGATGCCGCGAGTAGTTCTCGATCCCCGAGCAGTACCCGACCTCCAGCAGCATCTCCATGTCGTACCGGGTCCGCGCGCCCAGCCGCTGGGCTTCGAGCAGCTTCCCCTGCTCTTTCAACTGCTGGAGCCGTTGTTCCAGCTCCTCGCCAATGCTCTCGACGGCCCCCTTGATCCGCTCCTCCGGCAGGACGAAGTGCTTCGCCGGATAGACGTACATCTCCTGGTGCGTCTCGATCACGTTGCCGGTAAGGGTGTCGATCGTCGCCAGGCGCTCGACCTCGTCGCCGAAGAGCTCGATCCGGTAGCCGATCTCCTCGTAAGCTGGCCACAATTCGACCACGTCGCCCCGGACCCGGAACTTCCCCCGCTCGAACGAGACGTCGTTCCGGTCGTACTGGATGTCGATGAACTTCAGCAACAACTCGTCGCGGTCGATGATGTCGCCCAGCTTGAGCCGGACCATCATCTTCTTGTAGTCCTCGGGCGAGCCCAACCCGTAGATGCACGAGACGCTTGCTACGACCACGACATCATCCCGACTCACCAGCGCACTGGTACACGCGAGGCGGAGGCGCTCGATCTCGTCGTTGATCGCGGCATCCTTCTCGATGTAGATATCCCGCTGGGGGATGTAGGCTTCGGGCTGGTAGTAGTCGTAATAGCTGACGAAGTAGCGGACGGCGTTGTGCGGGAAGAAGTCCTTGAACTCGGCGTAGAGCTGAGCGGCGAGCGTCTTGTTGTGCGACATCACCAGCGCGGGGCGACCATGCTTCGCGATGACGTTCGCCATCGTGAACGTCTTCCCCGAGCCGGTGACGCCCATGAGCGTCTGATCCTTCTTGCCGCCCTTCAGCCCGTCGACCAGGGCCTCGATCGCATGCGGCTGGTCGCCGGCCGGCGCGAACGGGCTGACGATCTGGAACCTGGACATGAAGCGCGTCTCTCGTCCCTGGAGGAAGGCAGTCGTCCGGAATCCCTGTATTATTCGCCCAACCCTCACGATTGCCAATCGCAGTCAAATCAGTCTTGTCCTCGATCCGCGATCCGAAATGGGATCGAGCGAGGCGAAGCGTCCCGGTTGTGGCGATTCCACTTTCTGATTCCGATCTTCGGGAGATCCACCGCGTAAAATGATCCGACTATTTGCTTTTTGTCATTCAAATTGCATACTGACAAACGGACCTTTAGACGTTCAGCCATCTTTGACAATTCGGTCGTAGGTTCAGGAGTCCGGTGACAAATACGACGAACGAACCCACCTGCCATTCTGGCAGCCGGTCCTGCCTCGGGTTGGAGGAATTTCGGCGCGAACAACCCACCGAGAGCCCTCGGAACCTCGAAAATCGCGCGAACGAACCCACCGAGCGACCCCCGATGGCTCGAAATCGAGCGAACGAACCCACCGAGGACCTGTCGAGCAGGTAATCCTCACCGGGCCGACGGCTCGGGACCTCGAAATCGCGCGAACGAACCCACCGAGAGCCCCGGCACCTCGAAATCGCGCGAACGAACCCAAACTTATAGCAAAATCACCAATTTTATCGATCGTCCCGTTCGCGCCGATCAAAGTCTTCGTGACGATCACGGCAATCCGCGCGAAGATGCGGCCCAGCGATCAAGAAGGCGATGGGCGGCCCCGGAGTCGATCGCCTCGGCCGACCGGGCGACCAGTTCGGGGAGTTCGGCGGGGCTGGTGACCCAGAGCGCCGCGGCGGTGTTGGCGAGGAGGTAGTCTCGCACCGGGCCAGGCTCCCCAGCGAGGGTCATCCGGATCCGAGAGGCGCTCTCGGCCGGGCCCTCGACCCGGAGCGTTTCCGGGTCTCGGCGAGGGAGACCGAAGTCTTCCGGATTCCAGGCCATCTCGCGGACCGAACCCGACTCGATCGTCAGGACGCGGGTCGGGCCGGAGAGGGTGACCTCGTCCAGGCCGTCGGAGCCGTGGACGACCACGGCGCGCCGGAGGTGGGGCAATCGGGCGAGGACGGCGGCGATCAGGTCGGCGCGAGCGGCGTCGGTTGTCCCGACGAGCTGATGTCCCGGGCTGGCTGGGTTGCAGAGCGGCCCGACGAGGTTGAAGAGGGTTCGAAACGGAAGCTGCCGGCGGACCGGAGCCACCAGCCGAAGCCCAGGGTGAAACCTGGGAGCAAACAGAAACGCGATCCTCAGCTCGGCGAGGTCACGGGCCAGGGCCTCGGGGCCGGGATCGGAGGCGACGCCGAGTGCGGAGAGGACGTCGGAGCTGCCCGAGGTCCCCGAGGCCGCCCGGTTGCCGTGCTTGACCACCGGGACTCCCGCCGAGGCCGCGACGATCGCCGCGGCCGTGGAGAGGTTCACCGACGACCGCCCATCGCCGCCTGTCCCGCAGGTGTCGAGCAGACGTTCGGCCGGGATCGGGCTGTTCCAGGCGATCATTCGGGAGCGGACCGCTCGCACCGCCCCTTCCAGTTCGTCGGCCGTCTCGCCCCGGAGCTTGATCGCGGTCAGAAGCGAGGCGGCGACGATGTCGGGAACCCCACCGTCGAGCATCGCGCCGACGACTTGCTCCGCTTCATCGGGGTTCATCGACCCGCCCGAGGCGAGGGTCGCGAGGTGGGTCGTCGCAGCGTCCATCGGGTCATTGCATCCGGAAGGTGTGCGGCTGGAACTGCCCCTCGATCGGCCGGTCGAATCCGATCGTCAGCCCCCCCTGCCCGCCGCGCTGGTCGAGGATCGCCGCCGCCTGCTCGGCCGACCGGATCGCCTGATTGTCAATCGACGAGATCACGTCGCGCGGTTGAAGCACCGGCTGGAACGGGCTCGTCGGCTCGACCTGCATCACCACGACGCCGTGCCAGTTCCGTTCCGGGAGGTCCAGCCGGGCAGCCAGTTCGGGCGTGAGTGTCGCCAGCTCCAGGCCCATCGACCGGCTGCTCCCGGCGGCCGGACGATCCGGACGCCTGAGCAAACCGGTCGGATCCTTCTCACGAGTCGGTGCGGGCTCACCCGCGAGGTTTGGAAAGGTGTGGTCCCGCTCGGCGACCGTGACCCGGAATGTCTGCTCGCGTCCTTCTCGCCAGACGATGACCTCCGCCGGCCGCCCAATGGGAGACATCGAAACCGTGTTGATCAGGTGGTTCAAATCGATGATATCCACGCCGCCGAACCGCAGGACGACATCGCCGCCGCGAAGCCCCGCGCGGGCGGCTGGTGAGCCGTCCCGAACCTCCCGGATTCGAGCCCCCCGTGGCCGATCGATCCCCAGTTTCGAGGCGTCATCGGCCGTGAACTCGTCCAGCTCCACTCCGAGCGCACCACGGTTGACCCGACCGTTCACAATCAACTCGTTCATGATCCATCGGGCCAGGTTGATCGGAATGCTGAATCCAACACCCTCGTTCCCACCCCCATTGGAGGCAATGGAATTGTTGATCCCGATCAGTTCCCCTTTCATGTTGACCAGCGGACCACCCGAGTTTCCCGGATTGATCGCCGCGTCGGTCTGGAGGAAATCCTGGTTCTTGACGTCGTCGAGCTCCTCCATGTGCCGGCCCCGGGCGCTGATGATCCCCTGGCTAACCGAGTGCGTCAGCCCGAACGGACTTCCCAGAGCCATCACCCAGGTTCCGACCGCGGCCTCGTCGCTGTTCCCCATCCGGGCGGCCGGCAGGTCGTCGCGCTCCAGCTTCATCACCGCGATGTCCGCCATCGCATCGCTCCAGACCTTCACCGGGAGCAGCGATCGGCCGTCGCGGAGAAAGATCCGAATCCGGGCCGGCTTCGCGTTGTCGACCACGTGGTGGTTCGTCAAAACGAAGAGCCCCGGCTGTCTCTCGCTCCGGACGATCACGCCGGAACCCGTCTCCTCGAACTGCCGGTTCCGACGCCCCTCATCAAGTCGGACATTCTTTTGCGCGACGATGTGGACAACCGTGGGCGCGACCGCCCGCGCAACCAGCTCAAAAGTCCGGTCGATTCGCTGGAAGGATTCCTCATACTGTCGGGCCAGGGCGTCGTACACCGCCTCGTCATTCCGCCGGGCGGCTGGCGGCGGGGTGGGAGTCTTCGGAGCGGAGGTGGTCTTCGTCGATTCGCCCCGGGCCTTGGTCGCGACCTGGGCGGAGACCGTCGGGCCGCCATTCGACAGCACGATCCCCAGCAGAATCCCGGCGCTCATCGAGGTCAACGAGAGGATCACCGCGGAAGATCGCGAGAGCATCAACGGAACTCCTTGAGGGCGATTTCCTTGCGACACCAAACCCCGCCGCCAGCCGACGAGCGAGACGGTCTTCAAAGCCCACCCTCGTGGGCTAATATACTTCTCGACATTGGGGCAAGTCAAAGTGAGGTGAGCCGACCACGGTCGGCGCGGCCCATCCCTCTCGCCGCATCCAAATCACTGGATCATGGACCGAGATGCCGTAGAATCGGTGGAAGTCCCGGGCGAATAGTGGGCGCGGACTCGTCTGGCCGTGCACCTTCGATGAGGTTCATCATGTCGGAACCCGAGGCCGGCGCTTCCTCGAAGTCTCCGTTTCCGACGACCCGATGGAGCCGGGTGGCCGCGGCCCTCGACCCGGCCGAGCCGGGAGCCCGCGCGGCCCTGGAGGAACTCTGCCGGTCGTACTGGTACCCGCTCTATGCGCTTATCCGCCGCAAGGGGCACACGCCCGACGAGGCCGCCGACCTGACCCAGGCGGACTTCGTCCGGCTGCTCGACACGGGCCTGATCGCCCGGGCCGACCGTCGCAAGGGCCGCTTCCGCGCCTTCCTGCGCACCGATTGCGGCTACTTCCTCGCGCACCAGGCCGAGCAAGGTCGGGCCCAGAAACGCGGCGGCGGGGAGACGCCGCTCTCGATCGATGCCCGGGACGCCGAGGGCCGCTACCTTCGCGAGCCAGCCGACCCCGGCCTGACCCCCGACCGACTCTTCGACCGAGCCTGGGCCCTTCGGCTGCTCGCCGGGACGCTGGAGCGGCTGGCGCGCGAGTACGCCGAGTCGGGTCGCTCCGCCCTGTTCGAGGCTCTCCAGGTCGTGCTGAGCGAGGGCCCCCGATCCGTTCCCTACGCGACGATCGCGGCCCGGCTCGGCACGACCGAGGGAGCCGTGCCGGCCGCCGTCCAGCGGCTCCGCCGCCGCTATCGGGAGGTGCTCCGCGAACTGGTCGCCGCCACGCTGGAAGTCCCGGACGACGCGGCCGTCGACGAGGAACTCCGCGAGCTGTTCGCCGCCCTGGGAGGCTGATCGGGAAAAATCGCGACCAGTCGCGTCAGGTTCGGCGACGATTTCGTTACTTGACGGCGAGGACAACATATCGCCCGCATGAGAGGACACCGCTCATGGCTACCTCCGCCCCCGACCGCTGCCCGATCTGCGGCGCCGATCGCCCGGCCGACGCCCCTCGCGGCCACTGTCCCCGCTGCCTGCTCCGCCAGGGGCTCGACGGCAGTTCGATGACTCTCTCCCGCGCCGGCGAGGTCGGGGCCACCATCGACCTGAGCCGCCCACCGGGCGTGCTGGAGACGCTGGCCGCCAGCGTCGGCCCGGTGCCTCGCGTCCTGCTCCGCGACACCGACCTGGGGGCCGAGCCGCCCGTCCTGCACACGCCGGGCCAGGCCGCCACCGACCCGTCCGTGCGTTACCGGATCGATGGCGAGATCGCCCGCGGCGGAATGGGTGCCATCCTCAAGGGCCGCGACCCGGACCTCGGCCGCGACGTTGCGCTGAAGGTTCTTCGCGAGGACCTCCGCAACCAGCCCGAGATGGTCAAACGCTTTGTCGAGGAAGCGCAGATCGGCGGCCAGCTCCAGCACCCGGGCATCGTCCCGGTTTACGAGCTGGGCACCTTCGCCGACCGCCGGCCGTTCTTCAGCATGAAGCTGGTCAAGGGCCAGACCCTGGCTCAGCTCCTCTCTGCTCGGACAACGCCGACGGACAGCCTGCCACGAATGTTGGGGATCTTCGGACAGGTGACGCAGACGGTCGCCTATGCCCACGCCCGGGGCGTGATCCACCGCGACCTCAAGCCGTCGAACATCATGGTCGGCAGCTTCGGCGAGGTGCAGGTCATGGACTGGGGACTGGCCAAGGTGCTCGACCACGGGGGCACGGCCGACGGGGAACAGGCGATCCGGATGGACGCCAACGACGTCCGGACCCTGCGCAGCGGCTCATGGGAGATGGAGTCGCGCTCGGGCTCGGTGCTCGGCACGCCGTCGTACATGGCTCCGGAACAGGCAAGGGGTGCTCTCGACACGCTTGACGAGCGGGCCGAGGTCTTCGCCCTGGGCTCGATCCTCTGCGAGATCCTGACCGGCCGCCCCGCATTCGCAGGCGGATCGGGGGCCGAGACGTACCGCAAGGCGGAGCGGGCTGACCTTGCGGATGCGCTGGCTGCCCTGGACGTGTGCGACGCCGACGCCGAGCTGACGACGCTCGCACGCTCGTGCCTCGCCACAGCGCCGAGGCATCGTCCGCGCGACGCGGGGGTGGTGGTCGCCGGCTTGACGGCCTACCTCCGCGGCGTCGAAACACGGCTGCGGGAGGCCGAGCTGGCCCAGGCCCGCGCCGAGGCTCAGGCCGCAGGAGAACGCCGACGGCGGTTACTGACACTCGCGCTGGCAGGATCGGTGATCGCGACCACGCTGATCGCCGCGGCGGGATGGTACGGGACGGATCGCGAGCGCC
>DAIDKV010000221.1 GCA_027449865.1 Planctomycetales bacterium
TCCCGGCGAGCGGAAGTCCCAGCCGCGGCGGGGGTCGCCGAAGTTCAGGTGCGAGGCCAGGATGCCCGAGCGGCCGTCGAGCGTCCGCGCGGCGTCCTTGACGTGCACGTGGTAGATCCGGTCGGGGAACTCGCGGATGAACGCGACGGGATCAACCATCTGCCAGAGCAGGTGGCTCGGGTCGAAATTGAAGCCGAACTCGGGCCGGTGCCCGATCGCGTCGAGGGCGCGCTTCGCCGTGTAGATGTCGAAGGCGATCTCGGTCGGGTGGACCTCCAGCGCGAACTTGACGCCACACTCCTTGAAGACGTCGAGGATCGGGTTCCAGCGATCGGCGAAGAGCTGAAAACCCTCGTCGATCATCGCGTCGGAGACCGGCGGGAACGAATACAGCAAATGCCAGATCGACGAGCCGGTGAAGCCGTTGACCACCTTCACGCCGAGCTTCTGGGCGGCGCGGGCGGTGTCCTTCATCTCGCGGATGGCCCACTCGGTCTTCTTCTTGGCGTCGCCGCGGACCTCGGGCGGGACCCAGTCGTCGGTCCTCGCGTCGTTGTGGTCGAGGACGAGCTGGCCGGTGAGGTGGTTGGAGATCGCCCAGCACTTCAGCCCGTGTTTGCCGAGCAGGTCGTGCCGCCCCTTGCAATAGGCCGGATCATTCAGCGCCTTCTGGACGTTGAAGTGATCGCCCCAGCAGGGCAGTTCGATGCCGTCATATCCCCACTGGCTGGCTTTTGGGGCGAGGGCGTCGAGCGAGAGGTCGGCCCACTGGCCGGTGAAGAGGGTCACGGGTCGTGCCATCGATGCGGTCTCCCGGTCGGCTTGGATATCTCGTGATGGTCGGGTGGCGTCGTGTGGCGGCTGGAACGGGCAAGCGGGTCGGGACCGGTGCAACAGGGCGTTGGCCCGCGACCCGCGGCGTCGGATCGTCGTCGATTCGGCCGGCCCGCGCAGCTTGGGGCCCCAGGAAAGAGACGAGACGCCTCGAAGGGCCAGATTAGGGCGGTCGATGACGCTTGTCAATCATTTGACGTCCGACGCTGGAATCGGAGAGAATACGGCCGTCCCACCCTTCGCCGGCGCCGGAGCAAAATCGCAGACGACCATGCCTCCCCGAGCCATCCTCTTCGACTTCGACGGCGTGATCGCCGCGACCGAGAACCACCACGTCGCCGCCTGGCAGCGGACGCTGGGATTCCTCGGCCTTTCCATCGGCGACCAGGCCGCCTCGCGCGCCGCCGAGATCGACGATCGCGACTTCCTCCGCGAATTCTTCGAGGACCGCGGCATCCCGGTCGACAGGATCGACGACTGGGTCGATCGCAAGCGGGCGCTCACCGTCGAGTTGCTGAAGTATGCTCCGAGGGTCTACCCGGGTGTCGTCGAGCTGGTCCGCACGCTCCGCGACCGGGCCCGGCTGGCGGTTGTCTCGGGGAGCTGGCGCGAGTGCGTCGAGACCGTGCTGGAGGCCGCCGGAATCGCCGACGCCTTTGGCCTGATCATCACCAAGGAAGATGTCACCGATCGCAAGCCGCACCCCGAGTCCTATGCCCTGGCGCTGAAGAAACTCCGGCTGGCGCCGACGTCGGTGGCGGCGATCGAGGACTCTCCAACCGGCCTGATCTCAGCCCGAGAGGCGGGAATCCGCCGGTTGATCGCGGTCGGCCATCGCCGTCCGATCGGCGACTGGATCGGCGACGCCGCCTTCGTCGAGAAACTCGGCCCCAGCGCCGAGGTTCTCGAACGACTGGGGTTCTGATCGATCCGTCTCACCAGGGGCGGGAATCGCGGAACCGGACGCCCATCCGTCTAGCGGTCGCCTCGCATTCGGCCTTGGCCTCCTGCAGGGCGAAATGCAGGACGAGGTCACGGCCGTCCGAGGCGTTGGACGGGATCTCCCGGATGAACCGGACTACCCCCGACCAGATCGCCTCGCGTTCGAGCGCCCGGGCCACGCGGCGGAACTTCTCGGATTCTGCGAGCAGCCGGGCCGATTCTCGGGGATCGGTCGCCCGGGGGGCGAGGATGGCATACCTCCTCGCCAGTTCCTCGGCATCATGCGAGGCGTACACCCGCGATTCCAGCCGCAAGGAACGCACGAATCCGACCAAGAACAGCGCGGCGATCGTCAGCACGAGGGCGATCCGGAGCCTCGGCGGGAGCCGGGAGAGGACGTAGAGCCCGCCCGCGACGACGAGCAGCCCGAGCACCCCGCAGATGAGGCCGCCAGGATCGGGTGTCCGGATCATCGCCATCAGAACCCCGACAGCCGCGACGGCCTTCATCATCTCGGCCAGGGTGAATTGCCGGCCCGCGATGCGGGGGATCATGGCGTGTTGAGGATGTCGTCCCAGGATTCTGCGGTCATCAGGCGAATGCCCATCCGTTCGAGTCGCGGGAGATTCTCCAGCTCCTGGATGGTGGTCTTCACTTTCCTGGTCGGCGGGCCAAACTTGCTCGCCCCCAGGGAAATCAACATCTTGCGGGCATTTTTCAATTCGCCCTGCTCGATGATGTACTGATAGGTGGTCGAATCTTCCACGGCTCGGATCCTCCGGAACAGGTCGAGGGCCCGGTCGCGCTTCAGCCGCAGGCCGGACAGGACGAAGGTCGAGGTCAGGACGTGGTTGGCCGTTGCCTGGTCGAGGGTCCGCTCGATGCGTCGGCAGATTCGTGCGACGACGTCGGCGAGGGCGTCTTCCACGGCGATCCCGGGCGGCAGGGCCCCCAGGACGCTCAGGGGCAGGATACCCGGCCCGCGCCGGAGCAGCCGATCGGCCGGGATCTCCCAGAGCCGGACCACCTCGTACCGGAATTCCAGTTTGCCGCGCCGGGGCCGGCCCGCATAGGCGAGTCGCCCGTCGATCCGCGAGTGGTCGGCCGATGGCCGCAGCAAGATCACCACGCTATGCACCGGGACCTGGAACCGAAGGTGAAGCGCAGCGTTATAGAGGCAGACCCGCGCCGCGAGCAGGGCGTCGGGTCCGCTCTGGAAGTTCAGGTCCACGATCGATCGCGGCGGGTCGCCGCGGCCGAGGACCACGTCTGTCGCCGCCGAGATCACCGAGAGGTCCACGTTCAGGGCGTGGAACTCGGCGGCATTGCCCAGATGGAACGTCGAGGCGTAGTCGCCGGGGTGTCGGCGGGCGAGGTCCTTTAGCGTGGCATCGAACGGCAAGGGCATCGAAGGATCCCGGCCTCCCGACTTCTCAACCCCAGGCGTCTTGCCATCCCCTCAGTCGAAGATCCGATCCTCGCCGATCCGCCGGTCGGGGACGGGCGGATCGGCGGGGGCTTCCTGGCTGGACACGAAGTCTCAGCCCAGCAGACGGTGGACTTCCTTCAATTTGGCGGCGATATCGATTTCCTGAGAGCAGGTCGAGAGGCAGTCGCCACAACCGACGCAGGACGTCCCGTTCCGCGTCAGGGCGGCGTATTCCTTTCGCGCCCGCTCGATATCGTGATAATCCCGGGCATACCGCTCATACCGGAAGATGTCGGAAATCCCGATGTGCTCGGGGCAAGCCGAGACGCACTGGGCGCACAGAACGCAGGTCAGGCCCTTGTTGTAGCCGGCCAGGAGGGTCAGCGCCTCCTGGTCATGCGGGCCCATCGCCAGGGTGGTGGCCGCGCCCATGTTCTCACGGAACTGGTCGAAGTTCCGGGTTGCGATCACCGCGGCGGTGAGGCTCGGGTTCGACTTCAGCCACTTGACCATGGCCGCGGCGGGGGCACTGCCCTGGTAGTTCGGATCGGCCAGAAGCTTCCGGAACTTCGGATCGTGCGACGCTCGCCCGACACCGCCCATCGTCTTCATCGCGATGGTGCCGATGTCCTTCTTCTTCGCCACGTCGATCCACTCGGCAACCTCCTTGCGATCGCCGTAGGTGTAGAAGAACTGAGTCGCCTCGTAGGGGAGATGGTCGGCCAGGTAGTCCATGATTTCCCAGGCCATGTCTCCACCAATCGAATTGTAGTGGTGCTGGGAGATGGCGAGGTGCTTGACGAGCCCTTCCTTCTTGAGCCGCTCGAAGGCGCGGACCATCCCGGCGTTTTGCTTGGCCTCTTCCACCGAGTGATAGCCGAAGTGGAACTTGAAGACGTCGTAGTAGCCGACGCCCGCTTCCGCCACTCGCTTCTTGACGAACTGGTAGTGCTGTTCCTCGTCGATTCGGCCGTGCATGTGGTCGCCGTTCACGCGATCCACGACGCACTCCAGGTAATACGACTCTCTCGGCTGGGCCTTGAGGACCGGCGGAAGCGTTCCAGCGCGCCAGACCTGGGCCTTGTGCCAGTAGTTAACCCCAGCGGCGACCGCCCTGGGAACAAGCTCCTTCGGCCAGTCGGAGGCACCGATCAGCCAGGAGATCTCCATGCCGGTCCGGCCATATCGCCGCTTCGGCAGCCTGTCAGGGGCGGCTTTCTCGTCCGCCAGCGCCGGCACATTGCCGATCCCGGCCGCGGCCACGCCCGTCGCTCCAAGCCGCATCACGTCTCGACGAGAAAGATTCTGCGTGCCGTCAGACATGGCCTTGGTCCTCGCTTGTGGATGATCCAGGACAGGGAAACGCGCGGGTTACCGCGAAGGGTTCAGCTTACCTTACGATGGGCGCCGGTCAACACGAGGGAGGCCGCTGAGCTCGGAATCTGTCGGCAGCCTCCTGCCCATGTCTGATCTTTCTCCGATCATGTCCCTTGATATGAGGGAGGCGGATCGCCGCGATCACCGAGACGCTGAGGCCGCACGCGGCCGTTCCGGCGACCCTTGGCGTTCCCCTGAAGGCGAGGCGATCTCACCAGGCGATCGAGACGTCGAAGGTTCCGGCGCCAGGAGCGTCCGGCGGATGAAATCGATCTGGATCCGATTGTAATGTGGGCCGAAGATCCCGTGTCGCGACGAGGGGTAGATCATCAGCTCGAAGTCGCGGTCGGCCGTCTGGAGAGCCTGCACCAGCCGCATCGAGTTCCGGAGCGAGACGTTGTCGTCGATCGCGCCGTGGAGGATCAACAACCGGCCGTGCAGCTTCGCGGCGGCCTTCACCACCGACGAGGCGTCGTAGCCGTCGGGGTTATCCTGGGGAAGGCCCATGTAGCGCTCGGTGTAGATCGAGTCGTAATCGCGCCAGTCGGTCACCGGGGCTCCGGCGATTCCCGCCGCGAAGAGCTTGGTGTGGGTCATCGCGTAAGAGGTGATGTAGCCGCCGTAGCTGTGGCCCGCCATCCCGATTCGAGACCCATCGACATACGGCTTCGCCTTCAACCAGTGGATCGCATCTTCGATATCCTTTGTCTCCTGTACGCCCAGGTGCTTGTAGGCGGTCCAGGTTGAGACGGCTCCCTTGCCGCTGGCGCTTCGGGGGTCCATGTGGAAGATCACGAGTCCCTCGTGGGCCAGGGCGTGGTCGCGCATCCGGCCGCCGTTCCAGGCGTCGGAGACCGTCGACATGTGCGGGCCGCCGTAGGTCGTGAACCAGACCGGGTACTTCTTTCCCGGCTCCATCTCGGGTGGAAGGATCAACTCGGCCTCAAGCGAGAAGCCGTCGCGGGCCGGGATCGAAAACCGCGTCACTGGCCCGAATTTCCATTGCTCCAGCTCGTGCGATGGGTTCGAGTCGAGCGTTCGCAGCCGGTCGCCATCGATCGAGAACAGCGAGGCGCGGTCGGGAGTGTGGATATCCGACCGGCTCTCCGCGAGGAGCTTGCCGTCGGGGCTCAGACTCGCCGAGTGCGTTCCCGGTGAGCTCGTTAGCCGGACGATCGGCCCACCCGGGTCGACCCGGTAGAGGTCGGTCGACATCGGCGCCTCTCGGGCCGCCGAGAAGACGATCCGTCCCGAGGTGGTGTCGACGTGCTCGATCCGCCGGACCTCCCACGCGCCCGAGGTCCGCCGCGACTTCAACGTTCCGTCGGCCCGGTACTCGTAGATATGCTTCCAGCCATCCCGCTCGCTCAGCCAGAGGAAGCCCCCTTCCAGGTACGGGTGGAGCGGGCCAGGACTCTCGATGAACGCCTTCGTCGCATCGCGGAAAAGCCGCCGCGCCGGAGCCGGCTCCAACCCACGAGTCGGCTGGATCTTGACCAGGTCGAGCCAGGTCTGGGCCCGGTCCTGGACGTAGGCGTAGACCGTTCCATCCGGGAACCAGCCGGCCTCACTGATGAGCATCGAGTCGGGCGAATAGGCCGAAAAATCCGCCCACTGAATCGGACCCCCCTGAGACTCCACGAGACCTAGCCGGACTTTTGGATTCGGCTCGCCGGCCCGGGGATAGTGCGTTCGCTCTTCTTTCCGGGCTCCTCCGCTCGCGGTGTCGTTCAGGACCGTGTGCCACGGTACGAAGTCGTCGCTTAACTCAAAGAACGCCAGATACCTGGAATCCGGACTCCACCAAAACGCCGGCCATCGTCGATTCCAGATCTCTTCATAATAGACCCAGTCGGATTGTCCGTGGCGGAGGTCGTCGCGGCCTCCGGTTGTCAGGCGGTGCTCGGTCCGCGAGGCGAGGTCGACGGTGTAGAGGTCGTAATCGCGGACGAAGGCGACGAGCTGGCCGTCGGGGCTGAACTGTGGGAAGAGTTCCTCGCCGGGGAGGCTGGTCAGGCGGACGGCCGTTTTGCCATCGAAGGTTGCATAATAGAGGTCGCTCGCGTGGTCAAAGACAAAGCCGAGGCGGTTGGGGGACATCTGGAACGAGTGGCCATCGGCGATCCGTTTTGCGTCTCCAGTGTCGAGCGACGGGAGCCGGGCCAGGCTCTTCTGGAGTGTCGAGGGATCGAAGAAGGGCCTTGACCGGCCGGTTCGGGCGTCGAAAAGGTAGAGTCGGCCCTCGCGTGGCTGAAGCCAGTGACCGCCGTCGATCCATTCGATCTGGCCGAGGATTCCCATCCGGCCGCGCATCCGGCCTCCGCCGCCGCCGGCGCCGAGCGTGATCGGCCGGGGCTGGGCTCGGTCTTCCGCCGGAGGCGCGGCGTCGGCGACGAACAGCGGGGCGGCGGCCGGCAGGCGGAGCACCGGGAAGTCGTCGCCGGGCTTCAGGCCCGCGTCGAAGAAGTTCCAGGTGGCGAGGCCATCCTCGGAGCGAGGTTCCAGCAGGACCGCCGCGAGGTGGGCCGATTCCCTCGGCGTTCGGACCACCAGCGTTCCGGCCGGGATCCTCCTCGAGCCCGCGCGTGGCGAGACCTTCAGCGTGACGAGGGAATGTCCCTCGAACCGCCTCCTCGATTTCTCGACCGCGTCGATCCGGTAGGCCTCGACGTCCAGCTCGACGTCCTCGCGCAGCTCCTCGACCTTCAGCCCGTGGCGCTGGAGGGTCGCGATGGCTTCGGGGTAGCCGGGCGGGATCAGGTAGGCCGAGGGGGGCGTCACGGTTTCAGCCGGCTCGAACACGTCGACGAGTTTGACCAGGTAGTCGCGTTTCGCATCGCTCCGGACCTTATGTTGGCTCGCGTCGCGATGTTCCTCGAAGCCGAGGACGGTGGCGGGCTCTTTCCGGGCGGTCGCGCGCGACCGGATGGCGATGGGGCCTGGTTTGGCGGGCTCGGCCAGCAGCTTGAGGATCTGGGCCTGGTGGCTCGCGGCGAACTCGAGGCAGGCGTGAACATAGTCGCGGGTCGCGAGGATCCGGGTCTTGTAGGGTGCGTAAGCATAGGCTTCGGTGAGGACCGAGAGGCGGCCGCGCAGGCCGAAGTAGGTCGTTCCGTAGCGGGGCTCGGCGGGGTAGGTCGTCCATTCGGTGTGGTTGGGATCGAAATTGCCGTAGGGGAACGCCTTCAGGCCGGTGGCCTTCTCGAAGGCGCGGTCGACCTCGGGGAAGAACGTCTCTCGGAGGAATCCGATGGCGCCTGGAGGACCGGCGGGGTTCTTTGGGCCCTCGTGGGTGATCGTGTAGCGATGAAAGGATCCGTTGGTGGTGTGAGTGTCGATGAAGAGATGCGGATTCCAGTCGTTGAGGAACTTCACCAGGGCCCGAGTTTCCGGGGCTTCCAGCTTGATGAAGTCTCGGTTGAGGTCCAGGCCGCGCGCGTTGGGGCGCTGGCCCATGCCTTCCTCGGGGCCGAGCTGTCCGGGGCGGTTGGTCCTGGAGACCCGTTCGTTGCCGTCGGCGTTGAAAATCGGCGCGACGGCGAGGACGACGTTTTTCAGAAGCGGGGGATGCGGACCAGCGAACGAATCGCGGAGGAGCATCGGCAGCGCCTCCTTGCCACAGACCTCACCGGCGTGGATATTGCCGATGAGGAGGCAGACGAGCTTGCCGGAGCGCCTGGCCTCGGCGGCGGTCTTCAGCGGAGGATCGGCGACGATCAGCAGGGGGATCGACCGTCCCTCGGCGGTTCGGCCCAGCTCGGTGAGGTGGGCGTTGGGGGTGGCCTTCGCGAAAGCACGGCACCATGCCATCACGTCGTCATATCGCGCAGTGGCGCGAAAGTCGCTGGACTCGGCGACGGTCCGCGAAACGTCGGCCGATGGGGTCTGGCTGGGCAGGCAGAGCGACGCGGCGATCAGGTAAGCGAGCGGGCTCATGAACCCTTCCATTCGATGGATGTCTCTGGGCGGTGGATCGATCGGTCTGGGCTGGCCTGGCCCGATCGACCGCGATGGGGTGGGCGTCGTCCCCGAGAGACAGATTATCCGATGGGGTTCTCGAAATCGAGCAATCGGCGCATTGTGATTCGGTCCGGGCGCGGAACACTTCGAGATCGGGTTGTCGAGAAAGTTTGCCGGGAATATTCTGACGGATGTCGGCTTTTTGGTGGGGATCGATTCCGAGGGCCGTGAAGACGGCATGTCGCGCGGGGGGACTCGTGGCTTTTCACCGATTTTCGCAGAGCCCCGAGTTCCTCCGCCTGATCGCGGGCGAGGGTCGCGTCGACCTGGCCCGGATCGCGCTGGAGATCGCCGTCGACGCCTATCCTGAGCTCGATATCCTGGACTATCGCACCCAGATTGCCGAGCTGGCGGAGCGGATCCGGCCGCGCTGCCCGAAGACGGTCGGCGCTCGCGAGGTGCTCGGTCAGATCAACTGGGTCCTCTTCGTCGAGGAGGAGTTCCGGGGCAACGTCGAGGACTATTACGACCCGAGGAACAGCTACCTGAATGAGGTTCTGGATCGCCGGCTCGGAATTCCGATCAGTCTTTCGGTGATTTACTGGTCGGTGGCCGAGTCGCTTGGCCTCTCGGTCTCCGGGGCGAACGTGCCCGGCCACTTCTTGCTCCGGATCGAGGACAAGCAGCGGACCTGGTTCGTCGATCCGTATCAGTCGGGCGCCGTGATGGCCCCAGAGATTTGCCGACGACGCCTCGCGGAGAAGCTTCCGAACACCGAGGATCTGGACGCGGCTCTCGCCACCGTCTGCCCGGTGATCGACGTGGTTGCCCGGATGCTCCGCAACCTGAAGGCGATCTACCTCAAGACGGGCGACTTTCCCTCGGCGGTCCCGATTCAGCGAAGGCTGGCGGCGCTCCGGCCGCTCGATCCCGACGAGGTGCGCGACCTCGGCGTGCTGGGGCTGAAGGCCGACCGACCCGACGAGGTTGTGGGTCCGCTCCAGGCGTATCTCGCCGCCATCCCCGAGGGCGACACCGAGATCGCCGCCCTCCTGGCCGCGGCCCGGCGCGGGCTGGCAGCCTGGAATTAGACTCGGCCAGCCGGAACAGAAGACACGCACCGAACCGGCGGATGGAAATCCCATCCGCCTTGCCTGACGCTGGTTGGCCGAAACCCGTCTCCCTATCGCCTTCCAAAACATCGAGAGGCGAGGCCCAAAGGTATGC
>DAIDKV010000222.1 GCA_027449865.1 Planctomycetales bacterium
TCCGCTGAGTCCAGCCTTCTCGCTTCAGGCTCAGCGCCCGCATCCGTCGCCATTCCTTCCAATCCCGGTAGGCCGAAAGTCCGGTCTCCATGCCTCATTCTACGGCGGGGAGGAGTTAACTTCTCTGCGCGCCGATCAGTAGGTCCGACCCCTGGCCCTCCCCTGGAGCCCACTGCGTCCGGGTGCAATCACATCTCTGTCCCCGCTCCCGACCGACGCCCCCGCTCGGCGGCCGGAGGTCGGGCGGACACGCCCGCCAACGGCCTAGCGCGATCTCTTCGTCCGCTCGCGGACCTACTTCTCCTCGCTCGCTCTGGCCCGCTTCCGCAGGTCCTCGTAGCGCCCCGGCGTGATCGAGGGGATGCCGTCCTGGAGCTGTTCGCTCTCTCCCAGAAACTTCCCGTGCTCGTCGAGTACCTGGACCTTGGTCCCCTCGGGGAGGGCCGCCCCGCGGAACACGGCGTCATCGACCCGGGGCGACATGGCCACCGACCCGATCCGGTACTCGCGGCGCCAGTTCAGGAGGATCCATCCCTGGGCCGCCGGGATCCAGTCGTCGAAGGCCAGCTCGACGACGCGGAAAGGATACCAGGTGCCCGGGGCGATCTCGCGGAAGTCGTCGCAGCGGCTCACGCCGGTCGGCATCTTGCTGTAACCGAAGTTGCCGCCGTATTGCTCCAGCTTGATCGGGATCAGGTTCCGATCGACGGCCAGGAACAGGACCATCGAGTTATGGGGCCGATCCTTCTCCCCGATCAGGATGTCGCCCCGGAGCTTGATGCAGGGATGGCCGTCGACCTTCTCCTCGCCGCAGTACCGGAATCGAAGCCGATATTTGTTGATCCTGTCCTGCCAAGGTGAGACCAGCAGGTCGGCCAGGGGGCCGTAGATCCCGTCGTCGCGCAGCATCAGGACGTGGGGGCGATGCACCGGGATGCCGTCGTGACGACCCCGGGCCTTGCCCATACCCCCCTTGCGCAGGGAGGCCGAGACCTGGCCCTCTCCCTTCGATTGATAGAGCGTCCGCGTCCATGCGCCGTCGAAGGCTTCGACCCGGAGGTTCTCCGATCGCTGCCCGCCCAGCGTGCTGTACCTCGAACGCGAGTTGTAGTAGGCCAGCGGCGTCCGCAGGATGGAATGCTCCTCCTGCGTCTCCTCGGTGTAGAGGCCGTCCATGCGTATCTGCGTGCGGAGTTGCCGGTGGTCGACGCGGGCCTTGACCTCCAGATCGCGATAGCGCCTCTCCTGCTCGGCGACCCGGGCGACGACCTCAGCGAGCTTCGCCGCCTCCTGGTCGCCCCCGACGGGCTCCGGGAGCGTCGAGCCGACGAGCGCCCGATCCCGGATCGTGAAGACGGGCAGGTCGGCGGGGATCGCGACGTCCCGGAAGAAGGTGTCGTCATGGCGCGGGGCCAGGTCGACCTTCTCCACGACCATCTCGGTCCGAGATGTGACGACGGGCTTCTTCGTCTGCCTCGTCGCCTCGGCGTCGTAATTGATGACCGTAAGTTTCATCGGGAACCAGAGCCCGGGAGCCACCTCTCGCATCCGGTCGACGCGCATCTCGTGCAGGACGATCTCTCCAAACCGGCTCTTCGGCCACGAGACCTGCTCCTTCACGCAGAAGAGGTTCCGCTCCGTGGCCAACCAGAGGTACTGGAGCGCGGGGACATCCCTGGAGTAACTCCAGCGGTCGACGCGGATCTTCGCGCAGCGGAGGCCATCGACGACTTCCTCGCCCTCGAAATGGGTCTCGACCCTGGTGAACTCGTAGACCGAGCCGCTCTCGCGGTTGAATTGCGGGTACCTGGGATGGGCGTGGATCGCCTCGGTCCCGGCCAGATAGGCCGAGAGCGGAAAAGTGACGCGATAGTGGGCCAGGGTCAGGTTATGCGCGGGATAGACGTCGGGGTGCTCGAAGCGGCTCAGGTGGATATTGGCGCAATTGTCGGCGACGACCGTGCGCGTCCGCTCGCCGTCATAGGCCGAGATCTCCTCCAGCGCCACCCTGGACGCCAGGATTCGCTCATGGACATCCTTCCGGAAGTAGATGCGCCCCCCCTGGAGTACGACCCGGCGCGTCTCCATCGACGTCACGCCGGGGGGACGATCCGGCGCCTGGCGATCGGCCTGGCGTGTCGTGATCTTCACGACGTACTCGATATCCTTATACCTCGCCTCCTGCGCGCGGACCTCCGCGACGATCTTGGCCATCCGGTCATCGGCGCGGGATTCCTCTGCGGCCGGGATGGCAAGGCCCGGTTGGAGCAGGGCGGCGGCCAGCAGCCAGGCAGCCGGCGATACCGGGCGATCCCGATGCGTCATCGTACTCCTCCTTCCGGATGGCGTATGGACCCGGTCGATGCCGGCACGATAGAAAGTTTACTGAGTATAACAAGCCCCGAGCGCCTGATGAACGTAAGCGTCAGCCCCTCCCGACCCCGGGGTGCGGGCGGACGGGCGGCGCAGCGGCCCGATCCGCGCAGAGAGAAAAGATATCATCAAGATAGAAAACAGGTCAACATGAGATAAAAAAACACACAAAGAGAGGAAAGGAAACACGCATCCTTTCCATACAAATTCCCCGTGTTATTGGCGATGTCCCCTCATTCGCCGTCTCCGCTAGGGACGCGGAATCCGCCCAGGAATGGGATGGCCCCATATCTCCCCTGAATATACCCGCGTTCGATGTTCTCGTCCTTGCGCGGCTTGAAGTCGGTGAGCGGGTAGAGGACGGTCGCCCCGCGCGGATCCTTCTCGGTCAGCCACACCTGATCACGCCGAAGGGCCGGCTCGCCGACCAGCGTGCCGAGGAGGTTCGTGTCGTGGGTGGAGAAGATGAGCTGAGCGTTCCTCTTGTTGATCTCCGGATCGTTGAACTGCCTGACGATCAGGTCCGCGAGCATGGGGTGCATGCTCGACTCGAGCTCGTCGACGAGCAGGATCGCCCCGTTCCGGATGGCCCGGAGGATCGGCAAGGCGAGGCGGAGTAAGGTCTTCGTCCCCTTCGACTCCTCCTCCAGCGGCAGCCACGCGTCATCCGATTCGCACTTGTGTTTCAGCTCGAACCGGGAATTGCGTCCCATCTTGCTCGTCGAGGAATCCTCCCGACTGAGCCTCACGTCCTCGATCCCGATGTCGGCGGCCTGGAGCAGCGCCTTGAACTGGTCACGCATCGATTCCGGTCGCTCCTCCTCGAAGAGACTGTGCTGCTTGGCCTCCCCGGGATCCTCAAGCATGAAGGTGAGTTCTCGCTCGAATCGGACCTGGCTGGTCATGAACCGCCGCGAGAATTATGGAAGTGGTCGCCAGGTTGATCACCTGGGCGGACCCGAACCACGAGAAGAGAGGCGTAAGTTGGGGATGCCGGAGTTGGGCGGCGGCCGAGAGGTAGAGGGCATTCCGTCGGGTCAACTCCTCGATGACCTTGTTCTCCCCGCGGAGGGTTCAGCTCGGTCCGAGTCCCTCGTACTCTGGGGAGAGCCGGTAACTCCGCGACTTCCTGGCCGGGTCGACCACGAGCACAAACTCGTCGCTCACCCACGACGAGAGGATGTTCCGGGCTGTCCGCTGGGAGACGCCGAAGAGGGCCTCGACGTCGCGGCTGGTGATGACGCCCGAACGGTGGAAGATCTCCAGGGCCCGGCGCTGGCGCGGGTCCAGGCGACGCAGCGCGGCCGAGTCATCCCTCATGCCTCGGTCGGCGGCCTCCCGGGCGCGGCGGCGGACGCTCTCGAAGCTGTCGGCCATGCCCGCGCAGAAGTATTCGACCCACACCGTGATGTCCGCCTCGACACGACCCTGATAGTAATTGTGCGACGGCCCGACCGCCAACGCCTGGTAGTAGGCTGATAGGTCTCGGGCGTAGTATTCTTCAAGCGAATAGAGCCCCTTCAGGTCGTACCCGCCTCGGTGGAGGATCAGGGTCGTCAGGAGCCTCGCCGTGCGGCCGTTGCCGTCGTAGTATGGGTGAATCGTGGCGAACTGGTGGTGGGCAACCCCGGCGCGGATCGGGCAGGGGACGCTCTCGCTCTCTCGCTCGCTGCGTCGGAGCCAGTCGAAGAGCTCCTCCATGAGCCGGGGGACATCCGATGCCTCCGGGGGCATGTAGACGATCCGGCGGCTGCCAGAGTCGCGGATCTCGTTCTGCCCGCCCCGGTACGGGGTGGGCTTCTTCACCGCCTTGCCGCCAGCCATCACGAGGGCGTGAAGGGTTCGGACCTGGAGTTCTGTCACATCCCCTCCCTGGGCCGCGAATCGTTCGAGCCGCTCGACCGCCGCGTAGTAACCGAGGACCTCTGCCTCGTCACGCTCCCGCCCCGGGAAGTGCTTCCCCTGCTCGATCAAACAGGAGACCTCCTCCCGAGCGAGGCGATTCCCCTCGATCATCGTGGAGTAATGGGTGGAGAAGAGTCGCGCGGTCTCGCGGAGGCCGGCGAGCACAGAGGACGTGATCGGCAGGTCCTCCACGGCCTGCCGGGCCGCCTCGATCCTCATGAGGTGAGTGGCAATCCGGGGCGTGATCCGACAGTTGGGGTCGAACGACATTCGGCGGCACTCTCTCGGTCGTTTTTATTGCCGTTATTGTGCCGTTAAACTGCCGATAAATCGATCGATCTCGTCTGATGACCTTCACCATCGCACCGCATTACAGGCTGGCGTTACCCGCGACCCGCGAACGGCCACGTCAGCGGAGACCCGTCAGGCATAATGCCGGACGACCGACTCGACCACCTTCTGCCAGCGATCTTGCACCCTCCGCCGCCAATTGTCGTCGCGGACCGGGGCGAAGACCTCGCCGGCCGACTCGATCAGGCCGACGGCCGCATCCACGTCGGGCCAGAGCCCGGCGCCCAGGCCGGCGAGCAGCGCGGCGCCCATCGCGGTCGATTCGGTTTGGGGGCTCCGCCGGATCGGGACGCCGAGCAGATCCGCCTGGAACCGCAGGAACGGGTCCGAGCGGGCCATCCCGCCGTCGGCCCGGATCTCACCGAGCGGGGCGCCGAGATCGTTGTCCATCGCCCGGATCAGATCCGCCACCTGGCAGGCCACGCCTTCGAGCGTCGCGCGGGCGAGGTCGGCGATCGTCGTCCCGCGGGTCAGGCCGAAGATCGTCCCGCGCGCCTCGGGACGCCAGTACGGCGCGCCCAGGCCGGTCAGCGCCGGGACGAAGACCACGTCCATCGACGGGTCCGATTCCAGCGAGAGCGGGTTGATCTCGTACGAGGCACCGATCGCCCGGAGCCCGTCGCGGAACCACTGCACGGCCGCACCCGCGACGAAGACGCTCCCCTCGAGTGCATACTGCGGCGGCTGGCCCTCGAAGGTCGCGGCGAGGGTCGTCACCAGCCCGCTCCGCGACGGGACGATCCGCCCTCCCGTATGCGCCAGCAGGAACGCACCCGTTCCATACGTACACTTGGCCTGCCCGGCCTCGACGCACCCCTGCCCGATCAGCGAGGCCTGCTGGTCGCCGGCAATCCCGAGGATCGGCAGGCCGTCGGGGAGGAAGCCCAGACCCTCGGTCCGGCCGAACTCGCCGGCGCTGGGGCGGATCTCGGGCAATAATTGGGACGGGACGGCGAATAGCTCGCAGAGTTCTTCCGACCATCGGAGCGTCGCCAGGTCCATCAACAGCGTTCGGGAGGCATTGGTGGCGTCTGTGACGAATTTCCGGCCGCCGGTCAGATGCCAGACCAGGAAGCTGTCGACAGTCCCGGCGGCCAGTTCGCCCGCCTCGGCCCTGCGCCGGGCGTTGGGGACATGGTCGAGGATCCAGGCCATCTTGGTCGCGGAGAAATACGGGTCGATAACCAGTCCGGTCCGCTCCGAGACCCACTCCTGCTTGTCCTTGAGTCGCTCGCAGGCGGCGGCGGTCCGACGGTCCTGCCAGACCAGGGCCGGCGCGATCGCCCGGCCTGTCGAGCGGTCCCAGACGATCGTGGTCTCGCGCTGGTTGGTCAGGCCGATCGCGGCGATCCGGTCGGGGCGGAGGCCCGACTCATCAAGAGCCCGCGAGACCTGCGGCCCGATCGATCGGAGGAGCGCCTCGGGGTCGTGCTCGACCCAGCCGGAATGTGGGTACGTCGGCAGGACTTCCGCCTGGCCCTGGCCGACGACCTTCAGCCTCGCGTCGTAGACGACCGCTCGCGTGCTGGTCGTCCCCTGATCGATCACCAACAGATGGTCGCGTGTCATGGGTCCTCTCCCCGCTGGCCCGGCCTCGACGGTCCGAGATGAGCCGTCAAATTACCATCAGGACGCAGCCCCGGCGAGGGGCTCGCCCCGAGACGCCTTCCGAGGAGATCCCATGCGACCCGGCCTCGATCCCTTGCTGATCCCAATCGTCGCCATCGTGATGCCGCTGTTTCTGGTGCCAACCATCCTGGTCCTGAAGCACTGGTTCAAGCGCCGCGAGTGGGAGCACCTCGAACGGATGCGGTCGATGGAGAGCACCTCGCCGCCGCGAATGGTGGGCGGGGTCGGTACGGGGGGCGTCGCGGCGATCGGCGCCGGCGTCCCGGCGGCCTCGGTCCTGGGCGCCTTCCTCACGACGCTTTATGCGCCGCCGACCACCATGTTCGACGACATCCCGGTCGCGGTGGTCGCCTGGGGATGCGCCGCGGTGATCGCGGGCGGGGGAATGTTCACCGCGCTGGTGCTGGCGTTCCTCCAGGCGAGGACGGTCCGGCACATCGCCTCAATCGAGGCGTCCCACGTCGAGACATTCAAGCCCGCCTTCGATCCCGACACGTTCGACGTGGTGGGGTCTCGCGGCTGAGGATGTTCGGGCCGGTCGGAGCATCCTTCGCGAGAGCCCCGCGCCGGCCCAGATCGCCATCAGCGGCTCAATGGGAATGTGGAACCGCGCTGAGACGATCGTCAGGGCATGAAAAACGGCGATCGCCGCCGCGACCGCGAGCGTTGGGAGAAGCCTCCGGCGTGTCGCCCGATCGGCCAGAATCAGCCCGGCGATCGCGAGCATCGTCAGCCCGACATGCGGCACGCGATACAAAAGCGTCCACGTTTTTGGATTGGTTTCGTCGAAGAAGACGAAGTACCGCAGCCGGCGGAGGCAGAGCCGGGGATAGCGCCAGGGGTCGACCTTCAGGTCGTTGAGTGCCCGTCGGAAGAGGATTCGAGACCGCTCGGGCTCACTCACCCGGCCGAGTGCGCGTTTGTCCTCGGCGGTCAGGGCGATGTCGTCGATGTACCCGGCGATGTGCCGGGCCCGCCAGAGGCCGCGGTTCAGGGCGCTGAGGGGACCGTCGGAGCCTTCCCGAATGGCAACGGCCGCCGAGGCTCGCCGGACCTTGTCCGTCCCCTCGCTCAGCCGGCCGTTCCCCTGCCAGAACGCGTAACCGAACGTGCTCTTGATCGCGACAAACTCGCCATGCACTCGGTAGTTCCGAACGAGCCACGGCGCGATCCCGATCAGGGCCGCCGCGAGGGTACAGGCCAGCAGGCGAAACGCTCTCCCGAGATCTCCGCACGCCTGCCAGTAAGCCCAGGCCATCCCGAGACCCGCCAGCGCCAGGATCGGGTCGGTTAAAGCGGTCGCGGCGAGGAATCCTCCGGCAATCGCGGCGTCCATCGCCCGACTGCTCGCGCCGGCTTGATTTGCCCAGACGAGCGTCCAGACGAGCAGCGTCGCGCCCAGGCCGGCGACCTGAACATGAGTCGCGGCGTAGACGAGTGTCGGGTGAAGGGCGGCCAGCAGTCCCGCGACGACCGCAACCCCGGGCCGTCCCGGCGCAATCTGCTGGGCAAGCCGGATCACCCCCCAGACAAGCACGCCACCCAGGATGGCCTGACTCAATTCGAGGATTAAAAGAGCGCGCGGAGTCTCGACGCCGCCGATCGCGTACGCCGCCGCGACGACAACCGGATAGATCGGCGCCTGCTGCGAGGTCGGCCCGTCGCCGCCGAGGAACGCGATCGCAAACCCCTTGCCGGCAAGCAGGTTGGCGGCGATTTCGCCGTGTTCGTAGGTGCTGCGCGGGACCTCGTGCGTCCGCAAAATCAGGACGGCGGCCACCCGCGCCACGATCGCGAGCAAAACGATCGACGCCCCGATGAGACGAGCTTTCCGGTCCATCGGCGCGCCTCCGTGCCGCCCTCTAATCCGCCCCCGCGCGGGATTCTAGCCCGGTTCGGAAGACCGGTCCAGACCACCCGCCTCGGCTATCATGGACCTTCGACCCGCGCCCCACGTCCCCAGAGGACCCGACGACCGATGAAATCCCTCGCCGACGACCTCTTCATCCTCGAAGGATTCCCGCCCTACGCGATCAACGTTTACCTGCTCGGCGAGGTGCTGGTCGACGCGGCGACGCGGTTCGACGCCCGACGGATTCTCAAGCGGCTCCGCGGCCGGAAGGTCGCGCTCCACGCCCTGACGCACGTCCATCCCGATCACCAGGGCTCAAGCCACGCGATCTGCGAGGCGCTCGGGATTCCTCTCTGGTGCGGCGAGCCGGATGCGGGCGCGATGGAACGCCCCGGCGAGATGATGGCCCGGATGCCTCGACACTGGCTCTCGGGAACGATCGGCCCGATCTGGGCCGGCCCGCCGCACCCGGTCGCGAAGCGGCTCCGCGAGGGAGACCAGGTGGGCAGCTTCCGCGTGATCGAGACGCCCGGCCACACGGTCGGCCACCTCGCGTTCTGGCGCGAGGACGACCGCGTTCTCGTCCTGGGCGACGTGGTCTCGAACCTCGACCTCTGGACCGGCCGCCCGAAGCTCTGCGAGCCGCAGCGGATCTTCTCGATCGACCCAGCCCAGAACCGACGATCCGCCCGCCGGCTGATCGAGCTGGAGCCGCGCCTGGTCGCCTTTGGCCACGGCCCTCCCCTGCGCGACACCCGGCGCTTCGTCGAGTACCTGAAGTCGCTCCCGGATGACTGAGAGACCCGGCACCCTCACTCCGAGGAGCGAGGCCCGAGCATCGACCGACGCCGCGCCCTCGGGCTCTCCTCGGCGGCCCGCTCGGGCGGTGACGCGGGGGCCGGCGCCGTCAGCGACTTCAGGAACTGCTCGACCTCCAACTGCCGCGAGTCGGAGAGCTGAAAGAAGCGCCTGGCCGATTCGAGAGCCTGGCCCTTGTGGGCCCGGACGACCTCATGGAGGTTCGCGGCGCGGCCATCGTGGAGGTACGGGGCCGAGTCGCGATATCCCCAGAGCGGGGGCGTCCGCCACTCCGACCCATCGGCCAGGCTGGAGGACGTCGGGATGTCGACCGTCTGGGTCCCGCCGTAGTAGAGGGTCATGGTGACGCTGGTCAGCTCCGGGCCCATGTCGTGCAGGAGGAGGTCGCTGTAGATCCCGTCGATGCTCCCCAGGCTCGGGCGGTGGCAATCGGCGCAGCCGACCTCCTCGAAGGCCATCCGGCCCGCCTCGGCGGCCCGGGGATCGTCCCCCTCGATCCGGGTCGGCGCGGGGAGCGCCCGGACGAACGCGACGAGGTCGTCGCACTCCTCCGACGTCAGATCCAGGGCCTTCGCCTGGGCCTCGGTGGCGAGCGGAGAGGCCGCCTGATGGTGGCCGGGCGCTTCGAGCCCCAGCTCGTTGGCGCAGGCCGCCAGCACGAAGCCCCGCAGGTCGGTCGTCTGGGCCTTCCAGCCGAACTTCCCGATCCGGCCGCTCGTCATCCGGTTGACCCGGCCCCGGACCATCGCGGATTGCTGCTCGGCCGTCGCGGACAGGACCTCGTCCGGCAGCGCATCGATCAGGCCCAGCCCGAAGAGCGGCGGGGCGTTCCGCTGGGTGGCGACGATCCTCCCGCCGGTGATCCCCCCCAGGTGGTGATCGGACCTCGAATGCGGGCCCGGCAGCGCCATCGTCAGGTGCGACCGCCAGGCGGCATACGCCGGATCCACGCCGAATCGGTGGATCACGGCGCTCGAGGCGGTGAGCAGCCCGGGGTGGAGCTTGACCAGGTCGTCCTCGTCGGGCTTCACGGCGAACATCCGGGCCGTGAGCGAGCCCTCGGCGCACGAGAGGACGAGCCCTTCGCCTGCCGGGCCGGCCTCGACGTCGAACTCCCGGGCCTTCAGGGTCTTCCCGCCCGCCGAGATCACGAATCCGTTCCGGTACCGACCGACGATATCCGACGTCGACAGGTGAAAATGATCCGTCCCGAGATAAGCATCGCGGGCCCGGCCGCCGCCCCTCCCCGCGACGACACCCCTGGCCGGGCGGACCCCGGGAATATGGACCCCGATGACCTGGCCCGGGAATCGCCTCAATAGGGCATTCCGCTCGTCTTCACCGACGGGGGCGCTCCGACGAGAGCGGCTCTCGAAGGCCCCGATCAACCCGCGCCCGCCGCGGAGATCCTCGATCACACCGCCGATCGCGCTGATGACCTCAACGTTCCTCCGCGCGGGCCCCGCGCCCCCGGGTCCGCCCTGGCCGTGGCAGGCCACGCACGAGGTCGCGTTGTAGACCGGGCCCAGCCCGTCGCCGCCGTGGCAGCGCGGGTCGTTCGGCCGCCATTCGCGGTCGAAAAGCTCCTGGCCCCGCCTCAGATCGGCCTCGGAGGCCCGAGAGGTTCCCGCGGCCACAATCACGAGTGCCAGGCCGATCGCGGTCCCTCGCCATCGACGGCGAGCGTCCCCCATCCCACCCACCCCACCGGCCGACAC
>DAIDKV010000223.1 GCA_027449865.1 Planctomycetales bacterium
GTATGAGACGGGCCGCAAATGCACCGCGGGCTTCAAGGAGTCGATGAAGATCGTGTTCGACGAGATCCTCCCCAAGTGGAACTATACGGCCGTCCCTCAGCCCGCATGAGATCGGGAAGTTATCCCTGGCCTATTCCTAAGCGACCTCCATCAACTGAACGACAAACCGCCCCGGGTCGTTTCCAGGCGGAGAGAGTTCGTCATCGGACCGATCGAGGGCCTTGGCAAGGCGAAGGCGCGGGCGTTGTCGGGTGGGAAGCAGGTCAGGATCGACCTGGCCTCGGCGAGCCTGATTCAGGTCAGTCCGTCGTCAGCCCGCAAGCCCCTCGGGGCCCTGGAGGTGGTGGTCGAACTCAAGCGGGGCGAGACGGTCCTCGCCACCCAGGCGAGACGGCTGGAAATGCCGGGGGCTCCTGTACTCTTGATTGATCGGGACACGGGCCAGGGTGTCGTCGTTCCGATGCCGGCGCCGCCGGTCCAGCGAAGCCCGGATCCCGCGACCGAGCATGTCAAGCTCCTGCTCGGGGGCTCCCTCCATGCCAACGAGGCCCCGCGCGGGGCGGGACTATCGATCAGGCCGCCGGCCGTCTCCATGGGCGATGCCCTCCTGGCCGATGGGTCCGGAGCCTTGACGGAGGTCGCCCAGTTCCCCGGGCATGGCGAGGGGGTGGAGAGCGTGGCCGTCACCCCAGACGGACGGCGAATCCTCTCGGGCTCCTGGGACCGGACCATGCTCCTCCGGGACCGGGAGAACGGCCGGGTGATCCGCCGCTTCGCCGGACACAGCGGACGGCTGATGTCGGTGGCCATCTCCCCCGACGGCCGCCGCGCCCTCTCCGGCGGTGAGGACAAAATCGTCCGGCTCTGGGACCTGGAATCGGGCGCCCTGATCCGCGAGTTCAGGGGCCACATCGACTGGGTCATGAGCGTGGCTTTTTCTCCGGACGGTCGACTCGGTTACTCGGTCGGCGGTGCCAGCGGCGTCTGGTCGGATGGGACAGACTCAGCGATCCGCGTCTGGGATCTCGAATCGGGCCGGCAGGTCGGAAGGTTGGAGGGACACAGAGGAATCGTCTGGGGCCTGGCCGTCTCGCCCGAAGGCCGCCGACTGCTCAGTGGCGGAGATCGGATGATCCTGTGGAACGCGGACAACCGAAGCGAGGTCCGCCGCTTTTCCGGGCACACCGACCGCGTGGAGAACGTTGCGTTCCTCCCCAATGGCCGACACGCCGTCTCTTCGGGCTGGGATGGGACGATCCGGCTCTGGGACATCGACACCGGTCGGGAGCTCCATTGTTTCCGGGGTCACGAGGTGGGGGCTACCTGGGTGACCGTCTCCCCCGACGGCCATCGGCTGCTCTCCGGGAACTGGAACGGACAGGACTTGCGGCTCTGGGACGTCGAGCGCCGCAGGCAGGATGGTCGCGTCGCCTGGCAAGGCATGCATCCAATCCGCGGCTCCTTCACACCCGACGGCCGCGGTGCCGTCTGGGGCGGCAAGGACGGGACCGTCCGGCTCCTTCGACTGTCCGACGTCTCCCCGCAGCATCGGGAACGGACCGAGCCGCTGGTCCGCCAGCTCGAAACCCGGCTCACCGACCTGGTCGTCGGCGGCGGGGGCCGTTACCTCTTCTTGAACCTCAAGGACGCCGGCCAGATCGCGATCTTCGACGTCAACGCCGCGGATTTCGTCAAGCGGGTGCCTGCCGCCTCGGACGAGGTCCTGATTGCCGCTGGTGCCGAGAAGCTGGTCCTCCTTTATCCGAAGGAGAGGCTATTCCAGCGCTGGGATTTGAAGACGATGACCCTTGAGGTCAAGGGCGAGAAGCAACCCATCGAGGGGCGGATCCATAACATCGCCATGGGGAGTGACTCCGACGGTCCGATCCTGGCGTTCTGGAGCACCCCGCCAAGGAACAACTCCGGTTCCCTGGAGCCCGCCCGGTGCAGCTTCATCGACCCGGTGACCTTCCGCGTGCTCAAGATCGAGCCGCCCAGGGGCAGCCATCCCATGGGTGGCACCTGGACCTCTGAAGGGAGCTTCCGGATGTATACTCAATTGGGATCGGATCGCATCCACCTCCGCGCCTCGCCCGGTGGGGCACTGTTCGGGTCCTGGTGCGTCAGCCACGGCCCTTCCGGCGTCCAGACCATCGCGATCGAAGGGCCGTCGATCCGCCTCGGTTATCAGCATGAGTCGGCAGGCCACGTGGTCCCCGGGGCCGACGGCCGGACGATCTTCACCGGGGCGGGCCATCGCCGCAATGCCGACGGCAAGCCACTCGATCCCGTGAATCCGGCCGCGCCGTCAACCGAGTGCCTCATCCCCTCGACGGACCCGAACTGTTTCCTGGCCGTCTCCGGGGCTTCGTTCGTCGGAGGACCGCTGACCGGGCAGGTGTCGGCAGCCATCCGCCTGACGAGCAGCGGGGCCGTACTGGCGACGGCCCGCGGTCTGGACGAGATGGTCGGCGCGGTACGGAGCCTCGGAAGCGGCGGCGATCCCGTGACGATCGACAAGCGGTTCCACTTCATCCCGGCGGCCAACCTCCTCATCACCGTTCCCGCGAGCAACGATCGACTGGTATTGCGCCGGCTGAGCCTGGATGAGGGGATCGCCCGGTCCGCCTCGCCGATCCTCGCGGTGACGTCCCCCTCCGAACTGTCGGCGCGACGCGGCCAGCAGTTCACCCACCAGATCCAGGTCCGCTCGAGCAAGGGAGGCACCACCTTCGACCTGACCATCGGCCCCAAAGGTCTCTCCGTCTCGGGCGACGGCCTGATGCAATGGCCATTGCCGCTCGACGCGGAACGGAAGGAGTATGAGGCAATCGTCACCGTCGGCGACGCCTCGGGCAAACAGATCCTCCACACGGTTCGAATCAAGGTCGAATAGGGCAACACTTCCAGCGCGGCATCGATGGCCTGGCTCGGCTCTCTCAGAACACCCTCCAGCAAGATCCCTTCGCGACGATCCCGGCCCAGGCCGGTCGGACGTCTCCGCAGCGGCGGACAGGCTAGATCAAGAAGTGAATTCCAATAGTAAGCTTGGTTCCGTGGCTCGGTCCGTCGGAACGGGGTAGACTTGCGAAGATTGACTCGACGCGCCGGTCCAGCTAGCGTGAATAGCGGCGGCAACAAGGCGGTAACAGTCCAGCTTCAGGGGAGTCGCATCATGACCACGCCGTATGAGATGAACCGCCGGGCATTCATCAAGACCTCCGCCGCCGCCACGGCGACGGCCACGGCCACGGCGGCCGTCACTCCGTCGGCACGGGCCCAGGACCATCCGGCCGACGGCCTGGACCACCGCCACGAACGGAGCGGCATGCCCTACCGCAAGCTCGGCCGGACGAATTTCCTGTGCAGCCGCCTCGTCTTCGGAGGTGGCGCGGCGTTGATGGGTGGGAAGGCCGTCCGCTTGCTCAATGCGGCGTTCGACGCGGGCGTGAACTTCTACGATCTCGGCTCAAACGCCTATTACAAGGGGAGCGAGAAAGCCTTCGCCCCCTTCCTCGCGGCGCACCGCGGCAAGATCTGGATCACCTCCAAGGCGCCCTTGCGCCCCATCGACGGCTACGAACCCGGCAAGCCGTTGACCGTCCAGCAAGGCAAGTTTCTGGCCGATTACTGGACGGGGCTACTCCATGCCAGCCTCTCCGATCTGGGTACCGACTATGTGGATGCCTATTACCTCATGGGCGTCGGCGAGCCGGAGATCGTCCGTTGCGAGCCACTGCATGAGGCCTTCCTCAAGGCGAAGCAGGCCGGGAAGGTCGGCCACTGGGGCGTGAGTTCCCACAAGCGCGCGCAGCAAGTCCTCGAAGCCATGATCGAAACAGGCTGGTACGACCTGGCCATGATCGCCATCACCCCGGCCGGCTGGTACGACTGGGATTCGAAGAGCCTCCTTCCCGGAACCCCGAAAATGGTCGACCTTCAGCCCACGCTCCAGCGCGCCCGGGACGCCGGCATCGGTCTCGTCGGGATGAAGGCGGCCCGTTACCTGTCGTCCCGTAGTCATAAGGAGGTGGAGAAATCCTTCGACGGGCACTACAGCGACAAGGTGATGCAATCCGGACTCTCGCCCTGGCAACGCTCCTACGCGTTTGTCCTCGCCCACGGCGTTGACGTGGTCAATTCCGACATGCAGAACTTCGCCCATTTCAAGGAGAACCTCGCAGCCGTTCAGCGATCCGCGGAACTCTTCGTCACGGCTTGATCGACGCCAAACCATTCTCGTCCGCCGCGCCGCCCGAGGATATCCTCAGGCGGCAGCGAGGACCGATCCCTTCGGCGGGCCGATCCGCGGGCGCCACGCCAGGTCATTTCGAGATCCTCAGTCCTTTGAGCAGGAAGGTCATGGCCTTGACGGCCCCGTCGCGCCCCTTGACCGCCGTGACACCCACGATCACGTCGCCGATCTGGCAGACGCCGTCGAAGTCGCCGTCGCCCGCCTTCGCGAACACGACCGACACCCCTTCGATCCGGGCCGGTTCGGCCATCTCGCCGAATTCCTCGAGGTGCGCCTTGTACCTGGCCAGAACTTCCGCGGCGCTCGCGGTCGATTTGCATCGCGCGACGAAGGCGGTGAACGCGAGGTCTCCGTCGCGGTACTGGGCCTTGAACGTGTTGGTCAGGAAGTCGAGGCCAAGAGCATCGACCATGAGGTATTGAACCGTATCCTCGATCCGATTCTTCGCCGGGAGCATGGCGAGCCCCCAGAGTTCCGCCGCTTCGCCTCTCAGGCGATTCGCGAGCGTATCGGCCAGGGCCGACGCCGCTTTCTGGACAGCCTCGTCGGATCCCGACGTCAGGACCGTCGCATAGTACCGGCCCTTCCGGAAAAAGAGATCGGCTCCGGCGCGGTGGCCGCCGTCGCCGATCGCGACGGCCTTGCTACCGGGCGGGCGCTCGACCGAATAGACACCGAAGGCTCCAAGCGAGTTACTCATATCGTAGAGGAAGACATCGATGAACCTGGCCGGGTCGTCCGCCCTGGAGAAAGTGACGAAGGTCATGCCGGTCACGTCGTAGGCTTGAAACAGCTCGGAGCGGCCGTCGATCTTCTCGTACAGGTTGGCCTCGGTGTACCGTTCCACAGGCCCCTTTTTCGTGAAGCCTTTGGGCGTGAGGCCCTCGAGTGCCTGGGCGATGGTTTCCGTCCTGGCCTTCATCTCGGGCGTGATCCGGGGAGGACCGTCTTTCACGCGGCCGGCGGAGTCCTGGGCGGCGACGAAGCAGGGGAATACAAACGGGATCGCGACCAGCAATCGGCTCATAAAAATTGCGGCACGAGACCCCTCCCCTTCCAGGGAGGAATGCCGCCCTCGTTTGATGATGTTGGCGAGAGAGACGAATTCGACGATTTTCATCAGATCGACAAACAGATTGTCGCCAAGGCCAGGGCCGGTCTCCGGAATTGCGGCCGAGACAGCTTCCAGGCCGCAGCCTTCAGGGAGCGATTCTTGACTGCTGTACCAGCTCGCCGCACATTCCCAGTGCTCTCATGGCCTTCGCCGTGGCGATGTACGTGATGAACTGGAAGTTGCCGCGATAGAGCGAGTGCATCCACCATCGGCCGCCTATCCGCTGCTCGGTTTTCAGCCAGGCGAGGCCCTTCTGGATCCGCGGGTCATTCGCGGGAACGCCGCTCTCGCGTAGGAGTATGATCGCCTGCGCCGTCATGTAGGGATCGCTCCGTGGGTTGGCGGCGTCGGGCAGTCCCTCGATCAGTTTGATGACGAAATCGCTCATCGGTGTTCGCCAGTTGCGGGTGTCGGACATGTCGCGCAGGCACCAGCCGCCGTCGTCGTGCTGTTTCGCCCAAAGCATCGCGATGTCCGATTCACGCGTCTCCCTCGGCACAAGCTCGGGCAAGATCGACGCCAGACCGATCCGAAGCGCCCGCTCGTAGTCGTTCCGCGGCCTGGTCTCTCTGAGGAAGGTCTTCATCCGATCGATCCGTCCGAGCAGTTCCGCATCCTTCAGCCTGGCCAGCCAGCCCGGGGCCTCGACGATGGCCCGCGCGGCGTGCAGGGTGAGCTCGAAGTCGGTCGTCACATAAGGGATCTCGACCTCGCCTGGCATGTACCAGCCGCCGTGGCTCGACTGCTGCCTCAGCATGCTCCTCAGGGCTCGCTCCGTCTGGTCGGAGAGTTTTCCGCTCACATGCCTGTCCCATTGCACGAGGCCCGCCGCACGCCACACGGCTCGTTCGGCGAGGGGATGGTATCGGATGCCGTCGGTCTGCCTCGTGGCCGGCAGTTCGTCGGAAATCCCGGCGACGAAGCGGTCGAGGATCTCCTCGTCGGGCTTGCCGAGCCACGGTGTGAGCGCGGGTCGGTCGAGCATGTAGGCCCCCGGCGTATGGCAGGCGACACAGGTCCGCTCGCGCATCCAGGCCAAAGCCCCGTCGTCGAGATACTTCGCGGCGGCGCGGATCGACTCCGGACCAAACGTCTGGACTTTCGGATCGTCCGCATGGGGGATGGGGATTCGGATCTCACCCGAGTCGTACTGAAGTGTCGGCCTCGACCGCGGTTTCACCTCGGTCTTCTTCCGCTCCTGCGCCGAGACGGATGAAACGGCGAGCAGGAGGATCAGCAGGGCAAGCCGTCTCATGTTTCGGCTGACCTTTCGGTAGGGGGAATCGGGGAGGTTCGGCGCCGACTGGTGGAGGTCAAGTTATTCCCGGGTCCTGGCGGCCGAGGGCTTCTGGCGGCGATCGTCGATCCGGAGACCGGCGTCGATGGCGTTGCCTTCCAGACGAACCGAGCCGACCCGTGGCTCGATCAGGACGCCGACCGTCTGTGTCTTCTGATCCGCCGGGCGGGCGTCGCGGATCGTGTTGCTCTCGAACACCAGGGCCTCGGGCTCGCCACGAACGCGAATACCCGGCGTGCCAGGCGAGCGGCCATTGTCCTCGATGGTGTTCCGCTCCAGCCGGTTCCGGTGCGGCGACATCCCGGCCGCCTCGTCGCGGAAGAGCACACCACAGGTCCCGTTGCGCGCCACGTGGTTTCCGCGGAGCAGGTTGTCCGAGTCCTTGTGCCCGATCGAGATGCCGGCCTCACCGTTCTCCTCCAGGCGGTTGCCCTCGAAGATCCCGTGACGAACGCGCCAGCAGAGGAACAGCCCGTCGGTCCCATTGCGGCGGGCGAGGCAGCCGCGGACCGTCGGCCGCTGTGAGCCGCTGCCGGGATGAAGCCCGAGGTGCGTGTTGTCCTCGACCACGCAATCGGCGATCGTCACATCATTGGACTGCTGGAAGCTGATGCCGTCGCCATGGAAGTTCCGGACCAGGCAGCCGCTGACCCGCACGCCAAAGCCACGGTAGAGGTAGATCCCCGCCCCGCGGCAGCCGTTCAGATAGGGGTTGGCCTGCTTGTTCCCCTCGATGACCAGATCCTCAACCCACGCGCCGCGGATATCCGTCCCGCTGACCACGGGAAAAACCGTCGCCGCTCGGGCGTGGGCCGAGACCATGTAGTCGGACATCAGGTCGGCGTCGATCGACAACCGGTGGCCGTCCCGCCCTGTGATCCGTGCCACCGTCGTGTGGAAGCCCCCACCATGGTCATCCCAGATCGTCAGGCCCGAGCCGACCTCGAAGCCCTTCGGGTCGCTCACGGTGACTTGCTGCTCGCCGAAATCGCCGTCGATGGCCAGTGGCGAGTCCGAGGCATCGGCCTTGCGGAGAATCGTCTTCCCCTTGCGCCCGCGGATCGTAACATTCGAGCGGAGGTGCAGCGAGTCGCCCATGAGGTATTCGCCCTCGCCGATCTCGACGATCCCCCCGCCCAGGTTCGCCACGTAGTCGACGGCCGCCTGCAAGACCCGGTGATCGGCACCGACCAGATCGGCGTCGCGACGGCCGACGCGGATCGTGGGCCGGTCGCTCATCGCCGAGTGCATGGCATAAGGGAGCTGCCGCTCGTTGGCCTTCGGGGCGAGGTCGTCGGCCAGCGTGAGGCGATGGCCCGCGGCGATGGCGCCGCTCAGCACAATGAAAACGATGACCACGTGGAGAATCCGGTCCGGAATGACGAGCAACGGGAGTGACATGGAAAGGCTCCGGGGAATGGATCATGGGTTCGGAGACGGCGGACGGAACCGAGGGGCTGTCGGGGGCTTCGCGAGCACCGGACGGGCCAGGCATGCGGGTCGAAGTCCGGAGCCCCCGGCGAGAAGTTCACGACTCGCCTCGCCCGCCCGATCCGTTCCTTCGAGACCTCCAACGGCGAGATCGCCAGCATCCCTTCGCATCCCGGAGCAGGATCTCGGAAAACCGACGTTGATGAACATCGCCCGGATGGTCGCGACCTGGCCTGCTCCTCCTCGGCGGGAGGCATCGTCGATCGACGCACCGAATGGGAACTTCCTCCGGATCCTTGCAATTGCCGGATGTTCATCCCTCAAGATGATACAGTCGGTCGCGTCGAGGAGCGAGCAAAAAAGATCGACCGGAGCGAGCCAGTGAGCCCAGGCCGGGGCCTGGCCGTTCGGTGAGGTGTACGCCCGCTGGTTCCGCTCGGGGTCGGGCATATCGACGGTGAAGCGACCGGCGATCTTGACCGGCCGGCCATGGAACAGCCAGGAGGGCTCGGCCCGGTCGTGGATCGAGCGGGTCCAGTACGGTAGGATGGTCATGATGGATGAAGGCCAGATGCCCTTTATCGCCGGAGGGTGGTCCGCATGAGCGAAGCGAGACGGTCTGGTCGGTTCCACCGTTGCAAGGCTTCCATCGGCTGGTTGATCCCGGTCCTTTCCGTGCTCGTTGGCCTGGCCATCGGCTCCGTGCGGTACGGAGCCATGGGGAGCGAGCCCGAGCGGAAGACGGTCCTGAAGCCCAACCGCACAAAGATCACCGTCGCCGGGCTGAACCGCCTGCAACATCTCGACCATACGGTGTCCCCACCCGTCGCGGACCAACCGAAGCTCGCGGGGCCCGTCAGGAAGGCGGAAGCGGGCGCGAAGCCCGAGGATGCCGCCCTCGAACGATTTCGGGTTGCGGTGACGAAGGCTCTGCCGCCGTTGCAAAAAAGCATGCTCGTCTATGCTGAGAAGCGTGACTGCTTCTCGTGTCATCATCAGGCGGTTCCGCTCGTCGCGCTCGAGATCGCCCGCAACCGCGGACTCGCGATCGACCAGGATGCCTTCCAGGCGACCGTCGAGCTGACGCTGGCCGACCTGGAGGGTGCCCTGTCGGCGTATCGCAAGGGGCGAGGGCAGCCCGGCGGAGTGGAGCGCGGCGCCTACGCGTTGTGGACTCTCGAGGCCGGCGGCCAGACCGCGAACGAGGTCACCGCCGCCGTGGCGGGATACCTGTTAACGGCCGAGCGAGATCGGGATCACTGGAGCACCGCATCGAGGCGACCGCCGATGGAGGCCAGTCCTTTCACCTCGACGGCCCTGGCCCTCCGCGGATTACGGTATTACGCGACCAGGAGCCAGGCCGGAACCCTCCAGGATCGAATCCGCCATGCTCGGGCCTGGCTGGTCGCGAGCCGCCCGGTCGACACCGAGGACCGCGTCTTCCGCCTCTGGGGCCTGAAGTATGCCGAGGCGACGCCCGCCGAGATCAGCGCGGCGGTCAAGGATCTCCTGGCGGTCCAGCGAGGCGACGGCGGCTGGGCCCAGACCGATAAGCTGGTCAGCGACGCCTATGCGACCGGTTCCGCGCTCGTCGCCCTGCACCAGGCCGGCGGGCTGGCGACCGACGACCCGGCTTATGGGCGTGGGGTCTCGTTCCTGCTTCACGAGCAGAGGGCCGACGGCACCTGGTTTGTGGCTTCACGAAGCCATCCGTTCCAGCCCTACTTCGAGAGCGGCTTCCCCTACGGCAACGACCAGTTCATCGCCGTGGCCGCCAGCGGCTGGGCGACCGCCGCGATCGCCCTGGCACTACCGGCCCGGCCGTAGGGGATTCTTCTTCTCGCACCTGCGCCTCGCCCGGAAGAATGAGGATCCGGACACCCGCGAACGGTCCCTCGGATCAGATCAAGCCGTGTATCGGCTGGGTGGTGTTGAGAAGAGCGGTGATCTCTCTCGGTACTTCGGCCAGGAGGCGCAATCGGGGCACGTCGAACAGGAAATGGAACAGTGTGGCAAGGAGCATTCGCGGGGTAACGGGGTCGCTCCCCGGGATGTCGACTTGCCGGGACGACCGACCGATCACCTGGCCCATCGCCAGGCCGCCGCCGGCCAGGGCAAGAGTGGAGAGCGAGGCCCAGTGGTCGCGACCTCCTCGCTTGTTGATCCGTGGGGTTCGGCCGAAATCGCCTGTGATCACGAGCAGTACCCGGTCGCTCAGGCCGCGGGCGTCCAGGTCGTCCAGAAACACCGAGACGGCGTGGTCGAGCGGAGTGCCGAGCATCCGCATACCGGCCTCGATGCCGGGGTTGTTGCCGTCGGCATGCATGTCCCAGCCGGCGTTCTGCACGGTCACGAACCCGCAGCCGAGTTCCACCAGCCGACGAGCCATCAGCAACTGCCGACCCAGTGAACAGGGGCGTTTCTTCTTGTGGCCCACGGAGAAGCCGCTCGTGTCGTACCGAGCGACAAGGCGGGGATCCTCTCGCGTGAGATCGAGCGCGGCGCCGGCGTCTCGGAGGATCAGGTCGAAGGCCTGGCGTTCGTATTCACTCAGGGCCTCGATCGTGCCGCCCTGTTCGAAGGCTCGGCGGGCCTCGTCGAGGGTTCGAAGCAAGCTCCGGCGGTTCTCAAGCCGCTGACGCGGGATGCGAAGTCGCATCAGGTCCAGCGCGCCGCGGTCCGAGGCGGGGTCGAACGGCGAGTAGGCGCTTCCCAGCATACCTGGCCCGCTCGCGGCTTTGACACGCGATCGCTCGTTCCGATATTGCGGGTCGACCTCGTCCGCCGAGACAAGGCCGGTCGTCGGCATCGCCGTTTCGGGGTCGTTGGTTCCCCGGAGCCGGGCATAAAGCGCACCGGCGCTGGCGTCCATCGGGTTACCGGCGGTGAACACGTGGCGGATTGCCTTCACATGGTCGTTGACGGCGTGATGAAACGAACGGACGATCGCGAACTTGTGAGCGCGGGCGGCCAGGCCGGGTAACGTGCCACCAAAGGTAATGCCGGGTAACGACGTGGAAACCTCGCCGGTGATGCTCCGCACGCCCTCCGGGGCATCCATGCGCGGGTCAAACGTCTCGATGTGGCTGGGACCACCGGCGAGAAAGAGTAACACCACGGACTTCGCGCGCACGCAATCGGAGAGGTCATTTCCGGACGCCCGGGCGCGGACGGCGAGAAGCTGGGGCAGCGTGAGGCCGCCAAGCGCCAGCGTGCCGATGCGGAGCAAATCCCGACGCCTCAGGCCCGAACAGTCGTGATGGCCGTCGTCGATCGTCAGGGAAAACATAAGCTGGCTCCGGTTGCGACCGAGGAACCTTGCAGGCGGACAGGCGAGCCCCTGCGGATTCTTTCACCGTATCGGTTCATGGGTGCTCTGTCGATGGGTCAGCGGGCACCTCTCCACCGCGCCTCTGCTCTTCCCGGGCAGGGCGAGGGACGACGTCCGACGAGATTGCGCACGGGTGGCTCCGGGCGGTGGGTCGACGAACCGCGGCCCTCCGGCTAGGCTCTGACAGGGGGCGATGGGTCTCGGCCACGTCGTACCCGCCGGCTCTCGCCCCCGGAGCGTCCGTTCCCATCAACGCACCCCAGATCCATGGTGAGCCAGAAAATGAAGCCGATCTCACGCCGGAACTTTGTCAAGGGTTCGATGTCCGCCGGTCTGGCGCTCGGAATGCCTCGGCTGGCGCCTGGCGCCGGCCTCCAGTCGACCGGCCCCAACGACACGGTGCATGTCGCGGTCATTGGACTGGGGTCGACCACGGCCGTCGGCGGTGTCGGCGGGCGTGGCCATCAGCTCATCGGCCGGCTTCGAGAGATTCCCGGCGTCAAGATCGTCGCGCTCTGCGACGCCGACCGGGCGCACCTCGATAGGGAAGTCGAGGCGGCCCATCGCCACGGGGAAAAGGTCGCCACATATCACGATCCCCGCGCGGCCTTCGACGACAAGAATGTCGATGCGGTTATCGTCGCTCTTCCGAACCACTGGCACGCCCTTGCAACAGTCTGGGCCTGCCAGGCGGGCAAGGACGTCTACGTCGAAAAGCCGTTCTCGTACGACCTCTGGGAAGGACGGCAAATGGTCGCGGCTGCCCGAAAGTACAACCGGATGGTCCAGGTCGGCACCCAGAACCGGTCGAGCGGATTCCTCCGGGGCGTGTTCGAGGGACTCCACGGTGGCGAGCTCGGTGCCATCCGCCTCGCCCACGCGCTGGTCTATCGGCCCCGACAGGACATCGGAACCGTCGACGCCCCCACCCCGCCCCCGCCCACCGCGGATTACGACCTCTGGTGCGGTCCCGCCCCAAACCAGCCGCTGAAGCGCAAGCAACTCCACTACGAGTGGCACTGGTTCTGGGCCACGGGCAACGGCGAGATGGGCAACAACGGCATCCACGTCATCGACATCTGCCGCTGGGCCCTCCGACAGGATCGAACACCCCCTCGCGCCATGAGCATCGGCGGCCGGTTCGCGTTCCACGACACCGGTGAGACGGCCAACACCCAGATCGCGCTGCTGGACTTCCGCCCGGCCCCCATTCTCTGCGAGATTCGCAACGTGACCGCGGGCAAGGGCGGCGCCTCGATCGGCAAGTTCCGCGGCCGGACTGGCGGCATCGTGATCGACTGCGAGGGCGGCTATTTCGCGGGCGATGCCTCGGGCGGAGCCCTGTTCGATCGTCAGGGCAAGAAGATCCGCGACCTCGGCAAGGGCGATAGCCCCGCCGCGCTCGAGCGGGCCCACCTCTCGGCGTTCCTCGCCGCCGTCCGCAGCCGGAAGGCCAGCGACCTCGCGGCCGAGGCGCTCGAAGGCCACCGCTCAACCGCCTGCTGCCACCTGGCGAACGTCTCCCACCGGCTCGGCAAGCCATCCTCCCCCGACACCATCCGATCGGCGATCAGCGGCGAGGCCGACCTGGCCGACGCCTTCGAGCGCTGCCGCCACTATCTCCGAGACAACGGCGTCGACCTCGACGCGACCCCGGCCACACTCGGACCCTGGGTGACCTTCGAGGAGACGCCAGGCCGATTCGTCGGCGATTCCGCCGACGCCGCCAACAAGCTCCTGCGACGCGAATACCGCAAGCCGTACGTGGTTCCCGACCTCGCCACCGGATGAGTCAGCCGACCTCGTGCGCCCCAGCGCCCGTGGTTCCGGTACACCCGCCTCGCCTCCCCCTGCCGGTGAAACGCGAGGCGGCCTCGACACGCGACGCATCGGACTGGACTTTATTCCCTCGAGCGCCACGGCAACGTACGTCTCGGGCGTCGTTGCCGGCTCGTTCGTCGATCCAGGGACGGGCGCTCGTGGTCCTGGACTGATGTTTCCAGTGGAGGCGAGATTTTATGTGGTTTCAGCGTCCGGGCGAGACTTCGGTCCGGCCTGCTGCGACACCAGTCAAGAAATACTCCGGCATATCGGCCTCCATCTGCTTTTGCATCGCGTCCAGCTCGCGAACGGCGGGATGGTCAGGCGCCAGCTCGCGGGCGAAGTCCCAGCAGTAGCAGGCCGGCGGGGTCAGGTAGGCTTTCTGATAGGTCGAACCGAGATCCCGCCAGACCGAGGGGTTATACGGATTGACCTTGAGCGCGGCGAGGTGCAATTCTCGCGCGTCGTCGAAGGCGTGCTCCAGGCCGGGGCCAGACCTCCGCTTCGCATGGAGGTTCGCCTCCATCAGCATCAGAACGTGGGAAAACTCGCCGGCTTTCGGGCGAAGCGAGCGCAGGTTGAGGATCGCCTGCCACAGGTGAGCCTCGTCCACGACGACGGAGGAATGGAAGCGGCGGACGTCCGGATCGCGATGAACGCGGTCGGCGAACGCCGCCACCCGGCGTTCCCATGACGAGTCCCCGGTCTGGAGGCTGAGTTCCGTCGCGGCCAGAGTCGCCTCGAAGTAGCGGCGGGAGGCCACGGCGCGCTCGAAGCTCTGGGTAGCACGCGTCACCTGCGCGGCGGCTCCCCGGGGATCTTTGCGGACGATCGCCATCAGAGCCGCCTCGTCGTCCAGTCCCGGAAGCGGCGCCGGGGCGAATTCGGCGACAGAGAACGACGATTCCTTCCCAGCGGTGACATGGTCCAGGACAAACCGCGATCGGAGCGCCGGGCTGGTCGCAATGCCCCCGTAATAGGCCGTGTGGATCATCGTCTTCGGGATACCCGGGAGGGTTTGCAGTTCCTGGAGGATCTTCGGGTGCGTCCCGCAGGAGCCGTAGCGGAAGTACTGCGCGAAGAGGACCATCGCCGCACGAGATACAGGGGCGCACTCTTTCTGGTATTCGAAGAGCGGTTTGTCCTTCCAGAAAAAGGATACACAGGCCGCCGTCTCCTCGCGCCGGATCTCCGCCGGTGCCGAAGGATCGAAGATCGACAGCTCGTGCTGGTTGAGCGTCGGCCTCCAGTCCGGCATGCCCCGGACTCCCGCCCGTTCGAAGGCGCGGACCATCGCGTTGCGGTTGTTCAGCTCCATCGACCGGAACAAGGGTGTGCTGTAGAGTGACAGATCCATGTATTGCTTCCTGGCCAAATCAACGACCTTGTAACGCCGACCGGGGAAGTCGACGAGAATGCGCTCGCCTGTCTCCTCGATGACGAGACGGTTCCCTCCGAGGACCAACCTCACTGCGTGCGGACCGAGCGGGCGGCCAGGAGGAGTCGCCTCGGGCACGGCCACAGCTTTTCCCGGCTTCACGGTCGTCTCGATCGTCCGCGTGAAGTCCAACTGAACCGTCTCAGCGGGGACCTGGCTGGCCTGGAGAAGTCCCAGGAGCAGCGGGAACGCTGTGATGAACAAAAACATTAACGTGCTCCTTGTATCGAATGACAAGAGTCCCCAATCTGCCTTGGCGCAGGCCGGTGAAGCCGATGTAACCCATCCATGACGCGAATCGAATCGAGCTTGGTCTCGATACCATCGGATTCCGGGTCAGGTGTTCCATGATCCCCTGCACCGCCTCCCATTTCCCCAGGGCGGGCGTGGATGACCGCACTCCATCCTGGTGAATGCGGCAGTTACGGCGATTTCCCGACCGAGAGGGCCCGGCACGCAGCGCCCGCCAGAAATCTCAGGCGATGTGGGCCTCGCCGGAATCGAGACCGGAGATCGCGATCGTCGTGATCGCGCCTGTCCTCAACCTGGTGCGGAATTCGGAATGACCCCGCTCTTCTCTACGTCGGGACCAAATGAAGAAGCCCCGCTCGTACGATGGGTTGCATCGCACGGCGGGGCCTCCCTGGCCGACGGCCCACCTCGTACAGAAGTGAAGGCCACACTTGTTGATTATAGTCGATTGGAAAAATGAAGGCAAGCCGGTCGATGTCGGCACCTCTTCAGGTGACGGCAGCTTCCAGGTCCAATGGCTCAGGCGCTCCGGTATGCATGTAATGAGAGTGTGAGTTCCATCCTGGCACGGTGCGGCCCCAGGCGCATTGCGCCGAACACTGGTTGACAGTAACCTCACGCTGGCTGCTGGTACTCGTACTGGGACGGCAAGTGTCGCCCGAGATGACAGGCGGCACCGCCTTCCAAACCAGGATCGTTTCGTCTTCACTCCGGGCGGGTCTACTGGTACCGAATCGGGAGCACATCCCAGGTTCCTGGCCCCGTTTCCCGGGCGGTCCGAAGAAGAAACCGTCCCTTCCTGTTGAGGCGATGAAGCCCGGAGCCTTGCTGCGCCGGTACGGCTTGAGTAAAGTAGATAGATTGACGGGACCGTATGGGCAGCGTTGTGCTCGGTCTGACCCGCAAACCCCCGCTTATCGGAGCGACTCGCCCGTTCGCGCCCATCGAAAGCTCGCCACGGACCCGCGCCAGCCGGGACGGGTGAGTATGTTGGTGTGCTGCTGGAAGCTCTCGAACAGCAGCGTCACGATCGTATTCCCGACGTCACGACTTGCGCCTGGCCTGACCTGCTCGCGAAGGAGCGTGGCTGCCTGGTCGAGCGCCGGGCGATCAGGGCTGCGAAATCGTCAGAATCGCCCCCACGATTCCCCGAGGATTCTTCACAGAATTCCCGTAAGGGTTGCAAAATGGATAGGGTCCCGCAGGATCTTCGAGTGTGGGTTGGCCTCGTTAGCCGGACGGAGGGAAGCCCATTTTCCCTGTAAGCACCGTCGTACCCATTTGAGAAGAGGCATCTTCCAATGAGGGCTTTCACGGGCGGATTGAGTCTCGTGTTATGCGTCGGCCTGCTCGGGTTGACGGGTTGCAACGAAGACAATGAATCGTTCATTCAGGAGCAGAAGGCCCGAGTGAAGGGCACACTCTCCGGGGCTCGCGGTGTGCAGGCCGAGACACAGGAGGAGTTCTACGAGACCCATCCTGGTGTCCGCGGTGGCGCCGGTATGCGGATCGGCCCCGTACCTGACCAGGGCAACGGTTATCCGGGTTATCCTTCCCGAAAGCCGTAACCGCGGGCAGTTGCGTCTGGAGAAGTACGGGGCCGACCGGCCGATCCATGGATTGGTCGCTTTTTCTCCCGATCCTCGGGTCGAGCCGATCCAGGCCCGGATGGGACCAGAGGATTCGCTGTCTCCCGAATTCCTGATCCCGGATTTCCGAAATCCACCGAGACGGGAGATCCCGAATCCCATCTCTGGAATCCATCTCTTCACTCGCTCTGATCCACCCTGTACCCGACCTGGTGCCTCGCCCCGGATGCCCTTCGCCTGAGTCATGAAGCCACCTGGGCCGAGGCCCGAAGCCTCCACCGCCGACCTCCGCGGACAGTCCCAAGCCTTGGGTTCTTTGGCCGCTTTCCCGAGGGTTTATCCATGACTCGAAAAAAACCCGGTTTCACGCTGATCGAATTGCTCGTGGTGATCGCCATCATCGCCATTCTCATCGCCCTGCTGCTGCCGGCCGTTCAGTCCGCGCGGGAAGCGGCTCGGCGAGCCCAGTGCCTGAACAATCTCAAGCAAATTGGGCTGGGGATGCAGAATTACATCAGTACCAACGAGGCCTTGCCCCCGGTTTCCGTCGACCAGCAATGGAACAGCAATAGCCAGCCGCTTCCACAGCCCCACCAGAACTGGTCGCAACACGCGCGCCTGCTCCCTTTCATGGAACAGCAGGTGCTTTACAACATGATCAACTGGTCCTTCGGCGTGAACGGCAACGACGGTCATGGCGCCTATGTTTACACTGGCTCCAACCCGCGCGATGGTGCTTCCGGCGGCGGCGATAGCGTCCCGCAGATGACGGTCCTCACCACGAAGGTCGCCGCCTTCCTCTGCCCGTCCGACTACCATCCCGGCTCCTCCGCCACCTTCCCGGTGAATGGCGAGAATCGGCTGGTGGGGGCCAGTAGCTATGCCAGCAATATCGGTCTGAACCGGCGGCTCAGCGGCTGGGTGCTCAACGGACCCAATTATGTCGCCAGCAACTGGGATAAAACCGTCAATTCGACCACGACTCTCGCCTCGTTCCGGGACGGCACCACCTACACGGCCATCTTCAGCGAGTGGATCAAGGGAGAGGCCGTGCCCACGCGATCGGCCAGTGACGGCCTCTCGGAAATCTACAACCTCGGCGGGAATTCCAACACCTTTCCAACCGATTACCAGACCGCTCAGGTCTGCAATTCCGTCCCCATCACAGCGGCCAACCGCGAGTCTCAATGGAAAGGGGAATGGTGGGCTTATGGCGCCACTCAGATCTACTCGCACACCCAGACGCCCAACCGTACCAATTGCCTCTACCACGACATCGTGATTGATGCGCGCGCCACCATCACCTTGACCGCGGCCAGTTCCTACCACCCGGGCGGCGTCAACGTGCTTTTCATGGACGGCTCGGTCCAGTTCGTCAAGAACGGGGTGAGCTATCCCACCTGGTATGCCCTCGCCACCCCCAACGGCGGCGAAGCGATCAGTTCCAGTTCGTATTGAGATCCGACCGACCGGAACGGCGGCTCGCCGGCTCCTCGCGGTTTTCCCCCGAGCGCACCCGACGGGCGACACTCGCCCCCGTCGGGCCGCTGGCCAGGTCGCTTGACCCGAGCCGGCCACGGTTCGTTTCGTTTCGGCCCCTTCCGTGCGAGAAATCGGCCATGATCACCCACCCCGTCGTCACGGTGGCTCCTGACCGTGGTAAACCCCATGCACCCGACCGCCCCGGTGGCGCCACGTTCGACCTCGCCTCACGGCGGCTCGCCGTCCCGACCTGGGTGCTCCTCGCGACGGGCCTGATCCTCGTCGCGACGGCGTCCGGGGCCTGGTGGTACTCGCGGGCCATGCGTCCCGGGGCCGATCTCCAAACGATCGAGACCTGGATTCGAAGCGAGCGGTACGGCTCCGCCCAGCAGGAGCTAATCAAGTACCTTCAGCGCACCCCGAGCGACGGCGAGGCCAGGATGATGCTGGCTCGGGTGCTCGCGGCGGGCGGAGACCTCGCGGGCTGCGCGCGAGAGCTGCACCAGGTCCCGGCCTCGTGGCCCCGGAAGACCCGGGCGCTCTACCGCGAGGCGCAGGCCCATCTTCTGCTGCATCGGGCCAGGGACGCCGAGGCGGCCCTGCGAGCGGTCATCGACGCCGAAAGCCAGTCGCCATCGGATCCCGCCGTCTTCCACGACGCCAGCCACGAGCTGCTCTCGCTCTACGCCACCGAGAATCGCTGGAGCGAGGCCCGCGAAATCCTCTGGAAGATCTACGCTCGGGCCACGCCCCGCTACCGCCCAACCCTGCTGGCGATGCGAATCCTCCAGGAGCTGGAGCGGCTCGACCCGTCCGTCTCGGTCAAGCGGCTCCGAAACTTCGTCAACGCCGATCCCGAGGACTGGGAGGCCCGGCGTGCCCTCGCCAGGGCCGAGCTGGCTCTCGGCCAGCGCTCCGAGGCCCTTCATGACATGCGCGCCTGCCTCGAAGGCCGGCCCGACGACCCACGCGTCTGGCGCGATTATCTGAACATGCTTGAGCTACTGGGCGAACGCGAGACCTTCGAGGCTCTCCTGGTGCGGGCGCCCGCCATCGCGGAGACGCGCCCCGAATTGTGGGTCTCGCGGGGCCAGACCCGCGAACTCGTCGGCGACTGGACCACCGCCGCCTCGGATTATCGCCGGGCCCTCGCGCTCAATCCCAACCTCTCCAGCGCCCATTACCGCCTGGCCGGCATCGAGCAACGCCTCGGGAACTCCCTCGCGGCCGTCGAGCACCGAAGGCGCTGGAGGGAGCTTGAAGAGGCACGTTCCGCACTCCGACCGGCCTTCGACGCGTACGTCGACGCCCAGCGTCGCCTCCCCAACGACAGCCCCGAACTTATCGCCTCCCTCAGAAGACTGGCCGAAATCTGCCGGACCCTGGGCTGGTCGCGTACCGCGGCGGGCTGGAGCCAGCTCGGTCTCTCCTAGACCTTCTCGGAGAGGTGACTGCTTCCCTTTGCTGGCAATCCCCCGTCTTCCAGGATTCGATCGCATTTGGGCTGGAGTGTTCCTGGATTTCTGCCGATACTTCTGGAAATCGCGGAATGCGCGGTTGGGCTAGGCCAGTGACACCCTCGCTCGCTGACCGGCCGCCGCACGGAAGAGGGAGCCCTTTCGCATGATGCTCATGCCCGCCGTCCTGGCCTACTTCTCGCCCGAGACCATGCTGCCGCTTTCCTCGGTGATTGCCACGGTCGTTGGCTTCGGCCTGCTCATCCAGCGGAATACGATCCGATTCGCCCTCGGGATCTTCCGAGCGGCGCTGCGTAAACGCCCCGAGCCGGTCACCCGCAAGGGCCCCCATTTCGCCCCAAGGTCCAGACAGGAAGCCCCGCGCTGAGGCCCTCCCGTCTCGCAGGACCCATCATCCATTGGCCGGAAGGTCGCGTCGGGCAAACAGGATGAAGCCCAGCACGACGCAGGCCCCGCCGACTCCCGCCAGGATTCCCACGTGCGGGCCGAAGCTCTGCGCCTTCGTCACCAGCTCGACCGGGTCGTACGCCGAGAAGATCGAGACCCGGTCGACCCACGGCTTCCACCACGACTCCGCGAAGACCGGGAACCCCGTGATCACGTGCCCGATAAAGCCGGCGAGCGTCAGCGTCGACCCAATCCAGGTCGGCCGCCACCGGACATGGTCGACCGTCGAGATCAAAAGCGTGTATCCGTAAATCGGCAACGCGAGCGCGGCAAGGTTCGCCGAGACCCGGATCAGCTCCCAGGCCCCCGGCGGTACGCGGAGCGTATTGTAATGAACCCCGAGGATCGCCCCGACCGCCAGCGCCGCTCCTAACACGCAAAGTCCCAGTACGGCGACCAGCACCTGGGCCAGCAGGTAGGCCGTCCGCGAGACTGGCCGCGAGAGAAGCAGGTCCATCGTCCCCCGTTCAATCTCGGCCGAGACCGCGGCCGACCCCCGGGAAATCCCCCAGATCGCCACCAGTGTCACAAAGAACGGGTGATTCCAGAACGCCATCATCAGCTCAACCGACGTCGGTGCGGTGCCAATCCCTAACCGGCGGAGCCACTCCAGCCGTTCCCCCAGCTCACCCGAGGCGATCGCCTTGAGAATCTGACTCTCGTTCCTCGACGTGATGTAAACCGAGAGCCATCCCAGGCCAAAAAGCGCCGCCGCCGTCAGCAAAAGCGTCCCGCGCGACTCGTGAACCACTTTACGAACCAGGGCCGCGAACGGCTTCATGACGGCTGCTCCTCGTCGTCCACGGCCGGGCCGTGATACCGATCGTAAAGACTCCGGAGATCCTCGGTCCCAATCGCGAGGTCCTCCACGGGCGCCGAGGCCAGCCAGCCCAGAAGGGCCGGCAATTCCCCCTGATGCTCGTAGAGAAACGCCTCGCCCTCCCGCTTCCGCTCGATCAGCCCAAGCTCGCCGGGAATCGTTACCGGACCATCCGACCGATACTTGATCAGGAGCATCCGCAACCCGCGCCGGGCGTGCATGTCTTCCACATGCATCAGCCGCCCCTTCCGCATGATCGCCACCCGGTCGGAAACCTGCTCGACCTCCGCCAGCACGTGGCCGGAAAAAACCACCGTCTGCCCCTGCCGTTTCGCCTCCGAAACCAGCTCCATCACCAGTCCTCGCGCCGAGGGATCCAGCGCCGAGGTGGGCTCGTCCAGAATCAGGATCTCCGCCGGGTCCGAAAACACCTGCGCTAGCGCCAGCTTCTGCTTCATCCCGGTCGAGTAGGTCCGCACCCGTCGACGAAGATCCAGCTTCATCACCCGATCCGCGATCGCGATCGCCCGATCCAGCCCCAGCCCATCCCGCAAATCGCTGAGCAACTCCAGAACCTCAAACGCCCGCATCGACCCGTACAGCCGAAGCTCCCCCTGAAGGTACGACGTCCGCCGCCGGACCTGAAGACTCTCTCGCCAGCAATCAAACCCCGCCACCGCCGCATCTCCCGATGTCGGCCGAAGGAGCCCCAGAAGCAGTCGAATCGTCGTCGTCTTCCCCGACCCATTCGGCCCAAGCAACCCAAACACCTCGCCTCGCCGAATCTCCAGGTCGAGACTTTCCAGCGCCCGAACCTCGGAATAAGCCTTCGTCAGTTTCCTGGTCCGGATCAGTACGCCATCGTCCATCCATCGACCCTCCGAGGAAGAATAAGCCTTACAAAACAACGCCTCGCCGGGCCATCAAGCCCTTCAATCCGCGAAAATCCCTTTAACCCTCGCGATTCGACCAGGATCCTCGCTTCCAGAATGGGCGATCGGGAGACTTTGGCCTAGCTTAAGTCCGCTTAAATCCGCTTGACGCCTCGGCATTCTAAAGCAATGATGGAGAGGGTCGGGGATTGACTCAGGGCCATCACTCTCTCCTCAACGCGAGGGCCGGATGGAACGGATGTCCGGGAGAATGACGACTCGTCGGGTTTCCTGAAAAGGGCAAGGGAGCACGCATGAATACCGTCTTGCCGTCTCGAAGTCCCGCTGTGCGCGGTGCCGCGACGTTGCGACTGTACGCCCTGCCCCGGCACGACAGCGGAGCGGTTTTCTGGCGGATTAATGGTTATCGAGCCCGGCTGATCGTCTGGACGGAGGACGAATGGCAGAGGCTGGAAGCCCGGCCGTCGGACGCACAAAGGCATCCGAGTGGTGTCTGGTGTGCCCTCAGAATGGAGTGACGCCTATCCAGATTCCAGATTCCAGAATCGGAGTGACGCGGTTGTGTATGGAGAAAGTGTCCGCCGTATCAAGGTTCTCCAGGCCAGCGCAAGGAGTCTAACGGCTCCTTGCGATCTCGCGTCCCATTTCACTCCGCTTGACCAGACAGACAGACAACGGCGTAACGCCTACTGGAATCGACAATCTGAATCTTCAATCCGATTTCTTTGCATCCCCCGAGCGACCGCCTCCGCGAGCGCTCGTGGGACCATCAGTTCCGGCCTTCGCGCCGGAGACGTCGGCCCGCTTCTTTTCGTGTCCTTTCTCCTTCGCGACAGGCCGAGGAGCGAGGATCAGGAAAACCTCGGTGCCTACCGGTGGGATGCGGGCGGTGTTGGCGGTGAACATCCGGTCGGCGTCATTGGCCGAGCTGTTGATCGGTAGGTCGAGGATCGCGCTGGCGAAGTTCGCCACGGTGATCAGGTCGCCGTCGTCGGCGGCGTACATCGGTTTCCGGGTGATCCGATCCTCATAAAGAACGCTTCCGGCGAAGACCCAGTCGATTTCCAGAGGCGATTTGGTTTTCTCGTCCCAGACCCACTGGCGGGCGTCGTCGGTTCGCCGGCGTCCGTTCTGGTCCCAAACGACCTCGATCTGGATCGGTGAACCGGCGGGCGGTCGGAATTTCGGAGCGAATTCGACCGGATGGCCGACGTCGGCACCGGTCAGCAGAAGCGCCGCGTGGATGGAGCGCGCGGGAGCCTCGGTCGCGAGGATGGCCTCGTGTTCCTTGGTTCCTTTCCGGCAGAGGAGATGTTCGAGCATCCCCTCGCGTAGGACGACTCTCGCCCGGAGGACGGTCCTGCGTCCCCTGGGGTCGAACCAGAGGCCCGGGCCCATCGCCTTCCAGTCGGGCTCGGCGCGGAGGGAACTCGCCTCGGGAGGGGTCTGGGGTGGCGGCCCGGCGCCCAGGCCGAGGCCGATGGCGACGACGATCGAGTTCATGGGCCGGTGGCTCCTCGGTGATCGGGCCGGATCGTTCACGTCTCATTTGGCCGTCTGGGTGGCGGTGTGGTCAAGCCCCGGGCGGCCAGATCGTCGGTCGACAACGAAAAGGGCCAGCCGGGTCGAGGTCCCGGCTGGCCCTTCCTCTCATCTCATCGATCAAGCCAGTTCATCCATGGTCCGGTCGGTTCGCGATCACATCGCGACGGCCGGGATGCCCAGCCTTTCTTCTTCCTCTTCGAGGATGATGATATGGGGTGAAACCATGATCATCAGGCTCTGGGAGTTTCGACCGATCCCGACGTTACGGAAGAGGCGGTCGATCATGGGCGTCTTCGAGAGGATCGGGACGCCGTACTCGATCCGCTGCTCGGTCATCGTCTTGACGCCACCCATCAGCACGGTGCCGCCGTCAGGAACGGTGACCGTGGTTGAGATGGTGTTGGTTGTCGTGTTGGGGAGCTGAATCTGCCCCTGGATCGTCGCGGCTCCACCGCCGAGCCCCGAGCCGCCGACACCGGCGATCTGCGAGGAGTAGGTGGTGAACCCGTTGACGCTGTTGAAGTTCGGCGAGAGCGTCATTCGGACATACCTCCGGTCGGCCGAGACCACCGGGGTGACCATCAGGAAGACGCCGCTGTTGATCGCACTGACGTTCGGTGTGTAGGCGACCGAGCCCGGGCCGATGATCGGCGTCAGCGAGGCGACGTAGTACTGCAACGTCCCGCTGATGATCGTGGCCGAGGCACCGTTGAACGTCGTGACCTTGGGGGCCGAGAGCACGTTCGACCGCGTGTCGCCCTGGGCCGCCGTGAGGAAGAGGTACACTTCCAGATCGCTGAGGAACGCGATCCCGAAGGTCCCGCCTGCGTTCGGCTGGTAGTTGTTCACGAACGACGGGGCGATCAGGCCAGGATCGGTGTTGGTGAACGGGATGGCCAGGTTCGGAGAGAAGTTCGCCAGACCGGCTCCCTGCGTGCCGACCACCAGCGGACCGCTGCTCGGATAGACGTGGTCGCGGATCGGATTGACGAGGTACGGCGAGATCTGCTGCCCTCCACCCGAGGACCCGCCCGACGAGCCACCCGACGCTCCGCCCGACGATCCGCCCGAGGCTCCGCCCGACGATCCGCCCGACGAGCCACCCGACAACCCACCACCGCCCGACGATCCGCCCGACAATCCGCCACC
>DAIDKV010000224.1 GCA_027449865.1 Planctomycetales bacterium
TGAGGATCGTCTGGATACGCATCCTGGGGCACTCCCGGTCTTGATGAAGTGTGGTAACTCCATCATGTCCCAGGGATGTCCCAGGATGCGATCCTTTCCTTCAAAGGCCGTCCCCGCTTCCACAGATTCTGCGGGAGAGCCGTTAAAAAAGGGGTGCGAAGGGGGCTGGAGGTCTGGAGATCCGTCCAGAAACCAAGACCTCTTGCCGATGCCACCTTCCGGCGGATATTATTAGGATCTTTCTCGCCCCGATGGGATCGCGGGCCGAGAACCCCACGGTCGAACCCAACCCGATCGGACGCAGCGATCAAGGGACAGCCGCCGGCGGCACGATCCCGGCCCCGTCGTACCACCCCACCGCCGCCGCTCCGTCCCGGACTGCAGGAGTCAGTGTAGGATGTATGCTATCATCGAGGACGGGAGCCACCAGTTCCGGGTGCGCGAGGGCGATCGAATCACGGTCGACCGGCGCGACGGCCAGGCTGGCGATGAGCTCCAGTTCTCCAAGGTTCTCTTCATCGGCGGCGGCGACGGCAGCCCCACCATCGGCACCCCCATGATCGAGGGCGCCCGCGTCGTCGCGAAGATCGTCAACCAGTTCAAAGCCAAGAAGATCATCATTCAGAAGTTCCGTCGCCGCAAGAACATGCGGCGCAAGAACGGCCATCGCCAGCCCTACACCGTCGTCCAGATCACCAGCCTGGCCCTCCCGGCCTGAGTCGATCTGCTGGACGACGAATCTTGGCGATCTTGCCAGGCCGCACCATCTTACCGGTTTTCCCGGCGAGGGCGCGGCCTTTTTCTTTGCGCCCTGGTACGATGGTTGTATCGAATTCACGATCCGATGGCTGCGCGCTCGGGTCGCCCCTGGCCGGCGGATCCTTCACAAATGGCGCACTTGGGGCACGAAATGGCGTGCTGGTTCCCTGGGCGTCGTGGGAAGATGCGTTAGACTGGTAACGTCCATATCCTGGAGAAGGTGCGGGATGGTGGCCCGGGCGGTTGCCTTCCTCGGCGAGAATCGATCGGCGAGGATTCCGTCTCGGCCCTCACGTTTTCGAGGACGCGGGCCGATCTGGAAATTCGGGCCCAGATTTCTCTGGACACCAGTACACACCGTGTGATATCAGGACGACCAGATCGCGTCGTGGGCAGGCGGTCGACGAGCGGGATCAGGATCGTTGGAGCGTGGAGGCGGACCATGGCGACGGCTGGCGAGCAGGCATCGGGCGTTCCGGCATCGGGTGTGGCGACGGAGGGGAAGCCCGCGACGAGGGCGCGGGGGCGGCTTGGGATGCTGGTCCCCCGGGTCTTCAGCCGAGAGGGGGTCAGCCCGTTCGACGAGGTCGACTGGGATCTCCGCACCGCCGAGATCAAGGACGAGCGGGGGCGGGCGATCTTCCAGCAGGTGGATTGCGAGATTCCCCGGACCTGGAGCCAGCTCGCCACGAACGTCGTGGTCAGCAAGTATTTTTATGGGGACGTCGCGGCGGGCAATGGCAGTCCGGCGGATGGGAAGCGGGAATACTCGGTTCGGCAACTGGTCGACCGGGTGACCCGGACCATCGCCGACTGGGGCAAGGCCGACGGCTACTTCGCCACCACCGAGGACGCCGACCGCTTTTACGACGAGCTGACCGCGCTCTGCCTGCACCAGCATGGTTCGTTCAACTCGCCGGTCTGGTTCAACGTCGGGCTGTATCACCAGTATGGGATCGCCGGTCCGGCCAACAACTACCGGTGGGACGAGGAAACCCGGACCGTCATCAAGGCGGAGAGCGCCTACGAGTATCCCCAGTCGTCGGCCTGCTTCATCCAGAGCGTCAGCGACGACATGGATGGGATCATGAAGCTGGCGACCAGCGAGGCCATGCTCTTCAAGTTTGGCTCGGGGACCGGAACCGACCTCTCGACCCTCCGATCCAGCCGAGAGAAGCTCTCCGGCGGCGGCAAGCCGTCGGGGCCGGTTAGCTTCATGAGGGTCTACGACGCGATCGCCTCGGTGATCAAGTCGGGCGGCAAGACCCGGCGCGCCGCCAAGATGCAGACCCTCAAGTGCTGGCACCCCGATATCCTCGAATTCATCGAGTGCAAGACCAACGAGGAAAAGAAGGCTCAAACCCTGATCCATGCCGGATACGAGGCCAATTTCAACGGCGCCGCGTATAGCTCGGTGATGTTCCAGAACGCCAACCTCTCGGTCCGCTGCTCCGATGCCTTCCTCCGCGCCGCCGAGACCCACGCCGACTGGACCACCCGCTCCGTCACCACCGGCCGGCCCATGGAGACCTACAAGGCCCGCACCCTCCTCGACAAGATCGCCGAGGGAACCTGGCTCTGCGGCGACCCCGGCGTCCAGTACGAGGACACCATCCAGCGCTGGCATACCTGCCCCAATACGGCACCCATCAATTCATCCAATCCTTGTTCCGAATACATGTTCGTTGATGATTCGGCGTGCAATCTGGCGTCGATCAACCTGATGAAGTTCGTCCGGGAGGACGGCGGGTTCGACGTGGACCGGTTCCGGGCGGCGTGCCGGATCTTCATCACGGCGCAGGAGATTCTGGTCGACCACGCGAGCTACCCGACGGAGAAGATCGCGTCGAACAGCCACAAGTTCCGGCCGCTGGGGCTGGGTTACGCGAACCTGGGCAGCCTGATCATGGCGTCGGGATTGCCCTACGACTCGGAGCAGGGGCGTGGGCTGGCCGGGGCGATCACGGCGATCATGCACGGGCAGGCGTATCTGACCAGCTCGGAGCATGCGGCGCACGTTGGGGCATTCGAGGGCTTCGCGGTGAATCGCGAGCCGATGCTTCGGGTGATGGAGATGCACCGCGACGCCATCGCCGGGATCGACGCCTCGGCGCCGGCGGATCTGATTGAGGCGGCCCGGTCGATCTGGGCCGAATGCCTCGAATCGGGCCGCGAGCACGGGTATCGCAATAGCCAGGTGACCGTTCTGGCCCCGACCGGAACCATCGCGTTCATGATGGACTGCGACACGACCGGAATCGAGCCCGACATCGCCCTGGTGAAGTACAAGCAGCTCGCCGGCGGCGGGATGCTCAAGATCGTCAATCGAACCGTCCCGATGGCGCTGAAGAAGCTGGGGTACGACGAGCCTCAAATTCGCGGCGTTCTCGATCACATCGACGCGAACGACACGATCGAGGGCGCGCCTGGGCTGAAGGAATCGGACCTTCCGGTCTTTGACTGTGCCTTCGCGCCGCCGCAGGGGGGCCGGAGCATTCACTACCGGGGCCACCTCGGTATGATGTCGGCGGTACAGCCGTTTCTCTCGGGTGCGATCTCGAAGACGGTGAACATGCCGACCGAGGCGACCGTCTCGGAGATCCGAGACGCCTACCTCGAAGGCTGGCGGATGGGCCTGAAGGCCCTGGCGATCTACCGAGACGGTTCCAAGGGGAGCCAGCCCGTGAGCACCAAGTCGGAATCGTCGAAGGAGTCGGCCGCGTCGCCCTCGCCGGTGTCGGGATCGGGGTCCGAGGCGGGAGTGGTGGTGCGTCCGATCGAGCCGGCCCCGGCCTCCGTTCCGGTGCCGACGGCCGGCCAGCCGAGGCGTGAGCGTCTGCCGTACACCCGGCGGAGCCTCACGCACAAGTTCGACATCCAGGGGCACGAGGGATACATCAACGTCGGCTTTTACCCCGACGGCCGCCCCGGCGAGCTCTTCATCACGATGGCGAAGGAGGGCTCGACGATCGGCGGACTGATGGATGTGCTCGGCACGGCGATCTCGATCGGGCTGCAATACGGGGTTCCGCTGGAGGTCTTCGTCAACAAGTTCGCGCACAGCCGGTTTGAGCCGGCGGGCTTCACGAAGAACCCGGACATCCCGATCGCCAAGAGCATCGCCGACTACATCTTCCGGTGGATGGGGATGGAGTTCATCGCGGGCTACCGCGAGGCCAACGCGCCCAAGCGGTCGACCCCCGAGCCCGAGCCGACGCCCGTGATGCCGGTGCTGAAGGTCAACGGCCACCGGACCGCGACCATCGCCGATCTGGAGCACGCCGAGGCCGAGATGGGGACGAGCCGACATCACGCGGATCCCCCCGAGTCGAGCGAATCGCGACTGGCTGCCGGTGAACTGAGCGTGGACGCGGGCCTCGGCGAACAGGACCGCCAGTTCGCCCACTTCCAGAGCGACGCCCCGCCCTGCGACAATTGCGGCGCATTGACCGTCCGCTGCGGCACCTGCTACCGCTGCTTCAACTGCGGCAATAGCATGGGATGCTCGTGATCGCCACCGAAGAATGCGGCTCCCGGGGTGGCGCGGGCCACCTCGGGATCTCTCATTGTTTTGCATTGATGCGTGAAATGTGGATAAACTCGGCCGGAAATAAGCCCCGCTCGCTTTCCAGACGGTCCGGGATCGCGTGGGCCGTCTCGGATTGCGGTCGGATGATCCAGGAGAGGCCCTCACGATCCGCCAACGCGTCGGCTTGACGGACCGTGCTCTTCCGCGGAGAACCTTCCATGGAGAAGGTGGTTCGGATCTTCAAATCGTTCGAGGAGAGTGATCGCGCCGACAGGAACCACTACCGGAAGCTGACGCCCGAACAGCGCCTGGGAATCCTCTGCGAACTGAACCTTCAGTGGCCGGGGAGAGCTGAGAATGCGACTTCCGAAAGACTTGCGAGAGTTTATCGAATTATTAAATTCTCATGATGTTCGCTATCTCATCGTCGGCGGCTATGCCGTCGCTTATCACGGCTTCCCCCGGACGACCGGCGACATCGACTCTTCATCGAAGCCTCGCTGGAGAACGCGGCCAGATTGCAGGAGGTCCTGGTCCAGTTCGGCTTTGGCAGTCTGGGCCTGACTGTCGGGGATTTTCTGGAGCCGGGCACGATCATCCAGCCTGGATATCCCCCGCATCGGATCGATCTGGTGACCTCGATCAGCGGAGTGACGTTCGCGGATGCCTGGGCCCGCCGCGTCTCGGCAAGCATCGACGATCTGCCCATGAGCTTTATCGACCGAGAGAGCCTTCTGGCGAACAAGGCCGCCGCGGGAAGGCCGAAGGATCTCCTCGACATCGACTCGCACTCTCGATTGAATCCCGGCGACGTGCGAAACGCTTCCACCTCGGGCAGGTGGGGTGGATCGCGTTGCGGAGTGCCAATGAGTTCGGGGCGGCCGGCGAAGTCACGCGGGCCTCGGCCGGGGACGAGGCCCGCTGGGGTTTTGCGTGGGAGGATGGACCGGCGCGACGATCCAGGCGGCTGGGTCCGTCAGCTTGCGGAGGTCCGCCCAGCGCGTCGGCGGGTATAGCCGACGCCCAGAATGACCCCGATCCCGAGCAGCAGCATCGAGCCAGGCTCGGGCACCGCGGCGAAGGCCACGAAGCCGTGGGCGACTCCGTTGCCGTCGGTGTAGAAGCCCGTGATCTCACCCGAATTGGTGATCCCGGTGATCTGCGTGACCTCGACTCCGTTGTGGAACGCGGCGTTCGGGTCGTCGAGGAAGGTGTACTTCCCGGTGATGGTATTGTACAGAAAGCCGTGCTGGCTGGTGGTCGAGTCGCCATAGTATCCCACCGCGAGGCCGCTATCGTTGACCCCCAAAATCTGGGAGAAGACGAACGTCGCTCCCGGCTCACCGGGAACGTTCGGGATCGTCGGGTCCAGAACCGTCAACCCCGTGATGTGACCGCTCGACGCCGACGACGTGCTCGCCGTGAAACCGTGGTCCTGCCCGTCGTTGCCCAGGTAGAAGCCCACAATCAGCCCGTTGTTGTTGATCCCCTGGGCGTTGACAATGTCCGACTTCGACCCGGTCGGCGCGTCGATGGTCGTCAGCGCGACGCCGTTCAGCAGGAAGCCCGGCGTCGACGCGCCGGTCGTGTACTGGCCGACGATCATCCCCTTGTCGTTGATCCCAAAGGCCATCGCGGGCGTGTAGCCGCCGCCGATCAGCGGTGAGGCTGTGCCGTTGACCAGGGAGAATCCGTTGTTATTCCCGTCGAACCCGACGATGGTTCCGGTGCTGTTGATCCCGTTCGCCATCGCGGCCGTCGAATTGTTGATGTTCAGGATCGTCGCCGACGTGCCCGTCCCGGGGTTCGCGGTGAAGTTCGTCAGATTGCCGTTGGCGGCCGTCGTGAACCCGACCACAGTGCCGTTGTTCGAGATCCCATCGATCGTGGTCCCCCCCGTGTTGGGCGTCGGACCATCGAAGTTGAGGAACGTGTAGCCGTTCGCGGTCACGGTTTTGATCGGGGTGATGTTCGCGGCGCCGGCCGAGGAGCCCAGGATCAAGGCCGCCAAACCGGCGAGGGTGCCCATGCGAATCGTCGTCATCGAGAATCTCCTCAGGTGCATGATGGTGCGCACGTCGAACCCGAGGTGCGTCACGCGTCCAGGGGCCATTCTGGTCTCGGAGTGCCCAGAACGCCGATTCGCGCCGCCCGGGCTCTCCAGGGAGAGGCGAGCGACTCCGACGCCAGCGAGACCACAGGGCCTTCGACGGCCGTCCCTGCTCTTCGTCCATTGCCACTGGCCGGAGGAAACGGACAAAATTCTCGAATCTTTCCGAATCTTCTCGTCTCACGACAATCGAGGAGGACCAAACGGACGAAACCCCGAGAAGTTCAGTCGGCCGGGCTGGGCCTCTGGTTGCGGTCGGGAGTGGGTTTGGTCCATCCGACCTCGTAGACCTCGACCGAGGATCGGTCCGCGTCTCGGCTCCATACCTTCTCCACGCGGTCGGGAAAGCGGTCGACGTACCGGGTGAGCGGGCTGACGGGGGCGTTCTGGTAGCGTCGGCGGTCGATCAGGAGGAAGGCGACCCGATATTGATCCACCATGCTGGCGATCGCGAGCGGATCGGCGTCGCGGTCGCCGGACCGCTCGGTGGAGGCGACCGCCAGTCCCGTCCGACCCGTCATCCAGAAGACCTCGCCCGGGTGCCGGCTCAGAACCGGGCCAGGCCGATCGAGCCGCGAGGCCACGTAGGCACAGGCTGCGTCGTAGTCGCGCTGGTCGGCCTCAACGGCGCGGGCCCGGGCGCGGATCAGTGAGTAAGACGAGTAGGGGAGGGTCATACCGAGTACGATCAGGGCGGCGACGGTTCGACGTCGAACCCCCAGCCCTCGAACACACCGGACCACCCACCGAGAGCCCGCGAGTCCCTCGACCCCTCCCACCAGAAGGCAGGGAATCATCGGGATCAAAAACCGGCCCGCCTCGGTAAACGGCCAGACCAGCAAGATCAGCAACGTCGAAAGCGGAACCAGTGCCGCGAGTCGACGCTGGGGACGAACGTACGCGCGTTTCCATCCGAATCCCACCACTCCGGCCGAGAGACCGACCCATAGGCCAACGGCCATGTCCAGCCTCCACGATCGGCCGGCGAGCGTCGTCGCGACCTCGACGAACGGCCCCGTGATCTGGTCTGGGAGGCGTCTCAGGTAAAAGGCGAGCTGGCTGACGAGGCGGTCGGACCAGGGATCAGCGCCGGCGACCGCCAGCGCGGCCTGGGTTTGGCCCACCCTCGCCTGCCAGATCAGCCAGGGGGAGACGAGCAGGGCGGCCGTCGCGGCAAGGAGAAACGCCGATCGCCGGCCGCGCCGGAGGGCCAGGTCGATGAAAATCGCCAGGAATAGCCCGATGGCGATCTGGCGAGTGAGGAAACCGAAGGCGAGCAGGGCCCCCAGCACCCCCGGTCCGGCGCCCCGCGACGCGAAGAGGATCGCGAGCTGGCCGAGCAGCATGTAAAGGGGTTCGGACTGGATGGCGCCGCCGGTTCGGGCCCATTGCCAGTTGATCGCCAGGGCGATTGAGAGCAGAAAGGCGGCGTGCCTTGGCATCATGCCGAGGAACCAGAGCCAGGCCGCGAGGGTCGCGCCGATCGTACAGGCGATCGAGACGGCGTGGGCGGCCGGCGCCGAGACGCCGGCCACCCGCCAGGTGGCCGCGAGCAAGAGCGGGTATCCGGGCGGGAAATGGGCGTGGCGAGGCCGGTCGGGATGGTCGATCGCCCGGTATCCCTCGCCCTCGAGGATGGCCCGCGCCAAAACAGCATAACCCGCGCCGTCGTATCGGGGCGGTGCGGACCAGGTGGCATGCCGGGCCGCGGCAAGGCCCGCGATCGCCGCAATCGTCGCGGCGGGAAGGATCATTCTGGCGGCTCGACCCGCTGGCCTCATCACGTCGCGCGCCTCACGCCCGGGGTCGATCCGGCCCGCGCCACGCCGGCCGTGGGGACGATTGGATCACCGAGCTGCCGGGGAACGCAAGAGACAATTGCCCGGGCCGTCAGCAGCCGACCGTGGCGGCCTTCCGTGTGGAGACGCGTCGCGAGGGCGAGGGAGTCGCGGGTGCGGGGCCCTGGCCGTCGTCGAGTTTGCGAACGGCCCGCATCTCGATCTTGCGGACCCACTCGCGAGTCACGCCGAGCTGGCGGCCGATCTCTTTGAGGGTCAACGGCGTGGCCCCTTCCAGGCCGTATCGGAGGGCCAGAATCGTCCGCTCGCGCTCGTCCAGGCGAGAGAGCCGACGGAGGAGCTGGGCGCGGTCGTCCTCGGCCTCGACCGAGGCGCCCGGGCGGTCGGCATCGTCAATGGCTTCCTCGGGCGACCATCGGTTGATGTCGCCGGAAAGACCGCTCTCCAGCTTGAGCTGCCGCGCCTTCTGAGCCCGCGAGACGAGCATTCTTTGCATCGAGGTCAGGCCCATGGTCGTCGCGATCTCCTCGAAGGTCGGCGTTCGCCTGAGCTCCTTCGCCAGGGCGCGTTCGGTCCGCCGCCACCGGGTCATCAGGCCCACCATGTGCGCGGGGAGTCGGATGGTGGTGGTCGTGTTGATCAGCGCGTGGCGAATCGCCTGCTTGATCCAGTAGCTGGCGTAGGTGCTGAACCGGGTGCCGAACTGCGGATCGTACTCCTTCGCGGCGCGGATAAGTCCGAGGTTTCCCTCGCCGATCAGGTCGTCGATCGGAATACCACGGCCGACATAGTCGCGGGCGATTTTCACGACCAGCCGGAGGTTGGCCTCGATCATCCGCTGCCGTGCGGCTTCATTTCCCTGGGCGATCTCCGCCGCGAGCTCGCGCTCCTCGGCGGCGGTCAGCAGTGCGTCGTCCTTTATGTCCTTGAGATAGAGGTACAACCCCGTCGTGACACCCATTTCCCGGGATCGCATGACGCTCATCGAAGTCGCTCCCTGTATCATCATCCATCGATCGAATGGGGTCCGCGCCGCCCCGAGCCTCCTCATCCGGACCCCGCGCGTTGGACATCTGGCGCGGGGAATCGTCCGTGATTGGTCACGGTGCCGCGGCGGGCTCCATGAGGTGGGCCATCCGGGGCCCTTCTCCTCAACCTCGAATGCCCGTGCGAAACCGTGCTTCCATCCCCTTAGTTGAGATCCCGGCGCGGATCCGGCGGGGTTGCCGAAAATTTTTCAGAAGGCGTGCTATGCTGACTCCCGAAGTCACAATAAGAAGGACGGAGGTTGCCGGAACTTCCTAAACTCGCCCGGACTGTCGCTTTGCCAGCCTCTGGTCTTTAATAAAACAAAAAGAGAATGGGCGCCCGAGGTCTTTCTCGGCATAATGATGGAGAGGGTTTCGATGTCACGGTGGCATTGGCCCATGGCCAGGAGTGCCACGGATCGAGGATGAGCGGAGGGAAGTGGCGTCTGAAGGGATCAGACGCGAGCGTGGTCGAGGTAGAGGCGCCGGGAAGCGGGGGGCACCGGTCATGGATCGCGACGACGCCGGAGAGAAGTTTCACGAATTGATGTCGCGGGCTCGCGCCGGTGATCCGGAGGCTGTGCGCGACTTTCTGGGTCGGTTCGAGCGTGAGGTTCGGGTGATGGTGCGGGCGCGGCTGCCGAAGCGGCTGCGGACCCGATTTGACTCCGGAGACTTCGTCCAGGCGGTCTGGCAGAGTTTCTTCACCGGATCGTCTGGGAGCGCGCCCGAGTTTCAGAACGAGGAACACCTGCGCGGTTTCCTTCGTGGCGTGGTGCGGAACAAGGTGGGCGAGGAGCATCGCCGGCAAACACGCACGGCCCGCCGCGACCTGGGACGCGAGGAGCCGCTGTACGTGGCCCGGGGCGACCAGGAGGTGGCGCGCGAGGTTCCATCGCCCGACCCCTCACCCAGCGAAAATGTGCAGGCCGACGATCGATTCGAGCAATTAATGGCGGGATTTGGAGCCCGCGAGGTGCGGGTCCTGGCCTTGAGGCGGCAGGGTTTGACCTACGCCGAGGTTGCCGAGCGAACGGGGATGCACGAGCGATCGGTCCGTCGGATCATCGACCTGTTCCGGTTGCGACTGGAGAGCCGGCCATGAGCGTCCGCGCCGGTCCTTTCGGGACGAAGGCCGAGGACGGCCGGAATCGCGTCGATGCCGACGCGGGGAGCACGATCCGACGGCGCAGCTCGGCGTCGGGCGATGACGCGTACAGCTCGTCGATACTGCCGGTGGTCCACGAGTTTACCGCCGCCTGGGAGCGTTGCGAGGCGCCGGCGGTGGAAGACTACCTGACCCGGCTGGCGCCCGATGACGAGCAGGGAGCCGTCGACCTGATTTATCGGGCGTATTGCCTGGCCGAGTCGGACGGTGAGTCGCCGGTGGCCGAGGAGTATGTGGCGCGGTTCTCGCGATACGCGGAGCCGCTTCGGAGCCTTTTCCGGTTCCACGGCGCCTGCACGCCCTCGCTCCTGGGTCGGCTGCTGGGTCCGCTGCCGTCGCTGGAGGGTGAGGAGCTTCGCGCCTCGAGCGGCATCCGGCTGAAAGCCGGCGACCGGGTCGGGCCGTACCGGCTCCGTCGCGAGCTGGGAAGCGGGAGCTTCGCCCGGGTCTTTCTCGCCGAGCAGGCCGACCTCTCGGACCGGCTGGTGGTGGTGAAGATCGCGGAGCGGTCGACTCGCGAGCCCTGGCTGATGGCCCGGGCGCGGCACGCGCATATTGTCGAGATTCTCTCGCACGCGGAGGTCGACGACGGCGAGCTTCAACTGATCGCGATGCCGTTCTGGGGAGGCGCGACGCTCGCCGCGGTGCTGGCCGAGGTTTCGAGACGATGGGCCCCGGGCCGGGGCGTGCCGGCCCGAGGCGTTGACCTGCTCGCGGCGCTCGACGCCGTGGCGGCGCCCGAGTATCCGTCGGCACCACCGGTCCGGCCGGCGCGCGAGCTGATGGCGGCCCTCTCGTACGATCGGGCGATCGCCTGGGTGGTGGCGCGGCTCTCGGAGGCGCTCGACCACGCCGAGGTCCGCGGCGTGGCCCACGGCGACGTCAAGCCGTCGAACGTTTTGCTCTCGGCCGACGGCAACCCGATGCTGCTGGACTTCAACCTGGCACGAGACGCGGCGCCGGCGGTGGGTCTCTCGGGCCATGCGATTGACCCGGGAGGAACGCTCGCCTACATGGCCCCCGAGCGACTCCGGGCGCTGGCCTCGGCGTGCACGCGGCCGAAGGGGCTGGAGGAGGATGCGTCGAGCCTCGACTTCCCCGATCCGGAGGCGGAGGAAGCCTCGATCGACAGGTCGGCACACATGGCCGACCTTTACTCGATGGGGATGGTCCTGCTGGAAGCCCTGACCGGCCGCGCGCCCAGCGCGGCGGTGCCGGCTGTGCCGGGAGCCAGGCGGCTGACCTCGCAGGCGACCGCGTACGCCGAGGCTCGCGAACGACCGGCCTCGGCAATCGTGGCCGATACCGAGACCGCCTCGGGACGCCGGATCGCGCCGGCGCTTCGGGCGATCCTGGCGCGTTGCCTCGACCCGGACCCTTCGCGTCGTTACCGACGGGCGCTGGAGCTGGCCGAGGACCTCGATCGATGGCGGACGGACCGTCCGCTGGCCTACACCGACGAGCCGTTCTGGGGGCATTCGGTACCGCGATGGTTACGGGTCCGCCGCCGTCGGCTGGCGATTGCCGCCGCCTGGCTGCTCGTCGCTGGGCTGAGTGCCGTCGCGGTCGAACAGGTGGCCTCGAAACGGATGCTGGTCGGCGAGCAGAAGGCGTCGGCGATCGGGATGCTGGCCCTGAGGTGGGACACCCCCGACTCGACCGCGTTCCTGGGGAACCAGCGGTTGTCGTCGCCGCATTACTGGAATCCCGACGATCCGGAGGCGTTCGACGCGGCGCGGCGGGCGCTGATGGATTACGGCGTGATCGCCCGGGTCGTCGGCGAGGAGCCGGGCGACTGGCGGTTGCGTGACGACCTGCGCAATCTTCCGCCGACGGACCGCGAGGATCTGGAGGTCTGGCTGCTGGAGCGGGCCTATCGCTATGCCCGTGCGCTGGCCGCGCAGGCGGGGGCGGTCGCCGACTGGAGGCAGGCGGCCGAGGCCCTTGATCGAGCGGCCGGCTCGCAGTCGATCACCGCGTTCGCGTCGCTGCGCCGAGAGCTGGCGTCGCGTCCGGGCGTGGTGGTGCCGCCGGTGGCGGTATCCGGGCCAATCCGGCCGTCGCCAGGCTGGCTCGACGAGCACCTGCTGGGTTTCGCCGCCGAATGCCAGCCGAGCCAGCCCATCACCGGCGACCCCGATGCGGCGGGCCGGACCGCCGTCGAGCGGGCGCTGGAGCACTACGGCCGATCGCTGGCGTACCGTCCCGAATCGTTCTGGGGACACTACCGGGCGGCCTCGGCCTGGTTTGGTCTGGGCCGCGAGCACATGGCCGAGTCGGCGCGCCACCTGGAATACTGCCTGTCCCGTCGGCCCGAGAACGCGGAGATCCTCGACCAGCTCGCCGGCCGGCTGGTCGATCTGAAGCAGTATGCCCGGGCCATGGAATACTGCGACCGCGGCCTGCGCCGGACCCCCCGGTTCGCCGAACTGTACCGGACTCGGATTTTCGCCCGGGTCGACTCGGGTCAGACCGCCGGAATCGACGACGACCTGAGGCAGTTCGAAAAGCTCCACGGGATTGTCTCGCCGACATGGTGGAACGGCCGGCCCAGACGCGTGGCCGAGACCGAGGCTCTCTCGATCGCGACCCCCCTCGTGCCGGGGTCTGCCCCCGCCTTCGAGCCCCGCCGTCCGGATCGCGTGGGGGACGATGAGATCGCCACGCGAACCGGACTGGCCGAGAAACTTCACGTCGCCGGGCGCCCCGAGCTGGCCCTCAAGGAGCTGGAAAAGGTGATCATGGAGCTGGCCCCGGACCAGCTCGTTTCGCGGGTGTTTCGGGCTCAGCTCGCGATCGAGGACGGGCGGTTCGACGAGGCGCGCCGCGACCTGGAGGTGGTGTTCCACCAGCAATCTCGGCTGGAGACCCAGATCCGTCGGGATCCCCGCTGGCTCGACTCGCTCTTCATCAGCGCCCGGGCCCTCCTGCACGCCCAACGCCCCGGTGACGCGCGATGGGTGATCGACAAGGCGCGTGAGATGGCGATTCAGTCCCAGCAGCGGGTGGGGCGAGCGCACTACTTCTCGGCCGAGGTTTACGCGGTCCTCGCGGCCACCGACCCGACCTATCTCGATCAGGCGGTGTTTCAACTGTACCGGGCCGCGGTGGCGAATCCGGAATTCCTCGCCTGGTTCCGCGACCCGAACGCATTTTTCGACCCGGTCCGCGATCCGATCAACCGAGAACTGGCCCGCCGCGAAGACCCGGCCGTCGTCCACCGCCGGCTTTCCCGGCCTCGGGTCGCCGGGCGCTAAACAATCGCCGCGCCGAATCCCGTCCGACGCAGCCGAGCCCCACGTCACCAGATGGGGATCGAATCACCGAGGTAGGGGGTCTGACTCTCGGCGATTCCGTCGCGGGACGACCGGGACTCCGCGGTCGCCGCCTGGACAAACTCCGGGCTGAAGGGAGTGACGAATCGCACGGCCAGTTCCCTCGGCCCGGCCGAGCGGACAACCTCCGCATCGATCCAACCCAGCTCCGGGACATCGTGGACCAGAATCCGGAGACGCCGCTGCTCGGTGATGCCTCGATCCGAACGGATCAAGGCGCCCCCGGCACTGATGTTGAGTAGCTTCCCGGGCCTCATCCAGCCGGCGCTCTCGACCATGATGAGAAGGTTGCATCCCAGGGCGCCCGGTTCGGTTCTGGGAGACGTTCGACGTTCGGCGGCGAGTACCATGGGACCGCTCCGGATGGGGATCGGGATCTCTCGGGAAGCACAAGAGACTCCACTACGTATGAAATCCTAGAACGCGATCCGAGAAGCGGTCGGCGCAAAGGGAAAACGAGGGCTCGGGGAGATGCAAGGAACGGGATGCTGGATTCGGGATGGGAGATTCCAGATGGCAGAAATCCAGATCACTCTACCGCTACGACTTTCCTCGAATCTTTCCGTCGCGCTCACCGCCGGGCCTTCAGCCCGCATGATGAACACCCTCCGCCCGTTCCGCAGCCTCCGCCCGATCCACAGCCGGAGGGCTCCGCGACCGGCTCGCCACCGATCGGCTCGAGAACGACGTCAAGATCACACGTCATCCGGAACCGAGCCCGGAGCGCTGAGGGATCGGGATGGGGCGGACCGAGGTACTGAATCACGGTCAGCCCCCCCTCGATCATCAACTCCACGTCGAGGATCTCCCAGGGCCATCCGGCCTCGTCCAGAACACGACGGCAAACCGCGAGGCGGTCCGGACGGGTCGCCTCGGCGACTCGGGCACGCGCCAGATCGTCGGGTCCAGCCGGGCGGATCGCCTCCTGAAGCTCGGCCGGCTTTGCCCGGGCGGCGCCGGCCTCGTCGAGCGGGACAAGGATTTCTCCCAGCTCGATTCCGCGGTCGGACCGGATCACCACCGACTGGCCTCGTCGGAGCGGTCCCGACACCTCACACGCCGCCGAGGCGCGGAACCGTCCCACGTACCCCATCGATCCGTAACGAATCAGGTATCCCGGATCGGACACCGCGTCGTCCCTCCCTCCTTGCCTCGAATCCACGAAGAAATCTCCCTCGCTGAGCCGACTTCTGGAAGTACCCGCTTTCGCTGGCCATCGGGACACAGCCGAGAATGTCGCGAAAAACGCCGAGGATGACCATCCACGACCGCGGTGAGGATCGGCCCCTGTCGGAGAGAGCTTCCGCTCCCGATCCGCTCGCGGCCTATCGGGACGCGAAGATCGCCGGCTGGTGCCGGCTCCGACACAGGCCATCGACACGGTCGCGGCCCCCAAAAAGTCTCAGCGCCGGCCCATCAGCTCATTCAGGATGTACATCTCAAGCTGCTCGTAACGGCGATGGGTGCGGAACTCCTCGATCTTCGCGCGGTCGAGGCCACGGACGACGTCGAGAAGACGGAGGAACATCGTCTTCGAGTGCGCGAGGTGGTACATCGACTCCTCAAACGAGGTCGTTCGCATCGCCTTGACGTCCAGGCCGACGCACTCGCCATTCTTGCCGTAACCGGATTCTTCCAGCACCCGCACCTGGTTGAAGGCGCGGCGGAGGTCCACCGAGCCGAAAACCTTGTCCTGATCGTACTTCAGGCCGTTCTGGTCGTTGAGGTGAACGCTCCAGAGCTTCTCGTGGTGGAGGGCATAGGCCATGTCGTCGGCCGGGTCGAGGCCCGCCAGGATCGAGTGGGCGCTCTCGATCAAAACGCCCGATCGCGCGGGGTCGGCCGTCTTGTAGCAGACGCCAATCATGTGGCCGACCGTCGGCAGATAAGCCTGGTCCATCGGCTCGTTCGGCTTGGCCTCGCCAAGGACGCGGATCTCGGGGTCGTGCTCCAGAATCGCGTTCCAGGCGTCGACGATTCGAGAGACGGCGGTCTTCGCGCACTTGGCCTCGCGGATGTAGGTTCCCTCGCGAGCCAGCCAGAGGACGTAATTCTTGCAGCCAACCTCGCGGGCCAGGTCGACGCATCGCTTCGAGCGGTCGATGGCGTACTTTCGCTCGGCCGGATCGTTCGAGGTAAAGGCGCCGTCGACGGTTCGCGGATCCTCCCAGAGTCTCGGGGCGATGATCTCGACGAAGAGACCCTCGCCGTCGAGAATCTTCTTGACCTCGGCGACGCCCTTCAGGGTCGCCTGCCAGTCGAGGTCGGCGGGAACGATGTCGTCGTCGTGGAACTGGACGGCGTCGAAGCCGAGTTCCCTGTACGCCTTGAGTTTGCGGGCGTACTCCATCTCCTTGCGGGCGGGCGGCCCAAAGGGATCGGCGCCGGTGCTGATGTTCCAGGGGCCGAACGAGAAGCGATAGGACGTTGGGCTCGGGGTCGTGGCGGCGGGCATGTTGCGTCGATCTCCGTCGGTTCGAGGCGGGAGGAGAGCAGCGCGCCTCCCGGGACTTCCAGAGATACCCGAAACGCGGGATCCCCTCAACGGGCGCGTCTCCCCCCGGAGCGTGGGGGCGGTTGACATCCGACCTGGCACGTCGCCCTAATATTGCAGGGCACCCGGCTGCTCGCGATGAATGCATCGGGCCGGGTCAAAAACATTCCGGGCGGTTCTGGCGCAACCAGAGGACCGGGTTTCGATGCGGCTCTGGCATCTTTTCGTCTTCATTTTCATTCTGGGCCTTTGCCTGGCGATTGGCCGAGATATCGTCGGCCGCGTGGCCCTGATCGTCTTTTTGACGGCCCTCGGCGAGGTTGTCATCGGTGTCACCGCGATCATGGCGCTTTTTCAGACGATTGGCTCGTTCGGCGAGGCCCGAGACCTCGTCGCGCACGCCGAGGCCGTCGCCACCACCACTCTCGTCCTGATCCTGGCCGTTGCCTTGATGTCCTCCTGGCTGTTCGCCGGTGCCTGGCTGGTCCAGGCGACGGTCCCCTGACCCGAGCATGGAAGGAGATCCCTACGTTGACCATCCAGGAGTACCGACCCCAGCCGTTCCCACACGAGTGGCTGCCGGAAGGCGTCGAGCTGAAGACCTGGGACCAGATCGAACCCTGGTACGTCCGGCTGATGGACGAGCCGATCGAGTCGCCCGCCGACCTCGAGCGCTGGGTGCGCGCGGCCGGCGAGCTCAGCGCGGTGGTCGGACAGGTGGGGGTCGAGCGCTACATCGCGATGACCTGCCAGACCGACGACCCCCAGCGCGAGGCGGCGTACCTCGAATACGTCCGCGAGATCGAGCCGAAGCTCAAGCCGATCCACGACGCGATCCGGCGTCGATATCTCGACTCGCCCCACCGCGCCGGTCTGCCGCGCGACCGATACTTCGTCTACGACCGGGCGATGGAGAACCGTCGGGCGATCTATCGAGAGGCCAACATCGCTCGCGAGACGGCCCTCGCCGAACTGGAGCAGCAGTACCAGAAGCTCATTGGCGCCATGACCGTGACCTATCGCAACCAGGAACGAACCCTCGCCCAGATGGCCCCGTTCCTGGAGGAGACGGATCGCGCGGTCCGAAAAGAGGCGTGGGAGCTCTCCGCCGCGCGTCGGCTGCAAGACCGGGAGGCGCTCGACGATCTCTTCGACCAGATGCTCGTCCTGCGTGGCGAGGTGGCGAGTGAGGCTGGGTTTGAGAATTATGTGGAGTACGCCTTCCGCAACCGCGAGCGGTTCGACTATGGGATCGAGGACGCGGTGAAGTTCCAGAACTCGGTCGAGCGGGTGGTTGTCCCGCTGATGCGCGAGATTCAGGAGCACCACCGCCAGATGATGGGCGTGGAATGGCTCCGGCCGTGGGATCTCTCGGTCGACCCGCTCGGCCGGGCGCCCCTTCACCCGTTCGACGACGTCGAGAAGCTCGCCGAGGGCACCGAGATCGTCTTCCGCGAGGTCGATCCCGAACTGGGCGCGCAGTTCGCGTTCCTCCGGGCGCAAAACCTGCTCGATCTCGCGAACCGCAAGGGAAAGGCGCCCGGCGGGTATCAGACGACGCTCGAAGAGAAACGGCTGCCGTTCATCTTCATGAACGCGGTCGGTCTCGACGGCGATGTCCGAACGCTCCTGCACGAGGGCGGCCACGCCTTCCACACGCTCGCCGCGCGGGCCGAGCCGCTGCCGGCGTATCGCGAGGCCCCGCTGGAGTTCTGCGAGGTCGCCTCGATGAGCATGGAACTGCTCGGCGCCCGTCGCCTCGGCCCATTCTACGACGACGCCGACGCCGACCGATCGGCCCGCAAGCTCCTGGAAGGGATCGTGACCATCCTCCCCTGGATCGCCACGGTCGATGCCTTTCAGCACTGGATCTACAACCACCCCGGCCACACGCGCGACGAACGGCGAGCCGCCTGGCGCGGGCTTTTGGAACGATTCGGCGGCGCGGTGGACTGGTCGGGATACGAGGAGTCGCGCGATCACTCCTGGCATCGACAGCTCCACATCTTCCTGTACCCGTTCTACTACATCGAATACGGGATCGCGCAGCTCGGCGCGTTGCAGATCTGGCAGCGGTCGCTGACGGATCGCGCGGGAGCGGTCGGAGCGTACAAGAAGGCACTGGCGCTGGGCGGCTCTCGGCCATTGCTCGAGCTCTTCGAGGCGGCCGGCACGCGGTTCGACTTCGGCGACGAATTGATCGCCTCGCTGATGAAGACCGTCCGGACCGAGCTAGATAAGCTGGCGCCTTGATCCGCCCCAGAGTTTCACGCAGAGAAGGCTGGGAAACCTGAGAAGAGTTTCACGCAGAGACGCAGAGGGGCGCAGAGACGCAGAGAAGACCAGGATTTTCCCGACCAATCGGACCCCGATGCTGACGCCGATCCGATCAGGGTTGATCTTTTCAAGATTTCTGCGTCTCTGCGTGAAACTCTCTCGGATCAGGTACGCGGCGGGCGGTAGTCGGATGAGCCGAAGATCCATCGGGCGAGCGTCCCGGAGGGAAGTCCCGGGCGGATGAACCGGGCGGGGCGGTCGAGGTCCTGAAGGATTCCCTGCGCGGCCAGGTATCCGCTCCGGACAGCGCCTTCCATCGTCGCCGGCCATCCGGTGTCGGTCCAGTCGCCGGCCAGGAAGAGGCCGTCGATCGGCGTTCGCTGCGGCGGGCGGATCGACTCGACCCCCGGCCGGACCGCGAACGTCGCGCCGTGCTCGGTGACGACCCACCATCGCAAAAGCGTTGCGTCGCGGGCCTCGGGCCAGATCTCGCCCAGTTCGTTGAGCACGCGATCGCGGATCGCATTCTTGTCGAGCGGCAGCAGGTCGTACGAGGCGCTGATGACCAGTTGCAGATACTGACCGCCCCCCTCGGCCGCCGATCGGCCCTGGATCGCCGTGTGGTTGAAAACCCACTGGATCAGCCGCCCCGGCGTGACCACGTGATCGAACGGGCAGACCGGCCGGTCGAACCACAGATGCACGCCCGTGATCGGTGAAGACTCCATCTTTTCCAGACCCGAGAGCGCCGGCATCCGGTCGCGGAACCCCGGCGGGATCATCGCGCCGGCGCGGTCGAACGGGACGGCCAGGACCACGAAGTCGGCCGCGATCGACTCGCCCGTTCGCAGGACCACGCCGCCGAGGGCGCCGTCGTCGTCGGTCTCGATCGATCGGACGCCGGTCGTGAGCCGGACCTCGACCTCGTGGATATCCAGCCAGCGCTCCAGACGCCGGCCGTAAAGCTCGCCGAGCGGGGCCGTCGGCAGTTCGAGCTGGAACCCGGCCCGGTTGCGGAGGAAGCCGTCGAGGAAGACCTTGCGCGCGTGGCCGACGTCCATCTGTTCCAGCCGCTCGTTGAGCGCCGAGACCAGCACCGGCCCCCAGAACATCTCGATCGCGCGATCGGTCTGATGATGGCGGCGGAGCCAGTCGAGGAGCGATTCGCCGGGCAGATCCGCGCGGTCGAACGCCAGCCCCGCCAGCCCGCGAGCCACGGCGAGCTTGTCCTCAAAGGCGAGGAATCGGGCCTTCAGGAAGCTGCCGGTCAGGTGCAGCGGCGCCGGACCCGAACCCGCGCGGAATCGAGACGTCCGCCCCTCAAGGTCGAGAAAGACCAGTTCGGGCTCTCGGCGGAAGAGGTCGCTGATGCCGACCCGCCGGCAGAAATCGGCGAGGTTGGTACAGCAGGCCATGCTGACATGTTGACAATTGTCGACCAGTTCGCCGGTGGCCGGGTCGACGAACGAGCTGGCGCGGCCGCCGAGTCTGGGTCGGCTTTCGAGGAGGGTGATTCGGAGGCCGCGATCGACCAGGCAGGAGGCGGCGGCCAGCCCCGCCAGCCCGCCGCCGACGATCACGACCCGAGGTGGTGGAGGACGGTGGACTCTCGACATCGTTCTCGTGGGGTGGGGCTCGTCGTCGATCCCGGGGAGCGCCTTCAACGGGACCAGTCCTCGACCTGCAATCCGGGGACCTTTCGGAAATCCGACAGGTTCCTGGTAAGTATCGGGACCCCTCGGGTGAGGGCGATGGCCGCGATCCGGAGATCCATCGATCCGATCCGGATTTTCATCTGTCGGAGCCGCTGGTACTCCGCGGCGGCCTCCTCGTCGAAGTCAAGGATCTCCATCAGACCGAAGTCGTGCAGGCTCTCGCGTAGCTTCCGATAAGCCTGGATTTCCTGGCCGACGTTCCGGGCCCGCGAGATCCTGGCCAACCAACCTCGCGTCTGCTCCTCATACGTGATGATCGTGGTGCAAAGCTGCCGGACGTGCTCGGCGACGAGGCGCTCCACAATCCGGTCGGCGGCCTCCGAGTCAGGGAAGAGGAGCAGGCTCAGGTGGTCGGTATCAAGGATCACCAGCATCGACAACCCCCGCCTTCCGACGCCTTGGCTTCGGCCGAAACGATTCCCGCCACTCTCGGCCGAGTCGCATCGCTTCCTTGAAATCCTCGGGGCTATCGGCGCAGCTCCCGATCAGGGTGTGCCATGCCGCCCAGTGGCCTTGACTCCCATTGGTCATGGCCTGCAAGCGGTCTGCCCGTTCCTGGATGTCCTGGATCCGTTTCTCTCGCTGGGCCGGGGTCATGCTTTCGGGCTCTGATCCCGCCTCATTCACTTCGGCCGCGGAAGCGCCATTGGCGGGCTTCAGCGGTGTTTTCTTCGCGGCCATGATCTCACTCCGTTCAGGGGACCAATCGATCCGCGTCGCGATCGCGGCTGGGCTCTTCCATTCTACCGGCGACCGCCCGGATCGCGATGGCGAGCTTGCGCCAGGCGGAGAGCGAGATCCGGCCGTCGAGGACGTTGTAATCGCGCCGGACGATCTCGTCGAGCAGCGATCGGTAGATCCCGACAATTGCCCGAAGCACCGGTCGACCGACCGGGTCGACCAGCGGGACCAGCCGGCACGCCTCGTCGTAGAACTGGTACGCGCGGTCGGCCTCGAAGGCCAGCAGCTCGCGGACGCGATCATCCGGCGGACCGGTTTTCGAGAGGTCATCCGGCTCGACACCGAACCGCGAGAGGTCCTCGCGCGGCAGGTAAATCCGGCCGGAGCGGGCGTCGTCGCGGACGTCGCGGACGATGTTCGTCAACTGGAGAGCGAGGCCACAGTGCTCGGCCAGGCGTTCGGCCTCGCCGTTTTCCGATCGATATCCCCAGATACAAAGGCAGCAGAGACCGACGACCGAGGCGACGCGGTAGCAGTAGTCGGTCAGCTCGTGGAAGGTTGCGAAGCCGATCGGTTCGAGGTCCATCGAGACGCCCTCGATCACCTCGTGGAGGAGTCGCGAGGGGATCGCGTGGCGGGCGACGGTGTCGGCCAGGGCGGGGAAGCCGGGCCACGAGTTCGGCGGGATCTCGCCATCGAGCGCGGCGTCGAGCGCCCGGCCCCAGTCGGCCAGTGCCCGGGCCTTCTGATCGGATGGGCCGGGCTCGTCGGCAAGGTCGTCGGTGTGGCGGAGATAGGCGTAGAGCGCGCACATCGACCGGCGGCGGTTGGCGGGCAGCAAGAGGAATGCATAATAGAAATTTTTCGCCTGGCGTCGCGAGAGCGAGGCGCAGAATCGGTAGCTTTCGCGGAGCGCCCGGGGATCGATGGTCGTCACGGGGCGACCTCCGGTCTCGGCGGCCCGTTGAGGCCCTCTCGGATTCGGGCCACGGTCATCGAGGTGGCGGCGCGGGCGAGCAGGCGGGCCTTCGTCCATTTCGAGAGCGAGGGCCGGGCGGTCAGCACGTCGAAGCCGCGTGCCTCGATTCGGTCGAGGATCGCCGTCCCGCCTCGCGAGAAGAGATCGACGTCGACGGCCAGTTCTCTCGGCATCCTCGGCACCAGGAGCCGGCCCTTGTTGAAGAGGTGGCGAGCCCGATGGACCTCGAAGCGCATCAGCTCGGCGAACTCAGTAGTGAACCGGAGGCCGCGGAGCGAGGGCTCGTCGACGCCGAACCGCTCGCGATCCTCGCGCGGAAGGTAGATCCGTCCGATCGCCAGATCGCGCGCGACGTCCTGCCAGAAGTTCGCGAGCTGGAGCGCCGTGCAGGTCGCGTCGGAGAGGCGGGTGTTCTCGGCTTCATAGGCCCCGGCGACGTGCAGGACCAGGTGCCCGACCGGGTTCGCCGACCGCGTGCAGTAGTCGAGCAACTGATCGTAGGTTTCGTATTCGTGGATCGATTGATCCTGCTCGAAGGCGGAGATGAGGGCCTCGAAGGGGGCGAGTGGGATGTCGTACTGCTCGACCGTCTCTCGAAGGGCGATCATCACGGGATGGCGAGGGCGGCCGTCGTAACAGGCGAGGAGCTCGTCTCGCCACCAGGCGAGGAGCTCGAGCGATCGGCGCGGGTCGCCGACCTCGTCACCAAGGTCATCGGACCACCGGCAGAAGGCGTAGATGCTTCGGAACGCGGGCCGGTGGCGTGGGGGCGTCAGCCGGGTGACGACGCTGAAGTTTTCGTAGTGAGTCGCCGTGAGCCGGGCGCAGTAGTCGAGTGCCTCGTTGCGGGAGGGCCGCTCCGAGGATCCGGGACCGAACCGGCTCAGATCGTCCGCGAAGGCCATGCTGCGAATCGTCCGACGGGCCAGGGGTAAGGGATTGGATTCCCGGTCGCACGCCGGGGCTGGACGATTTTACTCGCCGGAGCAGGGAAACGTAAGCCGACAGCCGCGCCCGACGATTGACGAGCCCCGACCGCACCGGCACAATCGACCCGCATCGTGAGGCTCCCTCCCACCACCCCGCATCCGAGGAAACACCCGATGATCCGACCGCGATATCGCCGCGTGATGGCCCTTTCGTCGGCCCTGATCCTGGGCCTTGCCGTTCAGGCCCCCGCGCAGGAGTCGAAGGGCTTCCGCCCGCTCTTCAACGGCAAGGACCTGACTGGCTGGGTGAAGCCCGACGTTCCGGGTCTCTTCACCGTCGAGGACGGCCAGATCGTCGGCCGGACCGGCGCCGAGAAGCTCAAGAAGAACGAATTCCTCGTCACCGACCGGCCCTACAAGGACTTCGTCCTGAAGGCGAAGGTGAAGATCCGGAACGGGAACTCGGGGATTCAGTTCCGCAGCAAGCGGGCGGCCAACGGGGCTGTCTCGGGGCCGCAGGCCGACGTGGCCGACGGCTACTGGGGCCTGCTCTACGAGGAGCGCGATCGGGGCATCCTGGAGCGCTATCCCGAGAAGAAGGCCAACGCCCTGGTCAAGAAGGGCGACTGGAACGAGTTCGTCATCACGGCGAAGGGAACGCACGTGACGATCGACTTCAACGGCACCCGGATCATCGACCGCGACGACCCCCACTTCGCCGCCGAAGGGATCATCGCGCTGCAATTGCACGTCTGGCCGCAGCCGATGGAGGTCCGGTTCAAGGATATCGAGATTCAGGAGCTTTGAGCGCCGGGCAGGTCGACCTGGAAGGGTCGATCTGCATGGTTTACCCTGGATCGAGGGAGGTCGGGCAGCGCCCCCGCGGGCCGAACCCCCATGGCAAAAAGCGGTACGGGCACGCGAGCGGATCGGAATCGGCGCGACCGGCGAGCCTCTATCGCTTCGTCGATGTCGCCTCGTTCACCGAGGATTGGTCGGATCGAGGGCTCGAGGACGAGGCGCTTCGAGAGCTGGAGGACGCGATCGCGCGGAACCCAACGCGAGCGCCCGTCGTGCCGGGCGGGGGCGGGGCCCGGAAGATCCGACGGCCTGATCCGGGCTCGGGAAAGGGGAAGAGCGGCGGATTCCGTGTCCTCGATTCTTTCCTGCCGGATCACGGGACCGTGCTCCTGCTCGCGGCCTGGCCCAAGTCGGAGCGAGAGGACCTGGAGCCGCAGGATTACCGGGCGATCGGGAAGGTCATCGCCCGGATCCAGAAGCTGCTGGACGAAGAGAAAATCCGATGAGCAAAGCCGGGCTATCATCGCGGGGGGCACGGATCGTCGAGGCGCTCGAGGAGCTGGCATCCGACCTGGAAGCAGGGGCCTCGATCGAGTCCCTGCCGACCGCAAGGACGGTCCGCGTCTTCCCCGAGCCAACTTCCTATTCCCCGGCCCGGGTGCGAGCCGTCCGGGAATCCCTCGGAGCCAGCCGGGAAGTTTTCGCTCAGTTGCTAGCGGTCAGCCCGATGACGGTCCGATCGTGGGAACAGGGGACGCGCCAACCTTCCCCGATCGCACGCCGGTTCCTTGACGAGATCGCGATGGCGCCCGGACACTTCCGGGGGAGGATCATCGCCGCGGCCGTCCCCTGATCGACCTTCCCGGATCAACAGCCCCTTCGCAGGCCCTCCGAAAGGGAAGGGCGCCGCCTCGCCCGAACCCCTTCCCACCGCACTCGATCGAACCACCTCCTCAGGCAGTGCGGCCTGGATTTTCACCTCGATTGTCGAAAATCCTCAATCGAGTCGGACGGAATGCCGACAAATGATCTGGTACTCCTTGTCGACTCCTAGTAAAAGGGGCCCACCGCGGTGAACGCGACCCCTTCGGGATCTTGCGCGTCCCAGGCCGGAGGCCCGGGAAGGTCGGAAGCCAGGAGGGTTCGAACAACCACGGGACCATCGGACGGTCCGCCCGGATTTGCCGGAACCCTCGGCGTCGCCGTTGGGGGTCGCTGGCCAGCCCGAGGCCCGATCGATGGGACGCGATGCGCCATGAAGGTGCGTCGCGGGGCCTTTCACGCGAGGCACGCCGCCCAAGGAAGGGTCGAGGACACCGGTCCCCGACACATCGCCATTCTCCTCGTCGTACATCCACTTCTTTCGGCGAACGGGACCACTACCCTGGTTCCCGCGCGTCTTCGACGTCCCCTCCGCGCCTGCCCTGGGCTGCCGGATGGGCCGACGGAGATCGCACCCGCCTCGCTCCCGATGGCCCAGCCCACAGATCGTGATCCGCCTCGTCTCGGGGCGAGAAACACCGAGCTGGCCCCGCCCGCGTTTTGGTCCGTCGCCGCCCGGCCGACCGACCCACGCCGGCGATCCCGAGGGAAAGGAGTCCTTGCGGTATGACCCTTGCTTCAACGCTTCTGCTCGCCCTACTCACCGCCGCGAATCCTTCATCCGACGGCGGCGCCCCTGAGGCCATCCTGCTCGACTTCCAGGCCGACTGGTGCGGGCCCTGCCGACAGATGGCCCCCGCCATCGACCGCCTCGGCCGACAGGGCTACCCCATCCGGAAGATCAACATCGATCGCTCCCCCGCGATGGCGCAGAAGTACGGCGTCGAGGCCGTCCCAACCTTCATCGTGGTCGACGCCGACGGCCGCGAGATCGACCGGACCAGCGGCCTTCAACCCGCCTCAGCCCTCGAACAGTTTTACCTCAACGCCCGCGATCGCAGCCGCGCGAAAGCCCAGGCCCAGGCCCCCGATGAGGCCCGCGACGATCAGCCCGAAATCGAGGTCGAACGCCCCGCCCGTCCCGTGCGCAGGACCGCCCGACAGCCCGAGCCCGACGACCAGCCCAACCCCGACAACAATCGAACCCGCCTCGAAACCGACGACGATCAGCCCGAGACCCAGGCAAAAACGTTCACCAATCCGCACCCGGTCGAGACCACGGTCCGAATCAAGGTGCAGGCGCCTCACTCGGTCGGGTTCGGCTCGGGAACCATCATCTACAGTTCGCCCGAGATCTCGATCGTGCTGACGTGTGCCCATATTTTCAAGCAAGAAGGTCGGTCGCGACAGGCGGCGCCCGGGCAGTTCCCGCTTCCGATCACGATCGAGCTGTTCGACGGCAAGCTGCACGCGCAGCCGTCGGGACCGCCGAAGGCGCGATGTGTCGCGGCGTTCCCGGGCAAGGCGCTCGATTACGATTTCAACCTCGACGTTGGCCTGATCGTCTTCCGTCCGGGCCGGAAGCTGCCTTCGAGCCGGGTGGTGCCGACCTACTGGCAGCCGCAAAGCAAGCCGCTCCCGATGAAGATGCTGACCGTCGGCTGCTCGGAGGGAGACGACGCGACCGCCTGGTACACCCGGGTGATGAACCCGAGGCTGAAGGGATTCCTCCAGGGCCAGCCGTCGTACGAGGCGATCGAGTGCGAGCACGCCCCGAAGCAGGGTCGATCCGGAGGCGGACTCTTCACCACGAACGGATACATCGCGGGCGTCTGCAACTTCGCCGAGCCGCAGGGCGATCACGGACTCTACGCCACGCCGCGATCCATCTACTCGATCCTCGACCGGAACAACCTCGCGGCGCTGTATGCTCCGGTCTCGGCCGGCACGGGCACCTTGCTCGCCGACCGTGGACGGCCATCGCCCGCACCCGCGCCGACGCGCGTGGCGCGAACGCAGTCGCCGGATGTCGAGGAGGAGCCGAATCCCGAGCCGAGCGAGGGCGGAAATCGAAGCCAAAGCCGAAGCCGTCGTACGGCCGAGGCCGAGACGGGCGACATCCTGCTCCCGCATTACCGGAGGCTGGGGATCGAGGAGCCGGTCGGCACCGATGGCGAGGCCGCCCCGGCGCCCTCGCGATCGGCCCGCCGCGTCGCCTGGCACCCGAACCATACCACCGGCGCACCGCGGCCCGAAGCCGAACCGAAGGCCGAGCCCCGCGTCGAGACCTCCGGCTCCGCCACCACGGAACCGACCCGAAGGAGCTGGCGGCCCGTGCATGACGCCGGCCAGTAAACGCCGACCAATGGCCCCGGTCACGCGATCGAAACTCGGACCTGGGCTAATCGAGGTGGTGGGTGGCAGCACCCAGGGCGGGGGCGCCACCCACCCATCGGAACAACGGACGCATGGCACATTCGGCCGCCGAGCCCGGTGAGCGGTCCGGTATGTGAGCCATGCCGAGGAGTCGCAGTCCTGTCTGACACTCAGGAGACGGCGATCGACGCGTCTGCTATAATCATGGACGCCTCGGATATAATCATAGCTGACTGATCTGGATTGGCCCCGGTCCTGCACGGAGATCCGAGAAGATCTCGTCGCGGTCCACCACCTGTTGCTCGACGTTCCGAGCTTGTGGCAGGACTCGGACCAGCCGGCCCAGTCACGGGGCCGTCCCTGGTCAGGAGAGCCGGATGCCATTCTGCGTGCTGGTAGTCGCCGACGATCTGGACACCCGGGCCACTCTCAGCGCGCTGCTGGAACGCGATGGCTACCAGGTCGATTCCGTCGGGACGGCGGCCGAGGTGCTGGCCCGCGATGACTGGGGTCGGTACGGGGCGATCCTGCTCGACTGCCGACTGCCGGACGGGACCGCCGAGGAGCTGCTCCCCAGGCTCAGGGAGCGAGCGCCGGACACGGCCGTCGTCGTGGTGACCGAGCATGCCGACGTCCGCGGTGCGATCGAGGCCTTCCGCCTCGGGGCCGCCGATTACGCGCTCAAGCCGATTGACCCAGACGAGCTACGGGCGCGGCTCGGGCGGATTGTCGAGCACCGTCGGGCGCGTGAGGCGTTGCAGCATCGGGAAGAGGAACTGCAAGCCGTCCTGGATGCCCTGCCGGTTGGGGTCTGGCTTACCGACGCCGAAGGACAAATCGAATACGGCAACCCGGCCGCCCGGGCGATCTGGGGAAGGGCCTCGCACGCCGAGGTCGATGGGGGCGAGGGGCCCAAGGAATGGCGGTCCGGGACCGACCGGCCGGACACCCCCGACGGCCGGGCGCTGGCCCGGGCGCTTCGGGGCGAGCCGGTGCTGGGCGAGGTCGTCGATATCGAGGTGGCGGGCGCAACCCGGAAGCTCGTCCTCACCTCGGCCGTCCCGCTCCGGGCTGACGACGGGGGTGTTCGCGGGGCGGTGGTCATCAACCAGGACCTGACCGAGCGGAGGCGCGCGGAGGCGGCGTTCCGCGAGTCGGAACGGCGGTTTCGCGAGTTACTGGAGAAGGTCAAGCTCGTCGCCGTCATGCTCGACGCGGAGGGCCGAGTCGCGTTCTGCAACGACTACCTGCTCCAGCTCACCGGGTGGGGTCGCGAGGAGGTGGAGAGGAAGAGCTGGTTCACCCTTTTCATCCCCGAGGAGGTGAGGGCCGAGGTTCAGCGCATTTTCTTCGACCCCGCGCTCCGCGAGCAGATCCCCACCCAGTTCGAGAATGAGATTCTGACGCGCACGGGCGAACGCAGGCTGATCGCCTGGAACAATACCGTCCTGCGAGACTCCGAGGGTGGGGTCATCGGCGTGACCAGCCTCGGCGAGGACATCACCAAGCGCAGGCGGGCGGAAGAGGGGTTGCGAGAGAGTGAGGCGAGGCTCGTCGCCATCCTGAACACCGCGTCCGAAGCCATCATCACCGTCGACAACCGAGGGATCATCCAGACGGTCAACCCGGCCGCCGCGGCTCTCTTCGACTACACGGCGGGCGAGATGATCGGCCAGAAGCTCCGGATGTTGATGCCGCCCACGTTTCGCGATGATCACGACGAGGACCTCGCGCAGTTCCTCGACAACCGCCAGGCCAGGATCATTGGAACCGACCGGGAGATGGCCGCCCGGCGGAAGGATGGGACGGTATTCCCGATCGGGCTGGCCGTGAGCCCGATCAACCACCTGGGGCAGTTCACCGTCATCATCCGGGATCTCACCCAGCGGAAGGAGCTCGAGCGGGAAGTGCTCGAGGTCGCCTCCCGGGAGCAGCGACGCATCGGCCAGGACATTCACGACACCGTCGGACAGGAGCTAACCGCCCTGAACATCCTGGCCCGGGACCTTGCCGACACCCTGCCGACCGACCCGACGGCCGCGGCCAACCTGGCCGAGCGGCTGACCCGGGGCCTCAGGCGGAGCCAGCAGCAACTCCGGGTGGTGATACGTGGGCTCCTCCCGGTTCCGGTCGACCGAGACGGGCTGATGGCGGCGCTGGCGGACCTCGCGGATCGCACCAGCCAGGACAGTCCGGTAGCGTGCGCGTTTCACTGTCCCGAGCCGGTCTCCGTGGCGGACAACCTGACAGCGACCCACCTGTACCTGATCGCTCAGGAGGCTGTTCACAATGCGGTCAAGCACGCCCGACCCCGGCACATCCGAATCACTCTGACCAACGGCAACGGCCTGGTCCTTCGGGTGCGGGACGACGGCGTCGGACTCCCCTCGCCCCCCGAGGAGGGCCGGGGGCTGGGACTGCGAATCATGGATAACCGCGCCGCGATCATCGGCGCCCGGCTGACCGTCGAGCCAGCTTCCTCCGCCGGCACGGTCGTCACTTGCGAGCTGACGCGGACATCCAAGATTTGAGACTCCCGGCGCCTGAAAGCGGGGAATCTTTATTCACAGCGGATTCTCAAGATCCGTCTTCGTTCGTGTCGTTCGTGGTTCGTCCGAATCGGTCGTTCACAACGATTCCCAGTTCGCGGAGGGCCTTGCGGAAGGGTTCGAGGTGGTCGTCGGGGAGGTCGACCGCGGTCGGCCCGAGGCGGTCGCCCAGCCATCGCGATGTGGTCGGGTGTTGCAACAATCCGTCGAGCATCCAGGGCTCGGGGAGTGTCAGGACCACCCTTCGCGTCGGGACCGGCGGCGCGATCGGCGCCCCGGTCACCGAGGCGAGCAGCAGCCGGACGGCAGCCGGGACCTCGCTCGCGGCTCGTCGGGAATACCAGTCGGCCAGGGTCTCGGCCGTAAGTCCCCGATCCACCCCGCGTCGCAGCGAACCGAGCGTCACCGCGAAAAGCCTCGGCGGCGGAACCGTGTCGTCCGGTAAGGCCGGGGGCACCGGCCGCTCGTCGGCAAACCGGGCGATCTCCGCGTCGACCAGCAGGTCCGACCGCGACCGGTCCAGACGCATCGTCACGCCGTCCGGCTCGACCGAGATGCAGGGCTCCGACTCGTCGCGATAGTCTCGCGCCCGGCGCTGGGTGAACAAACCCGAGGGGATCGTCGACTCGTCCTCGACCAGCAGGAACCGGTCGGCCACCGCGATCGGCGCGGATCCGGGGGCGGATTCGTCGTCGGTCGGAGGCCAGGCGGCCAGGGCGCGGGCGCGGTCCTCGGGCGATTCGAATTCCAGGAGGGTGGCGCCGGCGTAATAGGTGACCCGCTCACGATGGGTGGCCCAGTTGCGGACCGCGTCGACCACGCCCGCGGGCAGCTCGCGCTGGCTGTGACGGCGGAGGACCTCGAGCATCGCCTTCGGGGTCAGGCCGCCGTCGAGTCCGAGGAGGATCGATTCGCGGGTCATCCGCAGTTCGATCGCGGCGCCGATCTGCGACCACCAGGCGAATCGGCTCAATCGCCCGACGACCTGCGGCGTGAGCCCCTGTCGATAGGCGATGACCTCGAAGTTTGGCTGAACAAAAAGGAACTGATCGAACGATGGCCGGGGAGGTGGAGTCGGCCCGGCGGCCAGAACGTATCGCCCGAGCGGGGTAAGCTGGACGACCCGTCGCCCCGATCCACGTTCCTCGGCCGCGCGGACCAGTCCGAGCGGATAGGCCGCGCCGAGCAGCATTGTCTCCAGCAGCGCGACGCCCCGCGAAGGGCCGGGAATCGGTCGTCCCTTGCGTCGCGAGGAAGCGGGCGTTGTCCCGGCGGGCGGTTCGAATTCGAGGGCGAGGGTGGGGCGGTCCCAGCCTGGGGCGATGGCATCGAGGAAGGCGGCCAGGTCGTCGACAGCCGTCCACTCCGACTCCTCTCGCGTGGCCAGCCAGAGAAAGATCGGAGGGCGGAGGTAGGGCGAGGCGGGCTCGTCGCCCTCGGCGACCGGTTCGACGGCCGCCTCCTGCCAGTCGCGGAGCCCGAGCCAGCCGGTGGCGATCATCTGCGGGAGGTGCAGGGCGTTCTCCGACCAGAATTCGGGCGAGGCGGCCGTCAGCTTCTGGCCCGACGCATCCGACTCGACCAGCCCGACCCTGCGCGCCAGGGCGAGCCAGAGCCCGGCTGGGTTGGGCAGGGGGGTCAGGGCATCGGCGATCGGCCCGGCCAGCGCGGGGTCTTCCATCACCCGCTCGCGGTCGCGTTTGTAAAGAGCCCCTTGCTGCGTCTGCCGGATTGGCTCGGCGCCGGCGCGCTGCCAGAGGGCGCCCAGGCGAACGATCGGCTCCAGACCGTCGGCCTCACGGACCACCGCCACCTCGCCTGAAACCGCGGGCGGGCCGCCCTCGGGCCGGACCGGGCGCGTGACCCGGAGCGCCGTCGGATGCGCGGCGACCCGCGCCCTCGGAGAGGCGAGCGCCGAGGCCAGATCGTCAACGGGTCCGATTTCGGGGTCGGGCTCGATCGCGAGCAGTCCGATCGCCAGCATGGGGAGGATGGCGTCGGCCGGGGCCACGCCCAGCAATTCGAGTTCGCGGGCGAGCCCGGCGACGGGCATTGCGGTGGACTCGGCGACGGCCATCAAGCTCATCGCGAGTCGAGCACCGTGCGGCAGACCGGCCGCCAGCGCCCGGGACGTCGCGGGCTGGTCCAGCCGCTCGGCCAGTTCCTCCGCCGCGGCGGCGGGGCGCAAACGGTCCTCGGCGGGCGGCAGGCCCATCGCCTCGCGGATCGCCGCGAGCCGGGGTCCGCGGTATCGCGCCAGGGCCAACCGGAACGCCTGGCGCGGGTCGCTCGGGCGCGGGCTCGGCGTCGTTCCGGTGGCCATCGGTCGCGAGGCCCTCACTTGTGTGGTGAGATCGATCGTTCGGTCAAGCGGGCGGCTCGCGCGTGCCCGCGGGGCAGACGACTCCCAATTACATATTCCCGATTTTCGATGCGTGAAAACTCAGGATCGGCCCGAACCCGATGGTCGGGGATCGCCTTCGGGAATCCGGAGTCGAGACTCGGGAATCCGCATCCTTGCCATGGCTCGGTCCTGAGTTCCCGGCCTGGCTCATCGGACCACCCTCGGCGTCTGGCCGATGCGCCGGAGTTCCTCGACGACAGCCTCGGACTCACCCGGCCGGACCAGAAGGACCGTTTCGGAAAGCCGGCCGACGACCCAGCGCGCCAGCGACTTCCGGGCGAGCAGTTCCTCGGCCGTCAGGGGTTCGGCGGTCCGGATCAGCGCCACGTTCTTGTGGACGCGGACCCGGATGCGTTTCTTTTCGGTCTCGGCGAGTCGGGTCATCGCGGGTCCGGGGGGTTAGTCGTTGCAGGAGGCGCCGGGACGGGCCAGGCCGTGGTCGGCCACATCGGCCTCGTCGAGGATTTCGTAGCTGTAGCCCTGTTCGGTCAGGAAGAGCTGTCGGTGGTGGGCGAAGTCCATCTCGCGGGTATCGCGGGTGACCAGCGAGTAGAAGCTCGTCGGCCGCTCGCCTTCCTTGGGGCGGAGGATCCGGCCGAGCCGCTGCGCCTCCTCCTGCCGGCTGCCGAACGTCCCCGAGACCTGGATCATGATATTCGCGTCCGGGAGGTCGATCGCGAAGTTCCCGACTTTTGAGAGCACCAGCCGGCGGATCCGGCCGCGGCGAAAGTCTTCGTAGAGGACCTCTCGCTCCGAGTTTGGCGTCGAGCCGGTGATCAGCGGGACATCAAATCGCTCGGCGATCCGGCGAAGTTGCTTGAGGTACTGACCGATGACCAGGACGCGGTCGTCGGGGTGGTCGAACCGCTTGAGCAGGACCTCGACGAGGTCGTCCTTGAGCGGGTTCTCACTGGCGAGCCGGAATTTCTCGCGCCACTCGGCGAGGGCATATTCCATCCGGAGCGCGCCGGAGAGCCCGAGCCGGACCTCGTGGCACTGCGCCTCGGCGATCCACCCCTTCGATTCGAGGACGCGCCAGGGGACATCATACTTCTTCGGACCGATCAGGCTGAAGACGTCCTCCTCGCGGTGGTCCTCGCGGACGAGGGTGGCAGTCAGGCCGAGTCGCCGACGCGCCTGGATGTCGGCCGTGATCCGGAACACCGGCGCCGGCAGGAGGTGAACCTCATCATAAACGATCAGGCCCCAGTTTCGGCCGTCGAAGAGGTGGAAGTGGGGGAAGTCGCCGTCCTTCTTCGGCCGGTAGGTGACGATCTGGTAGGTCGCCAGCGTGACCGGAGCGAGGTTCTTGGAATCGCCGGTGTAGGTGCCGACCAGGGCCGGGTCGAGATCCGTCTTATCGAGGATCTCACGCCGCCACTGCTCGACGGCGGTGGTGCTGGTGGTCAAAACGAGGGTCTCGGTCTGGAGCGCCGCCATCGCGGTGATGCCGACGACCGTCTTGCCGGCCCCGCAGGGAAGGACAACCACGCCCGATCCGCCCCGGGCGTCGCCACCAGCGTAGAACGCCGCGACGGCGCCTTCCTGATAATCGCGAACCTGGAACGGAGCCCCGCCGGCCGTCACCTTGCGGAGGGCCATCGGCAGCGCGGCGCCGGTGGTATAGCCGGCGAGATCCTCGGCCGGGTAGCCAACGGCGATCAGCCCCTGCTTCAAAACACCCCGATGAATGTCGTCAACGGCGAAGCTGGTCTCATCCACCCGCTCGCCGAGATAATCGCGAACGCCGCGCTGGCGGGCGAGTTCTTCGAGCAGGGGGCGGTCGGTGGTGACGAGCCGAAGCTGGCCGTCGACCCGCTGGAGCCGGACGCGTCCGTAGCGACTCACCAGCTCGCGGAGGTCGGGCGGAAGGTTTCCGGGGAGCGGGAACTTTGAAAAGGACTCCAGCGCCTGGACCATCGCGTCGGCGGTCATGCCGGCGGCGGCGGCGTTCCAGAGCGAGAGCGGAGTGAGGCGGTAGGTGTGGATGTGCTCCGGGCTCTTCTCCAGCTCGGCGAACGGAGCGATGGCGTCGCGGGCCTCGGCGTGCAGCGGGTTGTCGACTTCCAGCAAGATCGTGCGATCTCCCTGCACGATCAGCGGATTGGCGGGATTGTACTGCATGGGCTCCTGGCCGGATCGAGGAAACCGGGCCGCCGGACGCTCCCCTGGCTCCATAACGTCCCAACGCCCCGCGGGCGAATTTTCCATCGTAGGAGCCCGAGGCCGTTCCCGCAAGCGCAGGGTGCGCGCCATTCAGGGCGGCGTCTGCCTTTCGCCCGTCACTCCAGCGGATCAAGCCCCATGCATTCGGAGCGGAGATCGATCCGTTCGATCGTATTCATAGCGAGCCCACGAGTCGTGGCCCGACCCGTGGAGGTGAGCCCGCAATACTCGCGGGCATCTCCCTCCCGCGCGGCGCCGGACGAGAGCGGACGTCGTCGCGTCCATCAGGGCGTGCGCACCTCGGCGAGAACCCGTCGGGCTTTCGCCTGGAGGATCGCCAGGAAATCGACGAACCGCACATAAGTCTCGTATTCGGCCCGTTCTTCCGGAGTGAGCTGCCCCTCGTTGCACCGTTCGGCGAGCGCGTTGATCCGATCCTGAACCTCAGAATCCGCTCGGAGGACAACCAGTTGCCTCGCGAACTCCGGGGTCAGGATGCGGGCCATCGGCTCGAATAGACGATCCAGCACGGATATCTCTTCGGGGGTTCCCATGGATATCAGACTACCCCGGCGCCCAGGGAGGGTCAATCCGATCGGAATGAGACCGGGCGGCGTTGCGGCCCGGCCGAATTAAGGACCCCGCCCTTCATCTGGTCTGTTCCCCATGTGGCTGGTACGCGGCGGACCGGATGACCTTCCGGCCGCCAACGCCCTGCCCGGAGAAGTAGCTGAGCGCAGTTCTTCGATTGCACACACACAGAATATCATGCTGATTGTCTGCGTACACACGGATGGCGCATCTTCGGCGCATTCCGCCGGATGCTCCTGCAGCTCCTTGTCCCGTCAAGGGGCCAAAACCACGCGGGATCGCGACTGGTTTGCCTCGTCGTGCCCGCGATGCGTCCTCAACGACTGCACCTTCGTTCGACATGACGACTCACTTCGGTGCAGAGGACTCATGACCCGCTCACGTTGTTCGGAGCATGACGCCAACGGAGGGCCTCTATTTCCTCGCCGTCGTGGATGTTAATGTGGGGAGCCACCCCCATCGGCCTGGCCCGAAACTCGTTAGCGATCCGAGCGACGGCGTTCGGGGCCGGGTCGAGGCTGCGGGGTGGCTGCTTACTTGCGATTCATTGCGATGAGCGACGTCTCGTACATCCTCTCGGCGATTGAGGGGGGTGACCTGCAGGCTGCCGAGAAGCTCCTGCCCCTGGTCTACAAGGAACTGCGCCGGTTGGCCGCCCAGAGGCTCGCCCGCGAGGCCCCCGGGCTGAGCCTTCAGTCTTCCGATCTGGTCCACGAGGCGTATCTCAGGCTCGTCGGCGGGGGTGCCCCGCCGCAGTGGGACAGCCATGCTCACTTCTTCGCGGCGGCCGCGGAGGCCATGCGCCGAATCCTGGTCGAGAACGCTCGCCGCAAGAATCGCCGCAAGCATGGTGGCGGTCTCCTGCGCGTCGAGCTGGAGGCCGTGGGTTTCCTGGCGGAGGAACCATCCGTAGACCTCGAAACCCTCGACGAGGCCCTCATCAGACTGGCAGAGGAAGACCCGGCGAAGGCCGAACTGGTCAAGCTCCGCTACTTCGCCGGTCTGACCATGCCCGAGATCGCCCAAGTGCTCAAGATCTCGCTGGCAACCGCCGAGCGACACTGGACTTACGCCCGCACCTGGCTCTTCGCCGAGCTCAAGGACCAGGACGATTCCGCGAGTTCTTGAAGAGGGTAGGTGCAGCCATGTCGAAACGACATTATGGTTTTACACTCATCGAACTTTTGGTCGTGATCACGATCATCTCGGTTTTGATGGCCTTGCTCTTGCCCGCGGCGCAGGCCGCACGCGAGGCGGCGCGCCGCGCGCAGTGCGCCAACAACCTGAAGCAACTAGGACTGGGCCTCGCCAATTACGAGTCGGCCGAGAACTGCCTGCCGATTGGCGTGGTCTACGCAGTCAATGGCGTCAGCGGCATGCCTGGTGCGGTCTGCACGTCGCCCTACGGCAACAACTGCCAGAACACGCCCTGGTTCGTCCTGATGCTGCCGTATCTCGAGCAGGCGCTGCTCTACAACGCCTTCAACGCCTCGATCGGCATTGAAGGGCCTGCCTTGCTCGGCTTTGTCATCAACAGCACGGTCATGACGTCGAGGATCGCCTCCTTCCAGTGCCCCAGCGATCACATCCAGACTTTCAGCATGGCGGCCGTGAGCAATGCCACCGGCGGGTTCGTCCCCGCCTATCCCTGGATGGCGTCGAAGGGGAATTACGGCGTCAATTGGGGAAACCTGGATTTTGGCCAGGGCGTGCTCAGTCCGGTCTTGCCCCGCAACCTGTTTCTTCAGTCGCCGTTCGGCCTCGCCACGACCGGCCTGGGCCCCATCACGATGCGGTCGGCCTCGTTCACGGATGGGACCAGCAATACGCACGTCGCCGCGGAGCTGTTGCAAGGGGCGCCCGACGACCTCCGCGGGACGATCTGGGACTGCCACGCGGGTGCTGGTTCCTATATGACGCGATTCGCCCCGAACGGATATCAGGACCTTCTGCCCATCTGGCTGTCCCTCTCCAACCCTGGGGCCCTGGCGGGCATCAGCGGGGCCCTGGCCTTCGACAACTACGACAACATCGGCACGGTCGGTGGTCCTTCGAAACCGGGCTCCAGCCCCCCCAATCCCGGCTCCCTCTGCGACAGCCAGCCCGCCCAGATGCTTGGCTGCAACGACCAGGCAACCGATTCGGGCTCGTACGCGGGCACGCGGTCCCGCCACCCCGGTGGGGTCGACGGCCTCTTCGGCGACGGCTCCGTCCACTTCATCAAGAACTCGATCAACGGGCCGACCTGGATCCAGCTCGGCTCGATCGACGACGGCGAGGTCATCAGCTCCGATCAGTATGGAAATGGATGTTCAGTTATAAGTCCTGGCGAGGCGGAAACCGACGAAGGAGGTCCGGTCCGCCGGCACGTCCCCGAGACGGTACGCCGAGCGGACGAACGCCGGAAGACCGGCGAACGTCCCGCCCCGAAGGAGACGAGGGACATCATCAATTGTTGGACCCACCTTCCCAGGCTGATAGGTCCCGGAACGATCCTGGCACCATTCGAGCACATTGCCCAGCATATCGAACAAGCCCAGATCGTTCGGGAAAAGGCTGCCACACTTCCAGGCATGGTCTTTACTGTTGGCTTGATATCGTGCATAAGCCTCGAGCAGGTTAATCGAAAGGCCATAAGATCTGCTGGTCATCGCCCCCGCGCGGCAGGCGTATTCCCATTCCGCCTCGGTGGGGAGGCGGTAGCCGGTGCGCCGCAAGGCATCGGCGGGGATGGTCATCCCCTTGTCGTACTGCCCCTGCGCGTTGGGCAGGTAGCACCATTGGTCCTTGGGCAGGCCCTCCTGCTCGCTGAGCCAGTTGCAGTAGCCCGCGGCATGATACCAGGTCACTTGATTCATGGGGCCTTTCGGATCGGGACTGTGCCGGTCGCTCTGAGCGTGATCGACCCCGGGGTTGGCCTGGACGAACTCTTGATATTGCTCGACGGTCACCTCCTTGGTCGCGATGGCAAAGCGGTGGGAGATGACCCGGCGATCGGGCGTTTCGTTGTAAGCCCGCTCTGGCTCATTCTCAGGTGAGCCCATGAGGAACTCGACCGGGCCCTCGATTTTGGCGAAGGTCTGTCGCCGGCTATTGACGAACCAGCGCCGCTGCCCCGGATCCTTGAGCTGGCTCAGCTCGGCATCGACGGCCTCGAGGGTGTCGTCTTGCTTCCACTGGCGCAGGACCCATTCGGCTGAGCCGTGGATGCCGGCGTCGGGGTCGTTGCAATAGAGGTCGAGTAGCCTGGGGATCAGGGGCTGGCGGTCACCGGGGGAGAAGGTATCGGCACCGTAAGTTCCCAGGGCCAGGATCAGGGCGCGGCGGACTGAGGTCTCGGGATGGAAGAGGATCTCTTGGGTGGTGGGTGGCAGGTGGAGGGTGGCGGGAGAATCCAGTCGGGCGAGCTCGCTGGCCACCGTCCGCGGATCGGCACCAAGGGGCGGGAGCCAGTTGACGATGAAGCTCCGTAGCCGGGGATCGGCGCTGTGCCGCAACAAGGGCCAGATCCGATCGGCATTGCCCAGCCGGACCAGGGCGATGGCCGCCCGCGCCTGCCGCTGGGCCAGCCGGTCCCTGGCCTCTTCCGATCCCTCTTCGTTCCCGCTCGCCATGCGCTTGGCGATCTCCGCCTGGAGCACCGGCAGCACCCCGGCCGCCTGCTGCCGGGCGACCGGAAAGAGGCTGGCATACGCCTTCGGGCCGGCGTCCATGAGCAGATCGGCCAGCAGACGGGGGTCGTCGCTGGCGTAGTCGATCAGGATGGTGGAGGCAAAGGTCCGCTCACTCTCGAATCGGCCAGTGTCCCGGAAGACTCGCGCCAGGGGAGCCAGCAGCGGCTTGCGGATCGGTCGCAGGGTCTCGATCAGCGTCGCGTAATCACCGGGGTTCTTGATCGCGGCTCCGAGGAATTGGTCGGTGATCAACGAAGCGGCGTTGTCCCAGCGGTTCGGGATCTGGGCGAAATCGGTGTTGGCCAGGGCACAGGCCGCGCGAAAGCGTGGCTCCCTGTCGGCTTTGGCATCGTCCAGCAAGGGCCATAACCGCTGCTCGATGGCCGGATCGTGCTTCCGCAGGATGCCCCAGATCACCGGGAGCTCGGCGGGTGAAGACCCCAGCAGGCGGTCGTACAAATAGCCGGCCTGGCTTCGGTCGCCGGGCCACAAGGCGAGGTGGGCCAGGCTGGCTCGGAGATGCTGATCGCGGTCATTCTCCGTGCTCGCGAGCAATCCCGCCAGGGGACGGCCGGCCCACCGGCGGTAGGTCCGGAGCTGTTCGATCCGGGCCGGGACATCCCGGATATTGGCGGTCCTCAGCGAGTCGATCAGATGCGCCTCTTGCAGAGATCCATAGCCCTCAAGGGAGCCCCAGCTCAGCAGGGCGATCAGGATTGCCAGGCCCAGGCCCCGCAAGCCATGTACCCGGGCGGCCCGCCCCATCATCCGGCGCTGCGGCTCACTCCAATCCTGGCGACGAGTCAGCAGGCGGATGTTGGCCCACTCCAGCACCGAGGGCAGGCGCCTGTTCTCCGGTTTGTGGTGCCAGAGCGCGGCGCGTTCCGCCAGCCGCAGCTCGGCCCGACCGCGACGGGTCTCACACTGCTTGCGGGTCAGCCAGTCGCGCAACGAGTGGACCAGGTAGTCGTGGGTGAGCTGATAGTAACGGGTGGGGTGTGGAGTGTGGAGTGTGGAGGGATCGATCGTGGAGCGGGTGGAGGGATCGCTGGTGGTCAAGCCTCCAGGCGTTTTTCTAGTGCCTTGCGTAGGCCGCTGAGCATCCTGGAGATGCGGTCGGTCAGCGCCAACAGACCATCGAGCTCCGCTTGCTGGAGCAACGCGACCCTCTGACTCAGCATCAGGCGCGTCTCCAGCTCCATTAGTGATCCCCGTGCGATGCTCAGATGTTTGAGGAACTCCTTCGTGTGATCCCTCCCCTGACCCTCGGCGATGTTGGCCTGGATGGATGACGCCGCCCGCCGGATCTGGCTCGTCAGGCCGAATAACTCCTCTCTCGGGAAGCCTTTCGTCGCCTGATAACACTTCTCCGCCAGCTCCATGGCGTACTGCCAAACCTCCAGTTGCCGGTAACTCTGCACAATCATCCGAAATCCCTCCCTCCACCCTCGACCTTCCACCTTCCACCCCCGAAGGATCGGTCGGCGTGATCAGACGCAGATCGCGGTCGAGAATGCGGACCAGTTCGTCGAAATCGCGCGGCTGATCGGCGTAGCCTGAGGCCTCGCGCAGCTCGGCCTCCGAGTGCATCTGGCCCTTGATGTCGGCTCCCGTTTGGGGCATCAGCGCTTTCAACACGGCCTGGGCCGCCTTCTGATGCAGGCGATGCTTGGGGTTGGCCTGCGGAGAGTTGAAGGTCTCTTCGAGGAAGGTCATGCCGACTCCTTCCGTACCGCCGACCTCCTGCAGCGCCGCGGTGGTCCACGCCTTCCCCTTGACCATCTCGGCGAACAGTGCCAGCCGTACCGAGATCACCCTGCCATCCTGGGCCAGCCCCGCGACGGCCTGGCTCAGGAAGGATTCCTGCTCCCGGGACCAGTCCCGATGGCGGTCGGGCCATTTCCCGTACGCCCTGCCGAAAGCGGTCAGGACCTTGTGGGCATGCTGAAGATCGAACAGGTCGACCAGGGCGATATTTGCGTTCGGTTCCAGGTCGATCTCCAGCTCGCGCATGAATCGGCTGGCGGCCAGCCAGAAATCATCCCGGACCAGCACGATCGCCTGGAGATGCTCGCCGTCGCACTGCCGCAGGGCGGCAACCAGCTTGGTGTTCTCTTGGCCCTGCTGGGCGAAGAGCCATTGCTCGAACTGGTCGAGCACCAGGAGCACCTTCTGGCCCGGGCGGAGCGTCCGCCCCCGCCGCAGCGCGGCCAGGGCCTCCACCAGGCCCAACTCGGGGCTCAGCTCCGGAGCCGCCTTGCGCACCCCTTTGAGCAGCCGGGCCTCGGTCTCCGCCGCGGTCGCCTCGATGTAGACCGTCCGCACCTCCTGGCTCAGCCGGGGAAGCAACCCCGCCTTCACCAGCGACGACTTGCCGCAACCCGAGGGACCATAGATCAGACCGACCCGGAAGCTGGAATCCGCGTCGATCGACTCAATCCGGGTCTTCCAGAACCGAAGACTCTCGGGCAGGCCATCGCGATCGCGCGGGCCGGGCAGGAGCTCCAGGAAGAAGTGGGCATCGTGCTGGTCGAACGACCGCAGTCCCTTGGGGATGATCGGGACCGGTTCCACCGAGGACGGATCCTGGGCGGAGCCAGGCGGTGGGTTGACCGGGCCCGGAGTGGAGGCGGACAGGCCGGCCGCCGCCTCGGTGTGAAGGAAGAGTCGCAGGTCCTCGGCCAGATCCCGCGCCGTGGTGTACCGCTCCGACGCACGCTTCGCCATCGCCTTCTGGCAGATCCGTTCCAGCTCCCGGGGGATCGTGTCGTCGATCTGCCGAGGGGGACGGGGTTCCAGGGTGGCGACCTGATCCATGATCTCGGTATGCGAATTGCCCCGAAACGGACGACGTCCCGTGAGCAGCTCATAGAAAACAACGCCCAGGCTGAAGAGATCCGAGCGGCCATCGACCAGGTGGCCCTCGCCCCGGGCCTGCTCGGGGCTCATGTAGGCCGGAGTTCCGGCTTGCCGCGCTTCCTTACCAGAGTCCTCCTCCCTCAGCACCAGCCCGAAGTCGACGACGACCGGCCTGTCCGTCGAGTCGAGCAAGATATTGGCGGGCTTGATGTCGCGGTGGACCAGGTCCCGCGTATGGGCGTAATGCAGCGCCTCGGCGACCGTCGCCACCAGCTCGGCCGAGTTTCCAAAGGACATTCGACCCTGACCGAGCCGGTCGGCCAGGTTGGTACCCTCGATGTACCTGGAGACCACGTAACACAGGCCGGCCTCGGTCTGGCCCACGTCGTAGACGGGCACGATGTGGGGATGGTCGAGCTGGGCGAGGACCTGGGCCTCGGCCAGGTAGCTCGCGACGTTCTCGGGGCCGGCGACCCTCTCTGGGTTGGGCACCTTGATCGCGACCGGCCGGCGGAGCGCGTCGTCCTGAGCCAGGTAGACCGTTCCGAACCCGCCTCGACCCAGCAGCCGAATGACCCGGTAGCGGCCGATGGTCGCGGGAAGGCCGCCGCTGACTTCCTCGGAGTCGAGTCGCTCGACCTCACGTCGCTCCACCGCGGGCTGGGCCAGGAACTCCATTGCCTGGGGATGGGCGATCAGGAGCCGCTCCACGCGAAGGCGCAAGCTCGCGTTGTCGCCGCAGGCACGAGCCAGGTAATCGGCTCGCGCCGCTGCCGTTTTCTCGTTCAGCGCGGCAAAGAAGATCGCTTCGACCTGCGACGGAGTGTACGGCGAGCCCCTGATACCAGAGAGGTTGTTCGCTTCATCCGAGGAGCGACCTGAGCCCTTAACGGGCCCTCCTGAGCCTTCGGCCTCGGACACGTTCGTTGTCTCGTCCATCGTTCGGTCCTGCAAGCCGACCAGTCTCCCTTCCGGAACAGACTCTCAGCGTAGCGAAGTCATTGGTCCTGGGCGAGGGCGTGGGTCCATCCCGACGAACCGCAACGACCGCGGGCGGAGTTCCGGATTGCGAGAACGCGGGTGGAGAAATCCAACGATCGGGCGGAACCCACACGCGGCAAGCACGCGGGGTTGAGTTGATCCCCCGAATGGTTTCTGGCCCTGGTCGTCCTGGAAGCGGCACGAAGTAACGGCGAACTCGACGCCTGGCGATGGGATTGCGCGTTGCCCGAGCGGGTGTTGCCAGAACGCAAGGACAGGTCAGCCTGATCGTGGGGCTGGCGCATCAACGGGCGAGCGCCGAGAAATATTCGTGAGCCGTGAGGGGTTTGTCGCGGATTCCTCGCATTGAGGACAGACAGCGACAGTGCCCGCATCAGCCGTTGGTGTTCGAGGGCCGGAGAAACCCAGGGCGATGGATGCAAGTCGATCGATACCGGGTCGCCGCCGATGTGCCGGGCTTCACCCCGAAGCCGCGACCTCGACGGAAATCTCACCTTGGTAGGCCGTCGCTGGTGCGCGAGACCGCCATGTTCGGCCAGCAAGGGGAGCATACCGTTCGTGACGACATGAAAGCTGTTTTTTTAACGACTCGATTGTGATCGTCGGTGAGTCTTGCCGGAGCGAGCCTGTCACGCTCCCCCCGGCAACCATCCGCTCCGTCCCATTCCCGGGGCACCTCTCGACAGCGAAGGACGTGCCGTGAAGCGAGACAACGAGCGAGACTTCGGCAAAAGAGACATACGTGCCGGACGACCGGTGTTCCGTATCTTGACCCGCGGTCGGGCGACCCTGCTGCTGGCCGCGGCGATCGTACTTCCCTCGCTCCCCAGCGACGATCCCACGCCGGAGGGCCTGCCGATGCTTCGGTACCGCGGCCATTCCGGAGTTGTAATCTGGCACTTCGCGCTCAGCCCCGACGGCCAGAACATCGCGACGACCGACGAAATGGGTCGGCTGAGATTGCGGCCAGTCGGTCAGGGTAAGGGCATCGAGCGAGACCTCGACGTCTCCGGCCTGGCGCAGGATCTGGCCTTCTCTCCCGACAGCCGTTTCCTGGCTGTCGGCAGGGTTGAATCCGACGTCCTCCTCTTCGATCTACGCAAAAACAACAAGCAACGCTCTCTGGGGATTCCTATCCGGGATATCCGCCACCTGCGTTTTGCGCCTGACGGGCAGACCCTGGCGGTGACGAGCGGCCACGCCACCCAGATCCTCCTGTGGGATATCAAGGCGGGGCAACCGCGGATGATCCTGCGGGGCCACTCCGTGCCGGTGAACAACATGGTTTTCGCCCCCGATGGGCAGATGCTGGCCTCGTCGGCGGGATTGCCGGACCAGATCATCCTCGTGTGGGATCTCGCCACCGGCCGGCCTCGACATCGCCTGATCGCGAAGTCGGCTTTCGCCCTTGCCTACTCACCCGATGGCCGCCTGCTGGCCGCCGCGAATGGAAAGGAGAAGACAGTCCGGATCTGGGACGCCCGGACCGGCCGGCCGCTCCCGCCGATCTCCCGTTATGTGTGGCCCGTTCGTTCGATGGCCTTCTCGCCGGACGGACGGTTGATGGCGACGGCGGCCGGTGACGGGACGGCGAGCCTCTGGTGCGTCGCCACCGGCCGCGAACTCCGCCGTCTCGACGCGGGGGCCGACATGCTTCGCCACATCACCTTCTCACCCGACGGCCGCTCGCTGATGGCCACCGGGAACGACGCTGACATCCGTCTCTGGGACCTGGGCCATCTGAAGGGCTCTGAATGAAGCCGCGCCGGACAGAGCCTGATCGGCCCATGGGCCGACTTCCGTGATTGTCGATGGGTGGCATCCCCACGTCCTTATCACCCGAGGATTCCAACACCTCACACGGCCGACGATCCGGGCCGTTCCTCCTCGGCTCGCCGATTCTGGCCGTGGTCGAGGCCAGGAATGAGAATATCCCGGGCCACCTCGGCCAGTGCGTCGCCGAAATGATCGCCGTTCGCATCCTCAACGAGCGCAAGGGCCATCCAATCCCAGTCGTCCACGGCGCGGTCACCACCGGCGCGGAATGGCTGTTCCTCCGGTTGGAGGCCGATGCGGTCACCTTCGACCTCCGCGAGCGCTTTCTCGACGATGTCGGCCGGATCGTGCCTACCTCACCGGCCTCGGACGCTGATTCGCCCTGTCCAACATCACCCCAGGCGATGCCAATGTCCCGCCTCGATCGCCTGGGCCGGGTGGTGGGCCGTTCGGACGTGTTCCCGGGCGAGGGCATGAATCACCCGGTGCAAGGCCCGGGGATGCCGGACAGACCGGGCGAAGCCGCGATGATGGCGAGCACGGGTCGGCATCGGCGTGGTCGAGAAGGCCGATGGCGCGAGCGACGGGGCCTGGCCCTCGTTCGGGGACGGCGTCGATGTGGGCGACGTCGCGGAGCCAATCCCGCCGATATTACCGGATGCACCGGGAGTCGGCGCCGTCACGCCACCCGGTGAGGAGCCCGATCCCGTCGTCGTCAGGTTCGGGATATAATGGTAGATGACACTGATGGTCGCCGCGGTGTCCGTCTGGAACGATCCGGTGGCCTGGCCGGTCGAGGTCGTCCCCTCGGCGTGCCCGCTAATCGCGACCGGGAGGCGAAAGTGGCCGGTGAACGCGGCCAGTTCGGCGGGGGTGGTCAAAACGGTCGTCTGGGGCGTCGAGTCGCTGGTCACCGACGGACCGTTGAGATTCTGCGAAACGGTCGGGATCGTCACCGCAATCGGACCGGTGGGAAGGCCGATGGAAAGGTTCGCCGAGGTCGAACCGGCGACCGTCGCATTCTGGTTCGCGCCCAAAAACTGCGAGGTGAACGAGCCGGAAGTCACGACGTCGACCTCGGTGAGCGTCCCCATCGCGGGGCTGAAGTAGAGCAAACCCTGGGTCGCCAGGGTGGGATTCACTTCGAGATCCGGAAACGTGGCCGTCTGGCTCATCATGGCCGAGGCGGTCAGCAGGCGTCGATCCTCCAGCGCCGAGGGCGTGGGGACGAGGGCGCGTCGGGCTCGTCGGCAAGACGTGGAGGTATCCAGGAAGGCAAAGATCGCGGGTCGATCCATGATGGCAGTCCTTCACGCAGGCGAGGCCGATACGGGCCGGGATCGGCGGCGCGGACGATCCGCGGCCGAAGCCCGGCGGGGGCTCGCCAAATCCTGGTCGGGGGATGCTCGATCGGGGGAACGGATGCGGTCCAGATCGACGACCCGACGGGCGGGCCCCTGGGCCGCGACGGAATCCCGGACGCCTCTCTCGTCGGCTCGGGCCCCGGCGGTCACGCCGGGCGGTTTGAAGGCGGGATCAGCCCCGACCCGGAATGGGATCGAAGAAATCTCCCCTCTTCATGAGATAACCTAGGTCGCCTTTGCGTTGCCGTCAAAATCCATCTCACGGCCTGCCTGGCGACCCGCTCTCATCGACGTCCGTGTCCGGCTCTGGGTCATCTCCGGGAGCATGAATATCCGGTAAGTCGATTCGCGTCAACCCATGTCTGGTTGAAAACCACCGGAGGTTCGAATATGTCTTCGATACGCAACATCTATCGGGCCAACCAGGAAAGGACGCCATGAAATCCCTGTCGATCATTGGTCTCTGCATTGCGTCGGCGGTGCTGTACGGGATTCTCCACGACCAGATCACGGCGCGGGTCTGCGTGGAATACTTCACGATCGGCCATCCGCCGATCTTCCCGACCGAGTCGCCGACGCTGATCGGCTTGGGCTGGGGGATCGTCGCGACGTGGTGGGCGGGGCTGATCCTGGGTGTCCCGCTCGCGATCGCGGCGCGCGTGGGACGCCGGCCAAAACGCGAGGCCCGGTCGCTGGTCCGCCCGATCGCCGGGCTCTTGCTAGTGATGGCCATCGGCGCCGCCATATCGGGCGTCGTGGGATACCTTCTGGCCATCAATGATGGAATCCGGCTGGTGGACTGGCTGGCCGAACGTGTCCCGCCCGATCGGCACGCGCGGTTCCTTGCCGACGGCGCCGCACACCTGGCAAGCTACGGACTCGGGTTCCTCGGCGGGGCGGTGGTGATCGTCCGTGTCTGGCGATTACGCGGGCGTCTCGACACCACCAGCCAGGCCAGGGCGTAACATCGCGTGCCGGTCGCGCGGAATTTTCCGCAAACCAAACGCAATCGCCCCACTTTCGCCGCCCAGGACCGCCGCGTTGCATGGCATGGGGGGTATAATCGGAGGTACGAAAACGTCTCCATCAGGTTTGCCCTCGATCGAGACATTCTCTCCCTCTCCAAGCCGGCCGGGCGACATCCCTCCGGCTCCCCCGTATGAGATCGACGGAGAGCACCACGGCGAAGGCGGAAGCCCGATCGGCACGCCATTCGCCAGGTGGTCTCCGCCTTCATGGGGTGAGCCGCTGGAACGCCTCCTGGCCAGTCCTGACCAGAGACAGAGGAACGGACCTCGTCGCGGGGCGAATGAGTGGCCCCATCGGTTCGACGCGGATGGATGCTTTATTCCGGTTGAAGCAGCAGGATCGATCACCGATGGATATCGCCGTCTCCTTCCCGGCCGAGGGCCGCATCCGATTACAGAGCCGCTACCTCTTCAGCGATCCGACCGCCGATCACTGCCGAAAGTTCGTCGAGCGACTTCTCGACGCCGATGAGGTCAGCGCCGTCACGATTCGTGGCGAGGGCTACTTCTTCGGGGCCAACGTGGCCGAGATTCGTTACTGTCCGAAGTCGTACTCCCGGCGCGAGGCCATCGCCGCGATTTATCAGCGGCTCTCCGGTGATCGTCTGGCCAACGGTCACGCGAACGGCAACGGCCATCACGCCAACGGAAATGGTCACGCGAACGGCAACGGCCATCACGCCAGCGGCAACGGCCATTCCGCGGCCCGTGTGAAGCCGACCGGCGAGTCGAGGAGTCGAGGGCTCAAGGACCAGGGAGGTCTGCTGAGCAAGCTGCTGAAGCTGCGGGTTGGGCGTCGGCAGGCCGCGGAGATCGTCCCGAATTCGGAGTGGAAGCTGCTCCACGAGGCGCCGGGCCGGCTCCGCTTTCAGAACGACAAGCTGCATCGTCGGCGCGAGGTCTGCCAGGCGATCGAGCGCGAGTTGATGAGCATCCTCGGGATCGACAACTACCGGACCAGCACGCTCACCGGTACGGTCCTGATCCAGTACGACCCGCGGCAGCTCAGCAAGGCCCAGGTGGTCGAGATTCTTGACTCGGCCCTGGCGCCGATCGAGGTTCCGGCGAAGAAGGACAAGGTCGACCTGCAACTGCCCCTCTGCACGCTCTCGCTCCCGCTCGCGGCGACGGCGCAGTTCGTGATGCCTCCCTTGATGCCGGTGGCCGCGGGCCTGTTCCTCTACACGTCGATCCCGACGTTCAAGGCCGCGCGTGAGGTGCTCTTCGAGGAGAAGCGGCTGGGCGTTGATGTGCTCGACGCGATCGTGGTGGTCGGCTGCATCAGCACGTTGCAGGTCTTCCCGGGCTCGGTTCTCTGCTGGTGCCTGGGCTTCGGCCGGGTGCTGGTGAAGAAGACGCAGGACGATTCGAAGCGATTGCTGCTCAACGCATTCGGCAAGCAGCCGAGGTACGTCTGGCTGTATCGCGACGGCGTCGAGGTGCAGGTCTCGATGGACCGGCTCCAGGCCGGCGACGTGATCGTCGTGAACACTGGCGAGGTCGTTCCGGTGGACGGATTCATCAAGGAAGGCATGGCGATGATCGATCAGCACGCCCTCACCGGTGAATCCACGCCGGCCGAGAAGGGGGTGGGCGATCGTGTTTTTGCCTCGACGGTGATGGTCGCGGGGAAGGTTTTCGTTGAGGTGGAGAAGGCGGGGAACGAGACGGCCTCGGCCAAGATTAGCCAGATTCTCAACGACACGGCCGGCTACAAGCTCACCTCGCAGCACAAGGGGGAGCGGCTGGCCGACAAGGCGGTGATCCCGACGCTCGCGCTGGCGAGCCTGGGCATGGCGACCCTCGGCCCCGCGGGCGCGGTCGCGATTCTCAACAGCGACTTCGGCACAGGGATCCGGATGGCGGCCCCGCTGGCGATGCTCTCGTCGCTGGCGCTTTGCGCCCACAAGGGCATTCTGGTGAAGGATGGCCGGGCGCTCGAATTGATGAACGAGGTCGACACCGTTCTCTTCGACAAGACCGGAACCCTCACCCGCGAGCGTCCCGAGGTCGGCCGCGTGATCGCCTGCGAGGGCCACGACCCGGCCTCGATCCTTCGTTATGCCGCCGCGGCCGAGGCGAAGTTTGCCCACCCGATCGCCAAGGCGATTCTGCACGCCTTCGAGGCGACCGGCGATCCGCTTCCGCCGATCGACGACTCACGCTATCACGTCGGCTATGGGATCACCGTGCAGGTCGAGGGGCACACGATCCGGGTCGGCAGCGCCCGGTTCATGGACCTGGAGAACATCCCGATCACCGACGACGTCAAGCAGGCCCTCGACGAGGCCCATCGCGAGGGCAACACCCTCGTTATGGTCGGCGTCGACGACCGGCTCGGCGGGGCCCTCGAATTGCAGGCCGCGGTCCGTCCCGAGGTCCGCTCGATCATCGAGGGTCTCCGGAAGCGCGGGATCAAGCACATCGCGATCATCTCCGGCGATCACGACGCTCCCACCCGAAAGCTCGCCGAGTCGCTCGGCATGGACCGATACTTCGCCCAGGTTCTCCCGGCCGACAAGGCCGAATATGTCGAGCGGCTTCAGAAGGAGGGGAAGAAGGTCTGCTTCGTCGGCGATGGGATCAACGATTCGATCGCCTTGAAGAAGGCGAACGTCTCGATTTCGCTTCGAGGTGCCACCTCGATCGCGACCGACACGGCGCACATCGTCTTCATGGAAGAGGGTCTCTCGAAACTGTGCGACCTTCGCGACATCGCCCGCGATCTGGACAGGAACGTCAAGCGAAGCTGGCAGTTGATTCTGGCTCCGAATGGGCTCTGCATCGCGGGCGCGTTCACGATGGGCTTCGGCGTGATGACGTCGGTGTTGACGAACAACGTGGCCGCCCTGGCGGCGCTGGCCAACGGGATGCTCCCGCTCCGCCGGATCGCGCAGGCCCAGGCCGAGAGCCAGCTTGAACAGGAAAAGCGAGTCGCCGAGGGACTGGCGAACCAGGAGTCAGGCGGCCGGAACGAAACGCTGGGAACCGTGCTGGCCGAGGTCGCGCTGACTGAGGTCGAGGTGGACGTCGACGATCCCGAGGCGGTTCTGAACGCGATGACCGAGGAGGCGCCGATCGTCCTCCACACGAATCCGTCCGACCCATCGGCGATCGAGATCGAGATTGAGCGGGAGCCGACGATTCCCGAGGCCCCGTCGCCGCGATTCGAGCATCTCGGCGAATGCCTGTACGAGCGTCCGTTGAGGCGGCCGATCGACGACGGAATGAAGCGGGCGATCCTCGACGCGGCCGAGCGTCGGAGCGACCAGCTCCCGTTCCAGGCCGGGTTTCGATGGCACTCGGCCGAGCCGGTGTTGATGTTCCAGTCGAACCTGCTGCCCCTCTCGGCGGTCTTCGCCTCGGGACGGCTGGCGATCCACGCGAAGCTCTCGATGGCCACGCGGATGCTCGTGACCGAGGGGAATCGCCGCCGGGCGATCCGGTTCATCGAGGAGATCGCCGATGAACTCGACCTTTGATCGATCGTCGGCGCCCGCGTCGGCCTGGCGGATCGCCAGCGCAATCCCGGGACGGCTACGAGTCCGCCACGAGGCGATCCGCGACGCTGGCCGGGCGCACAGGATCGAAGCCGAGATTGCGTCGACGCACGGCGTGATTTCGGCGCACGCTCGTCCGCTCACGTCGGGGCTTCTGATCCGGTACGACCCCTCGGCGATCGCCGAGCGGCAGTTGCTCCGGATCCTCGAGGAATGGACGGCGCCGACGGCCGCGAAGGTCGTGGCTCCGGACGATTCGGCGATTCCGCCGGTATCCTTCACGATCGCGAACGGGACGCTCGTACTGGCCGCGGCGGGTGAGCTGGCGGTGCCGGCGCTATTGCCTCCGACGGCCTTGCTCCTGGTTTTCAACAGCCGGAAGACGCTACGGGAGGCCTGGCGGGAGGCGCGATCGCGGCGGATCGGGCTGCCGACGCTCTTCGCGACGATCCTGATGGGAACGTTGCTCTCGGGGCAGTTCCTGGCGGCCGCGCTGATGGCCTGGACCTACCAGTTCTGGCGACATCGGCACCGGCTGGCGCAGCACCGGCTGCGCCGCGAGTTGCTGCCGTCGATGACCCAGCGATCGAGGTTCGCGCGGCTTTGCGTCGCGGACGCCGAGGTCGAGGTGCTCGCCGAGCGACTCCGGCCAGGAGACCGGATCGTGGTCGAGGAAGGGGAGATGGTCCCGGCCGACGGCTGGCTGGCCGGCGGCTTCGCGGTGGTCGACGAGCGTCTGGTTCGTGGTGTGGCGGGGCTCTCGCGGAAGGAAGCCGGCGACCCGATCCACGCCGGCTCGTTTGCCCGGCAGGGACGGCTCTTCGTCGAGGTCACGGGGCAGGGGGGCGCCAGCCGGGCGCTCCGGCTCGGCCGCGAGCTGGCCGCCGCCGCGACGCCGCCGCCGGCCCCGTTCGCCCTGAATGTCCACGGTGAGGAGATCGGCCGGAAGGCGGTCGGCCCGACCCTCGCGATCGCCGGGCTGGGCCTGGCGGTCGGCGACCTGGCCGCCGCCGGCGCGATCCTCCGCCCCGACTACGCGACCGGCCCCGGGCTGGGCGTCTCGCTGGAATCCCTGCGCGACATCGGCGAATCGGCGCGCGAGGGAGTGGTCGTGCGCGATCCCTCCGCGTTCCGACGGATCGCCGAGGCCGATGTCTTCCTCTTCGACCACGTCCCCACGCTGGGGCGAGAGGGACTGGAAGTGCGCTCCGTCGAACCGCTGGACGGCGTCGCCGAGGACGACCTGCTCCGATTGGCGGCCTCTGCGTTCGCCGGTCTGGCCGACGACCGCGCGCCGGCCCTGAGCGCGGCCTGTGCCTCGCGCCGGATCATCGTTCGCCGGCAGCCGAGAGCCGACTACCGAGGCCCCGAGATCGCCATCGACGACGGCGGCCTTCGGTTGACCTTTCGCGATCGCCCGGCCCGCTCATCGGCCACGGCGTACGTCGAAACGCCTCCAGAACTTTTGGTCTCCGCCGAGGGGCGTCCCGTCGGCCGGATCGCCTTCGACCGGTCGACTCGCCCGAAAGCCACCGAGGCCCTGCGCGCCCTCCGCGACCACGGACCAATCGCCATCGGTCTCCTCTCGGGCCGCGCCGAAGCCGAGGCTGGACCGATCGCCGAGGCACTCGAAGTCGACTTCCACCTGGCGAACCTCGATGCCTCGGGCAAGGTCGAGGCGGTGCGAGCCTGCCGTCGACGCGGGCTGAAGGTCGCCTACATCGGCGACGGCCAGCGCGATCCCGAAGCCGCCCGCGCCGCGGATGTCGCGATCTCGATCGGCTTCGACGAGCCCGACCCGGCGCGCGACCCCTCCGCGGTGCTGGTCCTCCGGTCGGACCTGGCCTGGATCGCCGGCCTGCGCGAGCGGTCGCGCGAGCATCTCGCCTGCCTTCGAGCCGTGAATCAATTCGTTCTTATTCCCAATCTTTTCTGCATCGCCGGCGCGTTCTTCCTGGGCTTCACCAGTCTTTCCAGCGTGGTGGTGACCAACCTGGGAACGCTCGCCGTCTACACCGGCCTTCCCAGACGCCGGAAACGGCGGACGAGCGCGATCGATCCGGCCCGGCGCTGATTCGAGCCGCGGGACGTGGCGGGAACTCCCGCGCCTCGTCCCGCGCCGGGATCCGTCCTGTCACGAATGATGAGAACGCCGCGTCGCCAATCGCCCGGAGAAATGCACGATGTGTCCATTGCGGACCGGAACAAAATTCCCCTGGTGATCGTGAAATCCGATCAGCGAATACTTCGATCCGAATCGCTGGCTGACCACGTCGGTATCGCCATTGGAGCAGGGAAGTGTCAGCCTCAGCGTGTCATGGTAATGAACGTTGAGCCGGATCGAGGGGCGAAGCGTCACCGAATTCGTGGATGGATTGTAGGTCGCGGAGAGGATCGGGATTCGTCGGCCGTCGCGAGCGATGACCAGGTAATCCGATCGGTTGGATGCCCGGGTCGGGTCGACCACGCCCTGAAACGGTACGATCAGCAGCGTCTTTTGCTGATGAACGCCGATCCGGCCGATCTTGCCGATCGTCGGGCAGGCGACCGCGGGCGACGCCGCCGGGATGTACGTATAGATGATCGCGACAGTTGCCGAGGTCGTCGTCGTGTTGTTCCGGAGCAGGTTCGAGGAGGGGGACGTCGAGAAGCCCTGGCCTGTCGCGGACATCGTCGGGACGATGGACGACCGGCCCGAAGTGGCCGTGAAGAAGGCGAGGTCGGCGGGGTTGGTGTACGTGTTCGTCGAGGATTGTTCGAGCCGAAGCTGCGGGAAGTTCACGGTGTCGGTCGAGGAGCCGAGCGGCCCGGCGGTGATCGGCTGGCTCGAGACCGATCGACTCGGGCCGTTGATCGTCTGGCTCAGGCCGTTGATCTGGTAGTTGCCCGAGAGCGTCGCCGTGATCGACGCCGAGGCGTTCGGATCGAGGTTCTGTGCCGAGATGTCGCCGAGGAAGGTCACCGATTGCGCCACCGTCACCGAGGTCAAAGTCCCCAGCGCTGGGTTGAACAGCGCCAGCGAGGGCGAAAGCGGTTGATTCTGGAAGTTGGTTAGCGTCGGCGCCAGGGTCAGAGTCTGTACCGGGAGCGACTCGGGCGCCGATGCCGCGTCGGAGAGTGCGGCCGGAGGGTTCGAGAGGGTTGGAGCCTCGCGGTGGGCCTGCCGTACGGCCCTGGCATCCAGGGCCGTACGGCGTGGCGCACCGACGCTCATCAGCGCGATGGATTCCATCGCCTCGATCACCGGCGCGAACGCCCTGCGCCGAGGGCTTCCCAGAAACCGGACCGGCCCCGTCCACGACCACCACTTCGAGGTGCGCAACATCGAAGACCCCCGCGTCGTGCCGGCCCCGACGCGACGAGGCGCGGGGCCCGTTTCCTTCGAGGAAAGCGGCTCCCACGGCTCCGCCGAGCGAGCGGCGGGTCGATTTCCCCTACCTGGGCGGGGACCCGCCTGCATCCCGTCGCCGGCCCTTCGGCCAGCCATCCCCCAGATCCGCCGAGCGACCCGCGCGATCGTCCTCGGCTCCGGACCAATTCACCCGTTCTCTCCGGGGTTCACACACTTCCTGATATCGGCGTCAGAACTTCCCAGCATGAGAAGGGTTGTGAATCTCTCCCAGACTCCAATCGATCCTCTCCTTGCCTCAGGCCCATCCGTCGCGACCGGCCACCCGGGGCCGCCGCCCGGCCGAAAGCCCCAGCCCCACAACCATCGACATCCCCAGGCCAAGCAGAACAAACCCCGACGGCTCGGGAACCACCGAGCCGGTCGATATCGTCGTGTAGAGATACTGGACCGTCACCAGGGCGTCCGCCTCGGTCAGTACGGCCCCGCCGCCATTGCCGCTGTTCGAGTAAAAGCTGGAATGCGCCACCGCCAGAACCGGCAGATCGATCGTCCCAGGACCAATAAACGCCGAGAGCAGCGCAAGAACCGAACGGTCAATGGTCTGCGAGAGCCGAAAAGTCGCCTGGTCGGGCGCGAGGTAATACGGGTCGGTGATGGCATCCCTGGACGAATACGTGCCGGACGACGCCTTCATCGAGACGACGTCGACAGGCATGGTGGTCGCCGGCCCGCCGAAAAGCATCAACCCGGCCGGACCGCCCAGCGCGATCGAGGGACCATCCGCGAGCTGCTGCGCCAGCGTCAAGTTGGCCAGCACGCCCGGGTCGGGAGCCTCGGTCGTCGCCACATAGAGCGTGGTCGGTGTCGGGGTTGACGCAAAATTCAGGAGGAAATCATTGCGGATCGTCGCCGTGAAGGTGAGCTCGACCCCCGTCAGGTTCCCCAGCGTCGGGTCAAACTTCGAGAACGTCAGCGGACCCCCCAGCGCGGGCATGCCTGACCCGCCGCTCACCGGAGTCATCGCGATCGACCGGCTCTGTACGGCGGTGCCAAGGGTTCCGCCAACCGTGGCCCGGGGCACGATCGCCCCCGCCACCGTGATCACCAGCGCGCAGGCGAGAATCCTCCCGTTCATGGGCTCTCTCCTCCAGGGCTGGCCGACGATGGCCCGCCGACATCCCCTTCGAATCGGGTACACGCCATCTCCCAGAGATGATCTCGGTCGATGCCAATCCAGGCCGTGCGCAGGGCCCAGCCGCCAGTCAGAGGCGCCCGGCCTCGTATCGTCATCGGCTGGTGTAGCTAGCAATTTATGTGCCAATAGGCGGAAGAGTTGATAGGCGCAGGCGTGACGTCAGGCGAAGAAGCGAGGAATGATCAGGTGAGAGGGGATTTGCCGGACTTCCGGGCGAGATTTGGGGATTCGGGCCTCGCGCGCGGAGAGGTTCCCGGATCCCCAGTTCGGCGAGGCTGTCTCGGCCTGGAATCGGGGATCCGGGTGCGGATGGTGGGGTGCGACCAGGCGCTCACTCTTCCTCGTCGGCGCCTCGAAGGTCGACCTCGGCGAGCCCCATGTGACGTGCGACGCCGTTCAACTGGTCGCGGATCTCAAACATGCCGGCGGGGCGGCGGGTCGGGTCGATGCTCAGGCAGGAGACGATGATCTCGTTGAGCGTCCCGGGAATCCGGGTGTTGATCTTGATCGGAGGGACGAGCTTGCGATCCTCGCCAGGCTTGGGAATGCCCTGCTGAGGAAATCGACCAGTAAACATGCGATACATCGTCGCGCCGAGATTGTAGACATCGGTTCGGTCATTGACGACCTTCTCGGTGGCCTGTTCGGGGGCGATGTACTGGGGTGTGCCCTGGATTCGGGCCTTGTCCTGGCCGCGGACCCAGGCGGTGCCGAAGTCGATCAGCTTCACCTGGCCGTTCTTGGCGAGCATGATGTTCGACGGCTTGAGGTCACCGTGGTAGACGCCCCTACGGTGCATGTGGGCCATCGCCGAGGCGACCTGAGCGAAGATCAGGACGAGCTGGCCAAGTTCGGGGGCTTCGATCTCGTCGAGGGCCTTGCCGTCGACGTATTCCATCAACAGGTCGACGCCCTTGACCTTGAACCACGACTTGCGAACCTTGCAGTCGTAAATCCTGGCGATGGCTGGGTGGTTGAGCTTCTTGGCGGCCTCGAACTCGGTGAGGGCCTGCTGGACGTAGACGTCGTCCTCGGGGTCCTGCTTGCGGACGGTCTTGAGGGCGAAGCGTTTGCCGCCCGAGTTCTTGTCGCTGATGAGCAGAATGGTACTGCCGGCGCCGGTGCCCAGGGTGTTGACCACTCGGTACTTGATCGTGGAGAAACTGGGGGTGGCCGCCGTTGTCGCCGCTTTCGCCATGCGGTTGCTTCACTCCTTTCGTCGGGTCGGTGGGGAGGTGCCGGGAGTTGCGTCGGATCAGGGGCCGATGATGCTGGTCAGCTCAACCTCGAAGGTGAGCGTGGCGCCGGGGGGAATCTTGTTCTGGAAGCCCTGCGTGCCGTAACCCTGGTCGGGTGGAATGGTCAGCTTGCGGAGTTCGCCGACCTTCATGCCGGGGAGGGCCTGGGCCCATCCCTTGATGACCATCCCGCTGGTCGGATCGACCTTGAAGGGCTGGGCGTCGGCCTTGCGGTTGGTGTCGAAGACGGTGCCGTCCTGAAGCTTGCCGACATAGAGGAACGCGCCGACCTGCCCGGCCTTGAGCTCGGGACCTGACCCTTCCTTGAGCGTCTCGTACTTCACTCCGGCGGGGGTGGTCTTCGTCTCACCCTTGGCGGTCGGCGGAGCGGGTGGCGGGGGCGATTCCTTGCCGGGCTCCGCGGGTGTTTTCGAGGAGGTCGGCATTTCGCCGAGAGCCTGGGGCGGCTCCGCGGCCGGATCCTTGCGCAGAACCGGCGCGCCGGGCGGCGCGATGGGCTGGATATCCGGCGGCGTGTCGCAACCGATGAGCATCCAGCCGAGCACTCCGGCCGGGACGACCCGCCCCCACCGCACCCCGCTCCCCCCAAACTTCCCGATCATGGATGATCTCTCCCGAGCCAACTCGCACGAAGATCAATGAAGACGAGAGCCGGAAGCCGGTCCCGGCCGCGATTCTCCCCATTATGGCACGCGCGGGCCGACCGGGGCCAGACCCTTCGGACTTCACCTTCACCGGCGGGGGAACCACCGTGGGCCAGCAAGGGAACGCGGTCGGCCTCACACCGAACCAGGGAAGACAGGCCGCGCCGCTTCCACCTTCCTCGGGCAGGAAACGCTCGCTTCAGAACACGCAGATTGCCCAGTTTCGCAAGAAACAGGATCAAGGGGCGGGATCGGGAAAAAGTGTCGGGAAGGTGACGGGGATGGTTGTCCCGTTGGGGATGTCCGGAGGTCCTGTCCGGCGCGAACTGAGTCTTTTTCTTCCGGCCTTGGCACCGGGAGCGGGTGGAAATGGAAGAGACCATTGATCCTGGGCTACTGGAGCAGACGAAGAACCAGATCCGCAAGCTGGTGGCCGAGATCGCCGATCTGGCGGAATCGGACATCCAGCCGGGGGACTTCTACGTCGAGTTCCTGAACCGGTCGGTGGCGGCGGTGGCCGCGACCGGCGGCGCGTTCTGGCTGCTGGACGGCCGGGGCGGGCTTCGGCTGCAATACCAGGTCGAGTTCGGCGCGACGGGGCTGATGGACGGCCGCGTTCAGACGGCGCCGCACGACGCGCTTCTGGGGTGCATGCTTCAGGCGTCGCAGGCCCAGATCATCCCGCCGGGGGCGGTGATCGAGGGGATGCCGCAGGCGTTCAATCCCACCGAATTCGCGCTGATCCTGGCTCCGCTGACCGTCGACAAGCAGGTCGTCGGGCTGCTGGAGATCCTGATGGATCCGACGCGACGGGCGGCGCAGCAGAAGAGCACGCTCCGGTTCGTGAGCGATCTTTGCGACCTCGCGGCGACGTATTTGAAGAACCGCCAGATGCGGCAGATGATGTCGCAGCAGCGGTTGTGGAACCAGCTTGAGGGTTTCACGCACCAGGTTCACGGCTCGCTCGACCTGAAAGAAGCTTCGTATGCCGTGGTCAACGACGGGAAGCGGCTGGTCGGCTGCGACCGGCTGAGCGTGGCGCTGAAAATCTCGGGCCGAACGATGGTCGAGGCGGTCAGCGGGCAGGAGATCGTCGAGCAACGGTCGAACCTGGTCCGCGAGCTGACTCGTCTCTGCAAGGCCGTGATTCGGTCGGGCGAGGATCTGGTTTACACGGGGAGCACCGAGGGGTTTGCCCCCGACCTTCGCGACGCGCTGGAAATGTACGTCGACGAGTCGGGCTCGAAGGTGGTGATCGTCACACTCCTGCACAAGCCGGACACGATTCAGGCCGACGGCGACGAGAAGCAGAACCGCGAGAAGGTTCCGTTCGGCTGCCTGGTCGCCGAGCAGATCGGCGACGAACTGGCGCCGACCGACATGCACGCCCGGACCGAGGTCGTGGCACGGCACTCCTCGACGGCCCTCTGGAATGCGCAGGAGCACCACAAAATCTTCCTGAAGCCCGTCCTCAAGGCGATGGGCTCTCCCTGGCGGATGTTCCGCGGGCGGACACTCGCGAAGATCGCCGCAGTTCTGGCGGCGGTCGTGGTCTTTGTGCTGGCGATGGCGTTCGTCCCCTGCACGCTGACGATCGAGGGGCACGGCTCACTCCTCCCCGAGGAACGGTGCAAGATTTACGCGCCGCCGGTGATCGGGTCGAAGGTGCGCGCGGTGCTGGTCGACCATGGCGACCACGTCAAGAAGGGAGACGTGCTGCTCCGGCTTGAGAGCGAGGAGCTCATCAAGGAGCTTCGGACCCTTCAGCTCGACGAGGGGAAAGCCGCGACCCAGGCCAAGACGATCCAGGCGCAGTTGCAGCAGGCCAGTCAGCACCAGTCCGGCCAGGGAGCCGACAGTCCCGAGGTTCTGCAAGGCCAGCTCTACGAGGCCCGGCTCACCGAGAAAAGTGCCCGGCAGCGGATTGAGATTATCGAGGAGCAGATGGAGTCGCTCACCATCCGCTCGCCGCAAGATGGGATCGTCACGACCTGGGAAGCGAAGAAGAACCTGTTGGGCCGCCCGGTCGATGTCGGGACCGAACTGCTCGCGATCGCCTCGACCGGTGGTGAATGGCTGCTCGAGGTCGAGGTTCCCGACGACGACATGGGCCCCATCCTCGGCGCGAGGCGCAAGCTCGAAGAGGACATCAAGGCCGGGCGACGGAAGGAAGGCGAGACTCTCTCCTCGTACTTCGTCACCATGACCGACCCCGAGCACCGCTATAACGGCTTCGTCCGCAAGATCGCCCCCAGCGCCGAGAACGTCGCCGAGAGCGAGCAGTACAAGAACCGACACGTCGTCAAGGTGACCGTCGGCATTCCGGACGAGGAGTTACAGGACTACCTCAAGCGGAACCAGATCAAGGAACCTCGCCCCGGCGCCGAGGTTCGCGCTCGAATCAACTGCGGCTCGACCAACCTGGCCTATTACCTGCTCCGCAAGCCGATCCAGGTGATTCACGAGTCGCTCCTGTTCCGCTGGCCCTTCTTGCGATGATGCTTTTTTGTAATTGGTAATTTGTAATTAGTAATTCGTAATGGATGATTGGTTCCTGGTCATGCGCCGCAACCCAGGCGACGACCAACGCTCATCACAAAGAACCAATTACCAATTACTAATAACAAATTACTAATTACAAATAACAAGACACCGGAGCCCCAGGCGATGAAGACGAAGACGCGGACGAGCATGAAGAGGAAGTCGCTCGCGGGCCTCTTGGCCGGGGCGCTTTTGATGATGGTGGTGGGGGCGGCGGCGACAGCCCAAGTGGGCGGCTCGGCGGCCGACGAACCGGGCGCCGGGTATCAGCGGCTGGTTCTCCCCGAGCTGGCGCACATCAACTGGCTGGAGGAGTCGGACGTGGCGGCGCTCCGCGAGGGAGTGCTGGAGAAGATGGAGCTAAAGGCCGGAATGCCGGTGAAGCGTGGCGGCGCGATCGGCTTCCTCCACCGGCGATCTGCCGAGCTGACCGTCGAGAAGGCGAAGCGGCAGGTCGAGGCCAACGGCCCGCGGGAGAAGGCCAACGCCGAGGTCGAGGTCGCCACGGCCGTCTGTGCTCGCGACCAGATCCTCAACAAGCGCCGGCAAGACATGGTCGCCGCCGAGGAGGTCGCGAAGCACCTCGGCGAGTTCAAGGTCGCGCGTGCCTCCGTCCAGGATGCCGAGGAGAAGCACGAGATCGACAAGGCCGACCTCGACCTGGCCCAGCAGGCGCTCGACGAGCACACGATCCGCGCTCCCTACGACGGCGTGATCACCAAGGTCTGGAAGGACCCGGGCGAGAGCGTCCGCGCGAATGAGGCGGTCGTGAAGATGGGGAACCTCAACCGGCTCGCCGCCGATTGTTACGTTCCGATCGACTACGCCGACCGGATCAAGGAGGGGCTGGTCGTCGAGATCCAGCCGAAGAGCAAGGCCCGTGTCCCGCTCGCCGTGGAGAAGAAGCGGTTCCGCGGCAAGGTCACCTTCGTCGACCCGCAGATTCAGGCGATCGGCGAGACCGCCGTACACATCCGGGCCGAGTTCGACAACCCCGGCTGGGAGCTTCGCCCCGGCCTCGAAGGGATTTTGACGATCTACCTCCCGGCCGAGTCCGCCGCCGCTGGCAGCCCGCCGGCCGACAACAGCACCCGGACCGCCCGCAACAACCCGTAAAGAATCCAAAGATCGGGGATCTGTCTGGATTCGGAAATCTGGAATCCGGTTTCTCGAATCTGGATTTCAGAATCCGAGACCGGACCGACCGCTTGCCCGAGGGCCCTGACCGATGAGCGCCGCCCCCAGCCTTGCCCCCATCCAGCCGTTGGGCCAGGCCGCCGAGCACTTGCAAGTCCGGCTGCGCCCCGACCTGGTCGTCCAGCCCCAGTTTTACGAGGGGATGACGCACTATGTCATCAAGGACCCGCTGGCGCTGAAGTATTTTCGGTTCAAGATCGAGGAATACTTCCTGCTCCAGCAGTTCGACGGCAAGCAGACGCTCCAGGACGTCAAGAAGGCGTTCGAGAAGAAGTACCGGCCTCAGACGATCTCGATCGAGGACCTGACCCGGTTCGTCGCCCAGTTGCACGAGGCCGGGATCATTTTGATCGACAGCCCCGAGCAGGCGAAGGTACTCATTCGCCGCCGCAAGAAGAACCGATGGCGGCGGATCTGGAGCTTCTTCGCGAACATCCTCTTCATCAAGATTCCCGTGATCGACCCCGAGCGATTGCTCACCGGAATGTACCCGTACTTTCGATGGCTCTACACCAAAACGTTCATCGCCGTGAGCGTCCTCTCGATGCTGACGGCGCTCTCGCTGGTTCTCTTCAACTGGAAGACGTTCTACGACAAGCTCCCGGACTTCCAGAGCTTTTTCAACTGGTGGACGATCCTCAGCTTCTGGGTCTGCCTGGCGATTGTGAAGATCATCCACGAGTTCGGCCACGGCCTGACCGCCAAGCACTTCGGCGGCGAGGTTCACGAAATGGGGATGCTCTTCCTCGTCCTCACGCCGGCCCTGTACTGCGACGTCACCGATAGCTGGCTCCTGCCCAACAAGTGGAGTCGAATCTGGATCTCGGCGGCCGGTATTTACGTCGAGTGCTTCCTGGCAAGCCTCGCGACGTTCGTCTGGTGGTACAGCCAGCCCGGGCTCCTGAACAGCCTGGCGATGGCGACCATGTTTATCTGCTCGGTCAACACGATCCTGTTCAACGCCAACCCGCTGCTTCGGTACGACGGGTATTACGTGCTGGCCGACTGGCTGGAGATCCCGAACCTTCGGATCAAGAGCACTCAGTTCTTCGCCTACCTGATGCAGGAGAAGGTGCTGGGGCTGGAGGTTCCGGTGCAGAGCTACCTGCCGAAGTCGCGGCGGGCGCTCTTCGTAACCTATGCGATTACCAGCTACGTTTACCGGTGGTTCGTGACGTTCGCGATCCTCTGGTTCCTCTCACAGGTTCTCAAGCCGTACAAGCTGGAGCAGGTCAGCTACCTGCTGGCGGTCGCCTCGCTGGTGCCGCTGGTGGGCACACCCGTCTATCAGATCGGGAAGTTCATCCGGACGCCCGGGAGGTTGCGCAAGGTGAAGAAAGTCCGAGTCACCGCGTTTGCCGTGGCCACCATCGCGATTGTCGCGGCCGTCCTCGCGATCCCGACGCCGCTCCGGGTCCAGGGGACGTTTGTGCTCCGCCTGGCGAACCCGGAAATCGTCTACGCCGAGGTCGAGGGCCAGCTCGTCGAGCTGGATGTCAAGAACGGCCAGTGGGTCACCAAGGAGACCGTGCTGGCGAAGCTAAGCAACCCGCAAAAGCAAAAGGAACTGATCGAGCGGCAGCTTGACCACGACGTCAACTTCGTCAAGGCACAGTATTTCCTGACCAACCCCGAACGGGACAGCCGGGCCCAGGCGCTCCGACACCAGGAGATGGCCGACAAGACCGAGCCGATCATCAAGAACATCTCGGACCAGATCAGCAAGCTGACGCTCGTCGCCGATCGCGACGGCCAGGTCATCGGCGTTCCCGAGCGGTCGAAAATCGGAATGTGGTTCAAGCCGGGCAAGCCGGCCGACGCCGAGGAGCACGCGGACAAGCTCTTCTTTTGCGAGATCGGCGACCCGCACAAGCTCGAAGCCCACATGATTCTCGAGCAGTCGGATATCAACCTGCTGACTCTCGGCAACAAGGCCTGGCTGAAGATCGACGGCAAGGCTGAAACGACCTATCGGGCCACGGTCGGCGTGATCGCCCCGAGGGCCAGCGACCAGGTTCCTCCCGAACTCACCAACCTGGCCGAGGGGCAAATCCCCGCCAAGCCCGACCCCAAAACCGGCGCGGTTCGGCCGCTGAACCCGGTCTACGAGGTCATCATCCCGATCGACAACGAGACGCTCGAATTGGAGCCGGGCCTCCGCGGCTTCGCCAAGATCGACGGCGGAACGTACACCCTCGCCTGGTGGCTGCTCCGCTGGTGGAACAAGGTCTTCAACTTCCAGCTCTGAGCCGGGACGTCTCGACTCCCACCCCGACGGGCGGAGCGGCCGCCATCGCCCGCCCGTCGGAATCCTCTCTAAAGCGCGCCGGCAAGGCCGGTGGTGATGTCCGGGTAATCGGGCACTATCCCCAATCGTTCCCGCATCCGACGATTGCCAATCCGCTTGTTGGTGGCATCGCGGGCAGCCTCGGCACCACCAGGCGCGAGAGGCTGAAACCGGGGCTCGGGCGCGCCGATCAACCGGGCCGCCACCGAATAATACTCGCGACGGCTCACCGGCCGATCGTCGGCGACGAGGTAGATCGGATCGGGGTTCTCGGCGTCAAGCGAGGCGGCGGCGGCGCGGGCGGCGTCGTCGATCTGGATCATGTTGAGGAACTTTTCGGGATCTCCAGGAATCGGCTCGCCGCGTTCGAGCATCGCGCGGCGGACGACCCGCCCGGGGCCATAAAGCCCCGCGAACCGAAGGACAACCGCCGAGGCCCCGCGCCTTCCTGCCCAATCCCGAACAACGCCCTCGGCGTCCAGGACAACGCGTCCGGATTCGTGCACCGGCTCGGTCGGCGAGTCCTCGTCGACCCACTCGCCGCCCGACTGTCCATAAACGCCGGTTGAACTCGCGTAGACGAGCCGACGAACCGACCCCGGCAGGCGATCGAGAACATTTCGGAGCCCGTCAACATAGACCTCGCGCATCGAGTCCCCGGCCGATCGATCGAAGCCGACCGCGTAGAAAACGCGATCGACGTCGGGAAACTGATCTAGGCTCTCAGGCCTGAGTACATCGACGAGGACGGGCTCGATCCCGATCGCAGCGAGTTCCTCCGCTCGCTTTGGGGATCGGGCGGTCCCGAAAACTCGCCCGCCCTCGCCGATCAACCGGGCGCCCAGCCGACGCCCCAGATATCCGCATCCGATAATTAGGGTGGTGTTCACGTTCTCGCCTGGTCCAGTGCTTCTTGAATCCGCTTCCTCTCCTCGAATACGGCGAGCATCGAGGGAAGACGGCAGGTATCAAAATGAAATAGAAACCGAGACCCTTCGGCATCGTTCAGGGCCCCTCCCAGCCGCGAGCGACAAGTTCAGCGGGCGAGAGCGCATCCTCATGGGACCACTCGAAAGGCCGGACCTTCACCGGCCCGCCGTCCTCACGAAAGAAATGGACGACGCGATCCGAGGCGAGGTAATTGATTAGCTCCGGATGATGCGAGACCAGCAAGCACTGCCCGCCGGTATCCTCAACTCGATCAGCCAACTGGACAAGCCAGGGCTGGATCCCACGGAGGGCGACGTAAATATCCGGCTCGTCAATGCAGAGGGACATGTCCGGCCCGACAGCAACGTGAAGCATCATGTAAAGGCCGACGAGGGCACGCTGGCCGGTCGAGAGTTGACCCAGGCTGAGGGAATAGGGCTCGGCACCACGACAGGAATCTGAGGGGGGCGGATTAAATTGGAGCCAGAGCATGGACCTTCCCTGGTCAATATCCGCGAAACGGAAGCCCCGAAAGTGGCCGAACACCTCGTCACGCAGGGTTTCGGAGAGCCCACGGATGATATCGGGCGTTTCTTGATCGAGATGGCGAATCCAGGAGGCCAGTTTATGGAGCCAGGAATCCGGATGAGCCAGCGAACCATCACTTTGGGAGCCCATTCGCAATGGGTCAGGGTAAAAGACAAAAATGCGGTCCAATCTCGATCGAAACCAGGTCAACTTATCCGTGCTCTGTCGATTCGAGAAGGTTGGTATCGCCGAATGCGACGACAACAAGATATCGGCTGGCCCCGGCGTTCTGTCATCGTGAAAAAGTTGGACCTCGCCCTCTTCGAATCGGCACAAAGGCTGCCCATCAAAATTCAGCACTTCACGAACGATCTGCACGCTTTGTGAGTCTCGATCGTGACCAACGACGAGTTGATACGAATACTCACCGCCGTTCCCCTTGATGTCCAGCTCGAAGGTTTGCTCGGATCTCGAATCCCAGGCTGTCAGAACCTGATTCGGGAAGGCCGAATGGATGGCGGCCCCATCCACGACGAGACTACGGAGCATATCCAGAACGACCAGGACGGTTGTCTTCCCGGTGCCGTTCGAGCCGAGAAGGAGCTGCAAGTTCCCTGGCCGATACTCGAAATCGGTGAAACACCGGCAGTTATCGATATAGATCCGGCTGATCATGTCGCCTCCTCGGCCCCGGCCAATCACCAACAAGGGCCAATCTCGATCGTACCACGGAACGAACGCCGACCAGTCATCGGCACGGACCGGATCAATCCGCCTGGGGCTCGTCGGCCAGCGGGGCAGGGGGGGCCTCGGTCTCGGGACATCCGGCGTCGAGATAGGTTTGAAGCAAAATCTGCGCGGCAAGCTGGTCGCGAAGCTCCTTCCGCTTCTGACGCTTCAGCCCGGCATCGATCAGACGGTGCTCAGCCTCGACCGAGGTATATCGCTCGTCGATGTAATGAACGGGCAGGCCCGTGACGCCGGAGAGCCAGGCGCCGAAGGTCCGCGCCATCGAGGCAAGTTGACCCTCGCGACCGCTCGTGTGCAGCGGGAGCCCGATCACGATCCGGTCGATGTCGTCCTCGCGGATCAGCTCACGATAATGCCTCGCGTCCAGGTCGGGCGTGCGCAGGTGGTAGACCCCGGCCGGGAAGGCCATCGTCCGGCCGGGGTCGCTGAGCGCTTCGCCCACGCGACGGGTGCCGTAATCGAGTCCGAGAATCCGGGGCATGGGTCGATCCGTGGGTTCAGTGGAGTTGGGCTCAATCATACGGTGCCGGCCAGGACTCGGCGACGGCGAAGCCCCCTTGTAGACTCGATGGAGATACCCAGTCGGCCCCCGGGAAGAAGGCCATGAGACAGATCCCAGAATACGCGCTCTGGATCGGCCACGCCGGCGACGTCCGCAACTTGCCCGCCATTCACGAAGCGGGAATCGTCGCGGTGGTCGACCTGGCCGTTCAGGAGCCGCCCGGGCCGATCGCCCGCGACCTCCTGATCGCCCGGTTCCCGATCGTCGACGGGCCGGGGAATCCGCCCTGGATGCTCCGCGCCGCGGTTGACCTCGCCGCCGGGCTGGTCGCCGATCGCGTGCCGACGCTCATTGGCTGCGGCGCCGGGATGAGCCGGTCTCCCTGCATCGCTGCCGCCGCGATCGCCCGCGTCCTCGGCATCCCGGCCGACGAGGGCCTGGCCCTCGTCCTGCGATCGGCTCCCGCCGACGTCGCGCCGGGCCTCTGGGCCGAAATCCGCTCGCTGGTCGGATAACCGCCTGATCCAGGTCCGCCACGGGTCATTCCCCCGAGGCCCGATCAACCCGCCACTCAATCGGCGTCGAAGACGCGGACCAGGCTCACCGCGATCTGGCCGCCGAAGCAGACGTCGACGTCGCTCTTCGGGCGTCGGGGCCGGGCGTGGTAGTTGCCGGAGTACGTGGCGCGGCCCTGCTCGACCCGGTAGGTCAGCGGGAGCGGTGAGGGGTCCAGCGAGCAGAAGACGATCGACGGATCGGGCGCCTCGGGGCCGGGGTGGGGGAAGTTCACGTTCCAGAACGCCCCCGGACCCGGTGGCATCGCCATCAATCGTCGGAGCACCTCGACCGCCCACCGAGAGGCACGCGGCCAGTCAATCACCCGGCCGGCGCCGATGTAGTGCGAGAGCGCAATCCCCGGAACGCCGTGCAAAACACCCTCGCGGACCGCGGCGACCGTTCCCGAATGATGAACGTCGGCGCCGAGGTTGCCGCCAGCGTTGATCCCGGAAAGGACCCAGTCGACGCCCGGCGTCAGGTGGTCGAGCGCCAGCCGGACGCAGTCGGCCGGCGTCCCGTCGACGGCGACGCGGTCGTCGCCGAGGTTGAGGATCGCGATCGAGGCGCCGGTGGTGACCCGGTGGCCGCACCCCGAGACCGGCCCGGTCGGCGCGACCATCCGGCAACGGCCGAGGCTTTCGGCGGCGAGACGGAGCGCCTCGATCCCTGGCGCCTCGTAGCCGTCGTCGTTGGTCAGCAGCAGAGTGGTTTCTCGGGGGTTCAAGGCGGCCGATCCTCAGGGCGTCTCGATTCCTCCAGTCGCATTCTAGCCAAGCCCCGGGCGGATTGATAAGTTGGTGGGGCGCAAGTTGTGCGAGGAATCGGGGAAGGGCCGCGCGGCGGGTCCCCGAACGGGCGACCTGTCGAGACGACGCATGGATCCGTCTTCTTCCGCCGAGCTTCCAGGCCGATTGTGGCCGCCATCTCACCGGGTGCAGGTTCAGGCGCCAGCACCAGCGCCCCAGGCTCGACCATCCTCCGACGGCCCGCCGCCGTTCGAGCCGCCCACCTCGATGATCGCCCCGCTCTTCCTCCAACGGTTGGAGCGGATCCACGCCTGCCGGGTCGAGTTTGATCTGGACATCAACACCCGGCCGACGACCCACGTCCTCGGCGGCTACTACCGGTCGCGCCGGCTGGTCCGGATCTACACCCACGACACCCGCGACGGCCGCCGCCCCTTTCGCGAGCTCTTCGAGACGTTCCTCCACGAAGTCGCGCATCACCTGGAATACACCGAGCCGCAAACGTTTCACGCCAAGGTCTGCCACCGGGTTCCCGGCCGCATGCATAGCCAGCTCTTCTGGCGGATCCTCGGCGAGTTGAAATTCCGATGGGCCGAGGTCGTGGCGCGACACCGCTGAACCCGAAGTCAGGAACCACGAAAAACACGAAGGGCACGAAAGGAAGACGGGGACGATTGCAGATTCCAGATTCCCGAGGGACTCCGGCACATCGAGCCGGCATGAATCTGGAATCTGGAATAGGAAATCCGGAATCCGTCTTTTTCGTGCCCTTCGTGTTTTTCGTGGTTCCTCTCCAATCGGTTCCTCTGTAAGTCCCCTCCAACCGGTTACTTGCCTTCGAGGCCCAGTTCCTTGATCTTGGCGGCGAGGTCCTGGCCGGCGTGATCGGTGTTAACCTTCTTGTCGATGGCGCGGATGATCCCTTCCTTGTCGATGTAGAAGGTCCACCGATTGGCCATGCCTCGGGTCGGGTTGATGACGCCGTAAGCGTCGGCCACGGTCTTCTCGGGGTCGCTGAGGATCGGGTAATCGAGGTCGAGCGACTCGGCGAACGCCTTGTTCTTGTCGGGAGTATCCACGCTCGCGGTGAAGTAAGCGACGTTCAACGGCTTGAGCGCCTCGCTGCTGGCGCGGAACGATTTGCACTCCTTGGTGCAGCCGCCGGTGAACGCCTTGGGGAACCAGGCAATCACGACGGCCGACTTCCCCTTGAACTGGTCGAGGGTGTAAGTCTTGCCGTCGGAGCCCTTCATCGAGAACTCGGGCGCCTTGTCGCCGACCTTCAACTCGCCAGCGGTCGCCGTGCCGCCCGCGATCGCCGAGAGCCCGACCATCGCCGCTGTCAGTTGCGCCGCAATCCGGATCATGTTTGTCTCGCTTCCCTGGGATTCGGTGCCAATCTTCGAGGATTTCGGCGCGCGCCCGGGGCGCGCGCCGACGCTTGGTCTCGGGAGCCTACCAGGCGTGTGGTGCCGACGCAACGTGCCGGCCCTCCGGGGTGATCCGGTCTTCCCCCGGAGATCGACATCCTGGTAGACTCTTTCCTGATATATCGAGCCAAGCCGAGTCAAGCCGCCCGAGCCGAACCGAGCCGCCCCGACGCGGCGCCGATGCGATGCCCCAGCGTCGACGGACGGAACCCGTCGCCGCTCGATGTGATCCGACTCCTGAGTCCGACGCCCGGATCCGCACCAAGAGCCAGGTGACCGAATCGATGCGAATGCGCCGACGCTTGCGGCCGGTCGTCGACCGGCTGGACGATCGCTGTCTACCGTCGGGGCTAACCCCCGCGCAGGTGACGCAGGCCTACGGGCTCGGCGGTCTCACCTTCACGGCTCCGTCGGGTGCCCCGGTCGCGGCCGACGGTGGCGGGACGACCATCGCCCTGATCGAGGCGTACCACGACCCCACGCTCACCCAGGACCTTCAGACGTTCGACCAGGCGTACAACCTGCCGGCCCCCTCGCTGAACGTGGTCGACCTGGCCGGCAGTACCAGCGACCCGACCTGGGCCCTGGAGGAATCGCTGGACGTCGAATGGGCGCACGCGATCGCCCCCGGGGCCAACATCGTGGTGATCGAGGCGCCCTCGCAGAGCATGGCCGCGATCCGGATGGCGATCAACACGGCGCGAAACATCCCGACGGTGGACGTGGTCTCGATGAGCCTGGGTTTCCCCGAGTCGACCTATCACGGGTCGCTGAACCTGACAACCCCGCCGGGCCACGCGGGGATCACGTTCGTGGCGGCCAGCGGCGACAACGGCCTGGCCTCGGGATCAAGCTGGCCGGCGGTCTCGCCGAACGTCCTGGCCGTTGGCGGGACCACGCTCTACCTCGACGCCGCCGGTAATTACGCCGGCGAGGTCTCCTGGTCGGGCAGCGGTGGCGGCCTGAGCAAGTACGTCGCCGAGCCGCGTTATCAACGCTCCATCTCCAGCGCGGGGCGGCGGATGACGCCCGATGTCTCGTTCCTGGGCGACCCGAATACCGGCGTCGCGGTCTATCAGACCGACCCCTACAGCGGCCTCGGCTCGTGGCAGATCGTCGGCGGAACGAGCCTCGGCACTCCCGCCTGGGCCGCGATCGTCGCGATCGCCGACGAGGGCCGGATCCTTCAGGGCAAGGGAACCCTCGACGGTCCGAGCCAGACCCTCCCAGCCCTCTACTCGCTGCCCTCGTCCGACTTCCACCAGGTCGCCTCGTACCGCGCCGGCAAGCCAGCGATGATGGGCCTCGGCTCGCCGGTCGGCGGCCCACTGATCGCCGGGCTGGTCGCGAGCAACATCGACGTGCCACTGACTGTCTCCTCCGCCCGGACCGCCGCCTTCCGCGCCCAGCGCGTTCGGGTCCGCCGGGCCTTCCGGGAAGCCCCACAACATCGCCACCTGGCCCGGGCGCACCACTTCGCGGTGGCCCGCCACGCGATCCACTCAGCCCCAACGGTCCGCACCGACCTCGTCGGATCGAGCCGCCACCCGGCCGATCGGAGCGCGATTCCAGCGCTGCCGATCGCGGATCTTCTGGATTCTCTTCCGTGGAATCATCGATCCGCGACCAACCGAGGGAGTCAGGCTCTCCGCGACGTTTGAGCAAGGCGGCCTCTCGCCTTGTGTTTCCCTCGACCCGTCATCGCGGAAGACCCGGGCGCACTCCAAGCCGCAGGCCGTTCTTCCGTCCAGGGTCGCCGGGAAGTTCCTCGACAAGGCTTTCCAGGGGCTTCCAGCCTGAGAGCAGCGACGGAAAAGGGAACTCCGGGTGGCCGTCGAGAAACTCGATCGCCGCCTGAAGATGGCGCGGGGCGTAATTGTGCAGACCGCGGATCGTCAGGCATCGCCGGACGACTTGCTCAAGGTTCATGAGGACCGGCCGCGCGGGATACGTCGCCCCCACCAGTACGATCGTGCCGCCCTGCCGGACCATCGGATTCATCGCCTCGAACGCGTCCGGCGAGCCGGTCAGCTCGATCGCGGCATCAACGCCATGCCTTGCCGTCCTCTCCAGGACGCAGGCGGCCAGTTCCTCGGGTGAGACCACGTCCGAGGCGCCAAACGATCGGGCCAGGGTGCGTCGATGGGCGTCGAGGTCGCAGGCGATCACGTTCGAACAACCGAGCGCGCGCGCCCACGCGGCGGCCGTGACGCCGAGCATCCCGCATCCGAGGATAAGGATCGACCGCTCGGCCAGCTCACCGGCCGCTTCGATCGCCCCGGCCACCGTGGCGGTCGCACAGTTGGCGGGACAGGCGGTCTCGTCCGGAAGCCGGTCCGGCACGCGGAAGATCGCCGATCCAGGAGCCAGCAGACAATGCTCCGCCAGCCCCCCGGTCAGTTCACGCCGAGGCGCCAGCGCCTCATGGCCGTACTTCACCCGCCTCTCGCATTTCTGAGGCAACGATCGCCGACAGGCAAAGCACTCGCCACAACTCGCCACAATGGCCCAGGTCACGCGATCGCCCAGACTCAGCGACCGACCGGCGGCATCTCGACGCGGGGCGGTCGGTCCGAAGGCCGCGATCCGACCCAGGATCTCGTGACCGAGAACCGTCGGAACCGGCTCCTGTCGCCGGCCCTGAAGGGTGTGAATGTCGCTACCGCAGAGCGTACACGCGACGACCTCCACCAGGATCTCCGATCCCTGGGGATCGGGAGTCGGGAATTCCCTCAACTCCATCGGCCGTCCCGGTCCATGAAAGACGAGCGCCCGTGAAACTCGGCTCACATTTCAGCTCCCGACGGCCGCCCGACTCGCTCACGCCGGGTGAAGCAGACCCAGCCGAACGCCAGGCTCATCAGTGCAAGAACGGCAATCAGCCACGAGACCACGGAGTAAAACCGCAGGAAGTCGCCAGTCTCCGGCCGGAACGACCCGGCGACCATCACCGCCGCATAGCCAAGATAGCCCACCGCGTCGGCCAGATACATCAGGAACCCGAGATTCCCACGCTCGCGCGTCATGGCAATCAGCCGCTCGAAGACCGTCGTGTGGATCGCGACATAGGGCAAGTAAAGTCCCAGGCCCATCAGGACCATGAACCCGAATCCACCGAGCCACTGTCGGCCAAGCACCACGAGAGCCAGAATCATCAGCCCCACGCCGAAGCCGGCCAGCGAGAGCGAGGTGAAGAACGCCCGGCGATTGTCGACGATGAGACTGGTCAAACCCGTGGCGGCCAGAACGCCGAGCGCCACGAGCAGCTCCGATCTGGCGAAGGTCGCTGGGGTCACTGTTGTTCCCAGTGCCTTCCAGAGTTCCGGCGCGAAGTCGGCCCGGATGCTTCGAGCGATCGTGATCAACAGGTAGACCCCGATAATCGCCGATAATCCCGGCGCATACCGACGGAAGAGGGCCGCGCGTTCGCGCCGATTCATCGGTTTCCGCTCGGTCCGGCTCGCGAGATCGCGGGCGTCTGGCGGCGGGATGCGGGCGAGCATCCCGACGCCGAGCAAAAGCCCGGGCACGAACATCAGGCCGGCAAGAGCGGGCATCGCTCGCTCGGAGACGCCGATCCGGAGCAGCCAGGTCCCGACCGATTTCATCAGGCCATCGGCCAGGATGAAACTGGCGCAAAGGCCGGCCGTCAACGCCTCGGTCATCCGCCGGCCCTCAAGGAATCCCAGAACCAGGCCGAAGACCATGCCCAGGGCGAGTCCATTGAGGAACAGACCGGCGACATGCAGCGGCGACGGTGCCACCGCAAAGAGGACCAGCGCCGCCTCGGCCGCGGCAATAAGCACCAGGATCATCGCGGTCCTCCGCGCTGGCGTCGTCTCGGCGACCACGCGGATACCGATGAACTTCGAGAGCGTGTAACCGAGGATCTGAGCCGTCACCAGAACCGTCTTCTCGCTCGCTCCCCAGACCATCCCGCCGGGATACGTCGAGGCGGTGAACGGCTTTCGAAAGGCGTACATGCAGGAGTACGTCCCAAACGCCGCCGAGACCGACCAGATCGCCCAGAACAGCGACGACCGCTGACGTTCACTCGACCCAAACTCGCCGTCGATCATCGTCCGGCCTCTCGCTCGTCCATCCCCCCGGACCAACTCTTCTCGGGTTCTCGCGTATGGGAATCGTGCTCCGCGCGTCGGCTGACCTGGACGAGAATAACAGACGAACATAAAGATTGTGTGCTCGCCAGGTCCGACCGAGGCGGACGGAGCCCGCCGACGCTCGCAAGCGATCGGTGAAGAAGTCCCGAAGCAGACCATGGACCCCGAACGACGACAGCGATCGGACGGGAAACGGGACCTGGGCGGGCGGAGCAGTCCAGGCGCCGAGAGAGAGGTTGTACGCCATATCTCGATCTGGCTCGCAACCCTTTATCCCTGATCCAGGCAAAAAAGATTTGGCCGACGACCACTTGACATCCCCCATGCCACTCGCGCATCAATAGGCCATACGAAACCAAAAGTCCCGATCTCATCGAAAGACCTCGGGTCGCACCTCTCTCGATCCTGGGCCTCGTTCGATTTCACAACCCGATGCTCCACTTCGAAATGCGGCGCCTCGATCCGGTGACCCACGTGAGGTACGCGCCCATGCGATCGCTCCGCCCGAGTCCCGCTTCCCGTCGACGTCGGACCACCGCCCTTCGCATCATTGACCTCGACCGGATGGATCCTCGCTCCCCGGCCACGCCCATCGGACTCGCCGCCTTCGCCGTCGGCTCCCTCCCGCTCGCCGCTCAGATTGCATTCACGCAATCAACGAGGGGGGGGGTATTGAGCCGGTGAGCGGGACGACCGCGGCTCTCGCCATTCCAGCACCGGCGACCGGGCGGGGCGTCGGAACGTCGGATGGGGTGGTCATCGCGATCGGAACGGATCTGGTCGGATCGTCGGGTGGGGCGGATCTCGGTGGGATCGAGGGAGGGGAAGTCCCCTCGGGTG
>DAIDKV010000225.1 GCA_027449865.1 Planctomycetales bacterium
GGGTCGGCCGCCCTTCTAAGCCCGGTGTCTCATCCCCATCGCCTTTTCGGGGGCCGTGCCCAGCCGAGCGAGGATGCCCTGCATCTCACCGATTTCCCGGGTCTGAGTCGCCACGATATTCGCGGCCAGGCTCCGGATCCCCGGCTGCGCGGCGCGGGTCCGCGCCTCTCTGGCCCCGGCCATGCCCATGCCGTCTCCCACGATCGTCATGGTGTGGTGCTCGATCATCATCGTCAGGAACGCCCGATCGAAGGCGGTCCCGCGCTGCGAGCCGAGGGAGCGGAGGTCGGCGACCTCGTCGGCGGCCTCCACGGGCCGGTAGTTCCGGACGCCGTCGACGGCGAGGTAGCGATTCATCCGGGCGATCTCGGGCCGCTGCTCGGCGATGATTTGCCGGGCTAGCCCCTTCACCTGGGGGTCGGTCGCGTAACGAAGCGCCAGCCGCGACATGTCGATCGCCATCTGGTGATGCGGGATCATCCCCGTCAGGAAATTGATCTCGAAGCCCACCGTCGCGCGGTCCGCGAGCGGCGCGGCCTTCGTCAGGACGGCCGCGATATGCACGGCGGCCGGGGCCGGGGCCATCGCGGTCATCTGACTGAGCGCCAGCCGGTCTTCCAGGGGGCCCAGGGACTCGGGCCGGAAGGCGTGTCGCTTCTGCATAATATCTCCCGAATTGGTTGCGGTCCTCGGCGGAAGGCCGAGGCCCGAAGGGTTGCTCAATGGGCGTGAGCGTCGTGTTCGCCCTTCGCGGCCGGGACCTGAGCGCCGAGGAATTTGTCCGGATACGCCTGGATCTGCTTGAGGCAGCCCTTGCAGCAGATGAAGGTGGACTTGTCGCCGCGCGTGACCTTCAGCGGCCCGCCCATCGAGTCGAGGTCCTCCTTGCTGACGGGGCAGGTCTTCAGCGCGGCGACGGCCTTCGCGTCGGCCTGGGTCGCCTTACTGACGACCAGGTCGTTGCCGGCCGCCAGGGCGAAGGGGACGGAAAAGCTCGCCGACGTCTCCGCCGCCTCGGGCAGGCCCTTGATCTTGAACTCCACCCTGGCGCCGCTCGCGGGCAGCTTGCTGAGATCGACGGCGGTCCCGAGCGAGGCGGCCGGACGGCCGGGGCTCCCGGCTGCCGGGGCAAGCTTCCGCTCGAACCAGGGCTTCGGCGAGTTCGGATGGTAGAATGTCGCGGTTCCGGTCAGCCGAGAAGCCCCGACCGGCTTGTCCTCGTGGCTCCGCGGATAGACCTTGAGCCCGTCCTTCGCGAAGACGACCTCGAAGTGATACTCCCTGGTCATCGCCACCTTGCCGCCGTGCAGGGGGGCGCCGTGCTTGTGGCCTTCGTCGGCCGAGGCGATCCCGCCCAGGCCGAGGGCCAGGGCCGCGGCGAATGTCGTTAGCCGATGGATCGAAACCGTCTGCATGGATCTTGTCCTGTCCGAATCGGGTGGGGTTTTGGGTAAGAGCCCCCCGGAATCCGTCCCGGGGAGCGAACCGGTTCTCGCGATCAGCGGCGCTGGAGCGCCATGTGGCAGTAGGGGCAGCTCCCCGGGGTCGCGCTGACGACGGAGGGGTGCATCGGGCAGGAGTACTGGCCCGCGGCGGCGGCCGGCTGGGGGGTGGCCTGCGGATAGGCCGCATGGGCGTATCCGGTCGAGGGCGCGGGAGCATAGGCTCCCATGTTCATCCCGGGCATGGCCATCCCGGACATGCCGCACCCCCCGCCGCAGCCTCCTCCCCGGCCGCCGTAGTAGCTGCCGCCGAACGTGTGTCCGCCGCCGTAGCCGCCGGTGTTCCGATAACCGCCACCGCCGCAACCGGCCTGGGCCAGGGCGTGAGACATTGCTAGGCCCCCGATCGCGAGCAAACCGGCGAGGGCCATCGTCTTCAAGGTCGATCGCATGTCATTTCTCCGGAAAGGAGCCAAGGGGAGGATCGCGCGGCGGCACCGGCCGCCGCATGCCTTGGGGACGATCGGCCCGCCCGTGAGCCCTCGGGCAGGACGATCCATTCGGGTCAGCGGGCGTTATGGCCGCCCATGGCCTTGACCATCTCGCGGCAGCTCGCCGCGCACTTCTTCAGGGACTCGATCGTCTCCTTCATCCCGGGGTCGGAGAGCTTCTCGCACTCGGCGATGCACGCCTCGCAGCTCTCGGCGCAGGCGTGGCAGGTGAAGGTCATCAGCGGGCTCATGCGGGCGACGAGCTTGGCCGCGGTGCTGCACACCTCGCCGCAGTCGACGCAGAGGTGCATCGCCTTGGCGTGCTGGGCCTTCCCCGCCTGGACCTGCTTGTAGCAGTGATGGAACCCCTGGTTGCACTCCTTGGCGCAGTCCGAGCAGGCCTCGGCGCACTTCTCGTGGATGTCGCCTTCAACGTGCGCGTGCGCCTTGCCGTCCTGGGCGAGGGCCGCGCCGCCCGTCACCGCGGCGAGCCCGGCGGCGCTCGCCGCGAGGACGCCCAACAATTCCCTGCGATCCATGGCTCTTCTCCTGGTGCATGCGGGGCGAGGTCGTGCTCACGTCTTCCGCCCTGGCCGGCCTCGCCCCTGACCCGGCCGCGGCGTGTCTCGTCAATGAGGGGTGTGCCCCTCGGCGGTGGCGGTCGCCGTGGCGGCGCGCCGGGCCGGGACGGTCCGGACCCGCTCGTCGAAGGCCCCGAGATGATGGATCTTCCGCCACTGCCACTGCTTCACCGCGAAGTAGAGGACCGGCAGGAACACGTCGATGACCTCGTCGGCGATGAGGAGCCCGCCGAGGACGGGGGCCGCCATCGGCCGGATGACCTCGGCCCCGACCCCGGAGGCCCAGAGCATCGGTGCGATCGAGATGATCGTCGTTCCCTCCGTCAGGAGCTTCGGCCGCAGCCGGTGGATGGCCCCTTCGAGGATCGCCTCCTTGAGCTCGGCCACCGAGCCGATGGCCTCCAGGCCGCCGCGCTCCTCGATCGCCTCCCGCAGATACACGAGCATCACGATCCCGGTCTCGGTCGCCATGCCGAAGCAGGCGATGTAGCCGACCCAGACGGCGACAGAGAAATTGAACCCGAACAACCACTGGAAAATGGCCCCCCCGGCCAGCGCCCCGAGGACGCTCGTCATCATCAGCCCGGCGTCGATCCAGCTCTTGTAGGTCAGGTAGAGGATCAGCACGATGACCGCGATGACCGCCGGGAAGACGACCTGCAGGGTCTTCCTGGTCTTCAGCTCGTTCTCGAACTGGCCCGACCACTCGACATACATCCCCGGCGGAAGCTTCACCTTGTCGGCGACGACCCGCCTCGCCTCCTCGACGAAGCCGACCTCGTCGCGGCCCGTGACCGTGAGCTGGACGTAGGCCCGCAAAAGCCCGTTCTCGCTCTTGATCATCGAAGGTCCCTCGACCACACGGACGTCGGCCACCTCGGAGAGCGGGATTTGCGTCGGCTGGACGCTCGTGCTGGCAGAGCCGCCGGAGGGGCCGGCCATGCCCATCCCGCCCGGCGCGTCGGGACCGGCCGGGGCGGTGCTGCCGCGGGCCGCGATGAGCGTATGCTTGAGCGCCTCCTCGTCGGTCCGGAAGTCCCGGGCGTAGCGGACGCGCACGGGGAAGCGCCTCCGCCCCTCGACGGTCATCGTGAGCGGCTTGCCGCCCATCGCGACCTCGACCACGTCCTGGACGTCGCCCACCTGGATGCCGTAGCGGGCGGCCTTCTCGCGGTCGATGTCGATCTCGACATAGCCCTTGCCTACGATCTGGTCGGGGACGACGCCGTTGGCCCCGCGCACCCCGCGGAGCACCTCGGCGATGTCCTGGCTGAACCGCTGGATCTCGTCGAGGTCGGCGCCGAAGACCTTTACCCCCACCGGCGTGCGGACGCCCGTGGCGAGCATCTCGATCCGGTTGATGATCGGCTGGGTGAAGATGTTCCCCCAGCCGGGGACCTGCAGCGCCGTGCCCATCTCGTCGACCAGATCCTGCTTCGACTTCTGCCAGAGGAAGAGCCGGTCGGAGAAGGGTTTTTCGAGGGAGGAGCGGAGGGCGAACAGCTCGGCCGAGGATGGCGCCCGGAGGGCGAGCTTCTTCCCCTCCCCCCGCTTCACCAGTTCGTCCAGTGCCGCCTCGGTGACCTCCGCGACGGCCCGGTCGAAGATCTCCCAATTGAGCGACTTCATCCGCTCCTTGAGCTTCTCCTCGTGCGCATGGACCAGCCGGTCGGTGATCCGGGTGAAGAGCGTCTCCCGGGCCCTGCCCAGGACTTCGCCCGCGAGGTCCGCGGCGTGCTCCCACGCTCCCGGCGGGGGCGAGAGGAGGTCCGAGCGATCTTCGAGGACTCCCAGGGCGACGAGCCGCCGGGAGGCGTCCTTCACGACCGCCGACACGTCGTCGAAGCGAGGCTCGAGGGCCATCCGGTCGCCGTAGGTCGCGCCAAGCTCCTTGGAGAGGGCTTCTCCCTCCGCCGGTGCGAGCGGGCGGCGGACCAACTTCGGGTCCACCCGCGCGAGCAGCGAGTCGACCGCCTCGCCGGCGAGCAGCGAGCCCAACACCGGCCGATATTCCTTGATCCGCAGGAGGGCCACGTCGCGCAGCGTCTTGTCGACGCGCATGACGACCTCCATCGCCGCCTCGTTCAGCAGCGCGTCGCGTTCCTCGTTCGTCGCCGGGGCTTTCAGCAGCCCCTTGGCCTCGAGCGAGGCCAGGGCCGCCCTCACCTGGATCAGCGCGTCGTCGAATTTGAGCTTCCGCTTCGGCCAGAGCCCGCGGTCGTAGAGGTTGATGATCGTCTCCACCATGTCGAGCGGCGACGGGTCGGTCGCGGTCTCCGCCCGGCCCGCCTTCCCGACCACCGTCAGCACCTCGGGGAAGCCCCGCAGCACGGCGTCGCGGGCCTTCAGGTCCATCGCCGCCTGGGTCACCGACATCCGGGGGACGCTTGTCGGCATGTCCAGGATCGAGCCCTCGTCGAGCGGCGGCATGAACTCGCTGCCGAGCCGGGTCGAGGCGAGATAGCCGCAGCCGAGGATCACGACGAAGAGCCAGCAGACCAGGGTCGTGCGGTCCATCAGCCAGGAGAGCATCGGCTTGAAGATGGTGATCATCGTGCGCACGAGCCAGCTGTCGTCCTCGCCTTTGATCCGGCCCCGCAGGAAGATCGGGATGAGGGCCGGTACCAGCGTGATGGCGAGGAGCGCCACCCCGATGAGGGCGAATGTTTTTGTCCAGGCGAGCGGGTGGAACATCTTCCCCGACCGGCCGGTCAGGGCGAACACCGGGAGGAAGGAGACGATGGTGATCAGGATCGAGAAGAAGATCGGCCGGCCCACCGTCCGGCAGGCCGGGATGATCGTGTCCAGGACGTTGCCCGTCACCCGGCGGTTGCCGAAGCGGCGCGTGAGGTGATGCGCCGCGTTCTCGGTCATGACGACCGCCTGGTCTTCGAGGATGCCCACCGAGATGGCGATCCCCGCCAGGCTCATGATGTTCGACGGGATGCCGAAGATCTTCATCAGCAGGAAGCTGAAGAGGATCGCCAGCGGCAGCGTGATCGAGACCACGAACGCCCCGCCCAGGTGGCCCATGATGAGAACGATCATCACCGTCGAGATGATGATCTCTTCGCGCACCGTGTCGGAGACGGTCTCCAGCGCCTTGTTGATGAGCGGCGTCCGATCGTAGAAGGGGACGATCATCACCCCCTCGGGGAGCCCCGCCGAGAGGGTGGTGATCTTATCCTTCACCCGCCGCGTGACCTCGAGCGGGTTCTCGCCGAACCGCATCATCACGACGCCGCCGACCACCTCCCGGCCGTCCTTTTCGAGCACGCTCCGCTTGAATCCCGGGCCCATCTGGACCGCAGCGATGGTCTTCAAATAGATGGGGACGCCCCCGCGCTCGGCGACGACCGTCTTCTTCAGGTCCTCGATATTCTTGATCCAGCCGACCGAGCGGATGAGATATTCGGCGTTGCCCTTGTGAATCACCCGGCCGCCCACGGCCGAGTTGGAGCGCTGCACCGCCGAGTAGACCTCGCCGAGGCTGACCCCGTAGGAGCGGAGCTTGACCGGGTCGAGGTCGATCTGGTATTCGCGCGGCGCCCCGCCGACCGAGGCGACTTCCGCGACCCCGGGGACGGAATTGAGCTGGTAGCGCACATACCAATCCTGGATCGCCCGGAGCTCCCCGAGATCCGTCTTCTCGCCCTCGACGGTGTACCAGAAGATCTGGCCCACGGCTGTGGCGTCGGGCGCCATGTAGGGCGTGACGCCCTGGGGGAGTTCCGGGGCGACGGTGGCTAAGCGTTCCAGCACGCGCTGCCGGGCGAAGTAGTAATCGGTCGCGTCGTCGAAGATGACGTTGATCATCGAGAAGTTGAACTCGCTCGACGACCGGACGACCTTCACCCCGGCGAGCCCCTGGAGCTTGGTCGTGAGCGGATAGGTGACCTGGTCCTCGATCTCCTGGGGGCTGCGGCCCATCCAGTCGGTGAAGACGATCACCTGGTTCTCGGACTGGTCGGGGATGGCGTCCACCGGCATCGTCATCAGGGCGCGGAAGCCCGCGACCCCGACCACGATGGCCGCGAGGATGACGAGGAAGCGGTTCCGGATCGACCACTCGATGATGCCTTCGATCATGACCTGCCTCCCCTTCTCAGTGCCGGTGGGCGGCGGCGGGGGCCGCGGCCGAGCGGTTGGCCTGGCCGCGAAGGGCAGGCGGGCCGCCCTTCGCCGCGCTCTTCGGATTCAGCCGGTTCTCGGCGTCGATGAGGAACGAGCCCGCGGTAGCGACCCTCTCGCCAGGGGCGAGCCCTTCGAGGACCGGATAGACGTCTCCGGAGACGGGGCCCAGGACGACCTCGCGCCCCTCGAAGACGCCCGGCTCGGTCTCGACATAGACCAGCTTCTTCGTGCCGGTGTCGATGACCGACGACTCGGGAACGGTGAGGACCTCGTCCTTCGGCGTCGGGGCGAGCCGGGCGAGATACTTAGCCGGCTCGGCCTTGAGCTTCGGCGGGCACGCCTCGCAGCACGTCCAGATCTTCCCGCCCTCCACCTCCGCGGGGACCGGCTCGCCCATCGCGCCGAGCTTGAGTGTCGTCACCGGGCAGATCTTCTGCTCGGCCGCGGTGAGGCTCGCGTGCCTCGCATGGGGCTCCTTCGGCCCTGAGGCGGCGAGCCGCGACCGGAACGCGGGCGTGTCCGCCACGGGCGTGTTGAGCCTCACCGTCGCGAACATCCCCGGTCGGAGACGATAGTCGGCGTTTTCGAGGTCGTAGCGGACGTCGACGGTTCGCGTCGCGGGGTTGAGCGCCGGGGCGATGAAGGCAATCTTTCCCCGGAAGATCTCGCCGGGATAGGCCTCCACACGGGCTTCGACCGCCTGGCCGACCTTCAGGGCCGAGAACTGGTCCTCATAGACCTGCGCCTGCACCCAGACATGCGAGAGATCGGCGACCTCGAACAATGCGTCGCCCTCGGCCACGTACTGCCCCTCGACCACATTCTTGCGGGTGACGACGCCGCTGATGGGGGAGAGGATCGGAACGTTGTATCCCGCCTTCCCGCCCCCGAGGATCTGGTCGACCTGCTGCGCAGTGATCCCCCAGCGGGACAGCTTCTCGCGGGCGAGCCGGACCATTTCCCCCTCGCTGCCCAGGAGCGAGCGGCCGATGGCGCTCTGCGCCGGGGGGCGTTCCCTCGCCGAGCGCTGGGCGAGGAGGAGTTCCTGGATGGCCTGGTACAGCTCGGGGCTGTAGAGCTCGGCGAGCGGCTCCCCGGCCTTCACCGAGTCGCCGTTGAAGTTCACGTAGAGCTTCTCGATCCGGGACATGCCCCTGGTCTTCGAGGAGATGCGTGCGAGCCGCCTCTCGTCGTAAGTGACGGAGCCCACCGTGGTGATGGCCTCGGAGAGCGGTGCGTAAGCGATCTCGCTCGTCTGGATCCCCGCCTGGACCACCCGCATCGGGCCCAGGGCAAGCCGCGAGACGACCCCCGCTGGCAAGTTCTCCTTCTCGCCGACCTTCCGCTTCGAGAGTGGCATCCCGCAGATCGGGCAGCTCCCCGGCTGCGGCTGGATGACCGTCGGGTGCATCGGGCAGTAATATTCGACGTCGGACGCGGCGGTATGGGCCGAAGCTGCCGGCCGCGTCCACTTCTCGTAGTGATTCCAGATCGTGTCCCAGTAGCCGAACACCAACCCCGTGGCGGCCATCAGCGCGACGAAGCGGAGCCGGAGCTCGACGACCTTCACCACCATCCGGAACTTCTGCCAGCGCGTCAGGGGCGGCTCGGACGGGCCGTGTGGCGGACGCGCGGACGCTTCGACCGGGGCCGCATCGGGCCCCTGGACATTCGCTTCCCAAGACATGGATCCATTCCCCCTCGCGGCCGAGGCACGCAGGCCCGGGCCGGGATTCACCCGCAAAACGAAATCGCGATGGGTGTTAGCGTAGAGGCGCTGAGGCGGTGACCCGCGGACGGACCGGGGACGCCGACGCCTACCACATGCGAGACGAGGATCGCCTCGCGGGGGAAGGGATCAAACGAGGAGGTGGAGGGTGCGCAGGTAGAGGGGGGATTTCGGCGCGCTCGGATTCGCCGAAACCGGCCGAAACGCGGACAGGAAAGGCCTCGGGACATAGCCGAGATACGCGATGATCTCGTCATGGCCCTGATGGCTGCGACTCTCATCGGATGTGCGGGAGTCGGGCTTTTGGGCCGGGGCGGACGGGGCGTTCGAGCGGCACGCGCAGGAGCTTCCCGGCCGGGCATCGAGCCTTACCGGGGAGGCCGACCATTCGACACCCTCGGGTCGGGCGATGCCGGGGCGTGGGGCGAAGGATTCGGACCGCCCGCAGCATCGGCAATCGGCCGCCGGACTCGACGCGCAGCACGCCTTCGGGGCTTTGACCTCCGCACAAGCATTGGCCGCGCCGCCGACCGACAGCATCCCCGCGAGCGCCATCAAGGCGATCCAGGCGGGATTCAGGCGGTGGCGGCGAGTGGTCATGTCGATTCTCAGGTCCGCAAAAGAGGACGAGCGACAACCTGGGCCATTCTACCCGGCAAACCTTCTGAGGACAAGTTCGGCTGAAAGCCGGCCTTTGCTGGAGTCAAACTCGTATCGCATCGGATATTGTTACGATGCGTTCCTTCGTCTTGTTCGGGCAAGATGCCAATTCGGAAAAATCGGCGCGGCCGGCATTTTCGGCGAAAGCGACGGCCCCGCTTCGTCCGATGCTCCCTCCGGGCTCATTGACATCGGCGATGCCGATCGCGCATCCGGTACGCGCGACGCGGCGGAACACGGAGGAATGCCGGCAATGAGACGAAACTGGTTCCCCATCCTGGCCGGAGGGCTCGTCTTCGGGTCAGTGGGCTGCGCGCAGGTGGCGAAGCGGGCCGAGCCGGCCGGGGAGAAGGCCGCGGTGAAGCACGATGGGGCGGTCGCACCGACATCCTTCCACCCTCCAGTCCTCCCCGGCGCGGGTGAGCCGATGTCCGCCGCGATCGCGCCGGCACCGGGAGTCCCCGCCGAGCTTGCCGGGCCCCAGCCAGTCGATGCCTATATCCGCCGGGCACTCGCCGAGAATCGCACCGTCCAGGCGGCGTTCCATAACGTTCAGTCGCTGAAGTACCGCATCCCGCAGGTGACGACACTCGATGATCCGGTGGCCTCGAACACGATCTTCCCGATCCCGAGCGTCGCGCCCCAGTACAGCCTGATGGGCTACAACCCTTACAACCTAACCCTCGCCCAGCAGTTCCCGTGGTTTGGGACGCTCCGGCTCCGCGGCGAGGTGGCCGAACGCGACGTCCAGGTCGCCCTGGCGGAACTGGCCGCGGCGCAGCTCGACGCGGTCGCGGCGGTCAAGCGCGCCTATTTCGACCTCTACGTGAGCCAGAAGACGGAAGAAGTCCTGGTCGAGAACCGGAAGATCCTCGAGGACTTCCGGACGCTCGCCAAATCCCGACTCGGCACGGGCGGCACGCAGCAGGACGTGCTCCGCGCCGAGGTGCTCATCAGCGAGCTCGACCGCGAGGAGGCGACCATCCGGCAGGGGATCGCCACGGCCCGGGCCTCCCTCGCCCGGCTGCTCCATGTGAGCCCCGAGACCGACCTCAGGGCCCTGCCGGAGCTGCCGCATGCCGCGATCCCGGCCGAGATGGAGCGCCTCTACCAGCTGGCCATCGCCGCCCGGCCCGAACTCCAGGGGCGGCTCGCCGCCGTCGCCCGCGACGAGAAGGCGGTCGAACTCGCGAGGAAGCGGTTCTATCCGAACGTCACCCTCGGCCTCACCTACATGGACATGGAGAAGACCAACGCCATGACCCCGCAGACGGCGGGGGGCATGCCCAATATCGGGTTCTTCGTCGGATTCAACCTCCCCGTCTACCGGGCGAAGTACCGGGCCGGGGTGTGCGAGGCGGAGGAGCGGACCAAGGCGGACGCGAAGCTCTACGAGGCCCAGCGTGACGAGACCTTCGGAGAGATCAAGGAATTCATGGTCCAGGCCAAGGTCCAGCAGAACGTCATCGCGCTCCTTAAGGGGCAAATCCTCCCGCGGACGAACTCCACGCTCGAACTCGCCCGAAGCGACTACGCTAAGGGCAATGTCGACGTGGCGACGGTCTTCTCAGCCCTGCGGGAGGTGCTCCAGATCCAGCTCCAGGTCGCCCAGGTCGAGGGCGAGCTCGGGAAGGCCCTCGCCTCGCTCGAACGCGCGGTCGGCGTCCAGATTAACGAGCAACCGCCTACGCGCGGGGCGGAGGCCGCGTCCCCCACCCCGAATCTGCCCCCTCCCCCCGACGGCGGGACCGGCCCATTCCGGCCCGAGGCACCCGCATCGGAGCGGCCCGAGCAGCCGAGGCCCGAGCCGCTCTGACGCATCCCCTACATGGACATGCCCGCACCGGGGGTCGCCGCCGGCACGAGACTCGGCGGCTGGCGGAACGGATATCCGAGGCTCGGCGGCATCACCCCCATGCCGCCGAGGCCTGCGGGACGCTGGCCCATCCCTCCGCCCAGACGCATCCCGCCGGGTGCCGCGAAGGGCGAAGCCATCCGGACACCCCGCGACCCCATCGCGCCGGGGAGCGGTGAGAGGCTGAAAGAGGTCCGGGCCGACCCCATCGCCGCGCTCGGCCGGGAGCGATAGCTGAGGGAGCTTCCTCCACCCATCCGGGAGGGCATGAAGCCTTCGAACATCCCGCCGTAGGGGATGATCATCGGTCCGCTGCCCGCCACTCCCATGCCCGGGCTCGCGTAGCTGGAGGCGGCGCCATAGCCGCCCAAAGACTCAGATCCAGGGCCCTGCCCCCTGGCCACGCCGGTAAGCGACGCCATCCCTCCCAGCGCGAAAGCCGCGATCGTCTCTCGCAAGCCCAATTTCATGACCGCACCCCTTCCTATAGCTGGTACGAGCCGACCGGAAGCCTGAGCCCGTTAGATGAATCGGCAGACCCCGTGCCGATCTCCTGCCCGAGGCCAGGCCAATTGCACCGGCAGCTTCATCCGAGCTCATCGACCCGGGGGCTGGCGCAGGAAGTGAGCCGACACGTCCGCCGAAAAAACCGATTGATCATGTACGTGAACCGGTCCAGCATCGCCCTGGACGCAGCCGCTGTCCCTCACCGCAGGATCTGTCATCCGCCGCGACTGGAAGGCGTACGCCACCATGTAGTCCCGACATTTCACCACCGGTTGGGGCCAGCTCATCGGAATCGGCGTATAGGGCCAGGCCCTATCCCAATTCTATTCTACCAAACACCTAACGCCCCAAACGTCATCCGGGAACTTGACCTTCTCGGGAATTTGGTGTCGAATGCCCGATTCGGCCGAACCAGCATCGCCCCGATCCTTGTCCGGGAGATCACGCGGCTCGCGACGCCGAAACCCACTCTCACGACGCAAGGGCGGCACCCGTGGTTGATTTCAAGAAGCGTCTGTCGGGGCGAGGCGCGGATAAGCTCGTCGACCCCGTGAAGCTGTACGAGACGCTGGACCGGGCCCACGACAAGGGACCCCTGCGCCCGGCCCAGGTCGCCGTGCTCTCGGATTGGTTCGCCAACCACCAGGACACGCGGGATAATATCGTCAAGCTGCACACCGGCCAGGGCAAGACCCTGATCGGGCTCCTGATGCTCCAGTCCCGCCTCAACGCGGGCAAGGGCCCTTCCCTGTATCTCTGCCCCGACAATTACCTGATCGACCAGACCTGCGACCAGGCCAGGCAATTCGGGATCGCGACCTGCACCGCGACTCCGGAACTCCCGGACGAATTCCTCAACGGCGGCAAGATCCTGGTGACCTCGGTCCAGAAGCTCTTCAACGGGATGACGAAGTTCGGCCTGAACCGGCAGTCCATCCCGGTCGGCTCGCTGCTCATGGACGACGCCCACGCCTGCGCCGACATCGTTCGCGAGGCGTGCCGCATCCGCATCCCGAAAGAGGAGCCCGCCTACCACGCGCTGCGGACGCTCTTCGAGGACGACCTGGAATCCCAGGGGGTGGGCACCTTCGCCGACATCTGCAACAACCAGCGCGACGCCATCCTGCCCGTGCCGTACTGGGCGTGGCTGCCCCGCGAGGCGGAGGTCGCCCAGATCCTCTCGGACAATGCGAAGCGGGAATCCGTCCGGTTCGCCTGGCCGCTCCTGAAGGACATGCTGAGCCGGTGCCAGTGCATCGTCTCCGGCGTCGCGCTCGAGATCGAACCCTACATCGCTCCGCTCGCCGCCTTCGGCTCCTATTGGGGGGCGCCGCACCGCATCTTCATGTCCGCCACCGTCACCGACGACGCGTTCCTCGTCAAGGGGCTCCAGCTCAAGCCTGAGACCATCACCCGGCCCTTGAGCTACGCGAAGGAGACCTGGTCGGGCGAGAAGATGGTCCTGCTCCCATCCCTCATCCACGATTCGCTCGACCGGGAGTCGATCGTCAAGGGCTTCGCCGCGCCCAAGCCCAAGCGTCGCAGCGGCCTGGTCTGCCTCGCCCCGAGCTTCAACCGGACGCGCGACTGGGCGGGCTACGGCGCCGCCGTCACTGACAAGGATTCCGTGTCGGGGGCGATCGACGACCTGAAGAAGGGCCGGTATGAGAAGGCGGTCGTCCTGGTCAACCGCTACGACGGCATCGACCTGCCCGACGAGACGTGCCGGATCTTGATCTTCGATTCGAAGCCGTATTCCGAGAGCCTGATCGACCTCTACCAGGAACTCTGCCGGCCGGACAGCGACGCCACGCTCATGCGGACCGTGCGCTCCGTCGAGCAGGGGATGGGCCGCAGCGTGCGCGGCGAGAAGGATTATTCGGTGATCATCGCGATCGGCCCCGACCTCATCCGGCTCATCCGGGAGAAGTCGACGCGACGCTACCTGTCGCCCCAGACGGCGGCGCAGATCGAGATCGGCCTGGACATCGCCGACATGGCCAAGCAGGAGATCGAGGAGGGCAAATCCCCGGGCGACGCCTTCAACGGCGTGCTAAACCAGTGCCTCGGCCGCGACGCCGATTGGAAGGCCTTTTACGTGGAGCAGATGGACAAGGTGACGCCCGCTGGGGCGAACGAGGGCATCCTCCGCCTCTACGCCACGGAACTCGCGGCCGAGGAGGCGTACAACGCCGGAGACTACGCCACGGCGAGCAGGACCATCCAGGCGATGCTGGACTCGGGCGTCGTGAACCCCGCCGATAAGGGCTGGTACGTCCAAGAGATGGCGCGCTACTACTTCCAGGCGGATCGCAAGGAGTCGCAGAAGCTCCAGGTTGCGGCCCACAAGAACAATCACATGCTCCTGAAGCCCCGGTCCGGCGTCACCGTTGCCAAGCTGACCATCGTCAGCCAAGGGCGCGTCGAGCGGATCGCCGACTGGGCCCGAGAGCTGGGCAGCTACGCCGATGTCGACATCCGCATCACCGACATCCTGAACTCCCTGGTCTTCGGCACGAAGGCCGATAAATTCGAGCACGCGCTCGACGAGCTGAGCCGGGCGATCGGCTTCGCGGGCGAGCGGCCCGACAAGCAGTGGAAGGAAGGCCCCGACAACCTCTGGGCGGTCGACGCGACCCAATACCTCCTCTGGGAGTGCAAGAGCGAGGTCAACGTCACCCGCGCCGAGATCGACAAGCGCGAGGCCGAGCAGATGAACCGCTCCAGCGCCTGGTTCGACAAGCACTACCAGGGGATGAACGTGAAGCGGTTCATCATCCATCCGGCCAACACCGTGCAGAGCGCCGCGGCCTTCACGCACGAGGTGGAGGCGACCCGCGTGGCCGAACTCCGTTCCCTGGTGAAGTCGGTGAGGGAATTCTTCAAATCGTTCGAGGGGCAGAACTTCAAGGACCTCTCGCCCAAATACATCCAGCAGATGATCGACGCCCACCATCTCGCGGTCTCGGACTTCCTGAACGGCTACTCGAAGAAACTCCGCCATCTGAAGTAATCAGCTCGCCCACGGGCTTCGCTGAATCAACGCAAGGTCCTTCATCAGCCCAAGGTTCGCCCCACGGCGACACCGGCCCAGGAGACATTCATGGCACGCTTCACCCCGCTGCTGCAAACGATCCTCCAGAAGAAACTCGACCGGGGGATGCCGAGGGATCGCGCCTTCGTTGACGTGCGTAAAGACAACCACAGGTCGATCGCGGAGTGGTACGAGCACGTCGAATCGATCGTCGACCGTTTCGACGGCGATCCGCCCGCGGAATGGCAAGGAGTGATCGGGAAAGTTCGCGAGGCCATCGCGCTCGAGCGAGAGCTGCTCAAGGACCTCGACGAACTCGAAGAGTCCGGCTGGGCGACGGCGAAGTAATTCCCGCTCCGTCAATCGCGCGACCTGGTGCGTCTGAGCCGGTCATGAGGGGCGACCCCCCTCGCCTTCTTTGCCCTTGGCAATCTTGCGCAGAACCGTATGGTCGTCGCCGAATTTGCACAGCCCTGCGCAGTGCTCGCACAGTTCGCGGAAGAGGATGTAGCGCAGCTCGAGGCCGCCTAGGTCGCTGAAGGCCGGGCGGCGCAGCTGCGCCTGGATCTCCTTCTCCCGGCCGTTCGGCGCCACCAGGTAGAAGTGCAGGGACGGGTCGCCCACCGACCTGGCGAGATCCACGAGCCGCAGGATGCCCGAATAGATCGACGTGCTCTTCTCGACCTCGAAGGCGCACACCACCTTTCCGGTGTCGGGCCGGAGCCATAGCACGTCGATCAGGGCGATCGTTTGGGCCGTCTCCTCGGCGAGGCCCAGATCCGGCAGCCGCTCCACGGTGAGCGAGGCCAGGCTCTGGCCCTCGTAGCTGCGCCCACGGTCGTTCGTCGCCACGTGGACCGCGTAGCCGAGCGCGCGTCCGACGGTCGTCAGCATGTGCTGGATCTTGAGATGATCGTTCTCCTCGGCCCGATCCTCCTCGACCTCGCGATGACGCCGCTGGACGATTTTCTCGACCTCCGCCCGCTCGCGGGCCAGCCCTTCGGCCAGGTTTGAGCCGATCAGGATCTTGCCCACGCCGATGTCGAACAGCAGCCCCGCGAAGGCGCCGAGGTCGTTGGAGAGCGGCGGGCGTAGCCCGGAGTTGGCGGACTTGATCACCTCGCGCATCTGGAGATAGTCCGCCCAGGAGCCGAGCTTCTTGGAATCCGCGAACAACGCGTTGAAGCCCCGAACGATCGCGGTGTTGAACGGCGGGAAGAGCGTTGGGTGGAGGAAGTAAAGGATGTTCGCCACGGCGGGCCCGAGGCCCTTGATGCGGCGGCGGTCGAGTTCCAGGATTTCCCGCAAGAGTCGCTCCTCGCCGGGCGTGCCGAGAGTCCGCTCCAGGAGCTGGCCGAAGGCTCGCTTATTCTCCTCGTCCTCGTAGATGTCCGGGATGCGGAGCTTGGGCTTCCAGTAGAAAGGGTGGGCCGCCCCTTCGAAGACCTGCTTCTGCTCGGTAATGCTCTGGAGCACGGTCTCCAGCGGCGACCCTTTGAAGTCGGCCCCGAACGAACCCTCTTTGATCGCCTTGACGACGTCCATCACGCCGCGGCGGATCGAGCGAAATGCCTTCAGCCGCTCCGGGCTGCGGACGAACCAGGTGTTATAGACCGACTCCGGATCGCTCCGGTATCGCCTCACGATCTCGCCCAGATCCTCCGTCGTCGTCTGCACTTGCGCACCCTCGTTGCGGCTTGCCCCAGAAGACTTATACAAACGCGGCGGGCGGGTGATGTCAATCGCTAACGCAGATGGGTGGCGGCGCGGAGGCGGCGGCCCCTTGTCTACACACCGCCCTCGGCCAGCGAATAATGCGTACTCCTGCCTCCGGCGGCGTCCTTCACCAATATCCTACGCTTCACGAGGTCCATGATATCACGATGAGCGGTGTCCTGGGAGCATTTGGCGAGCCTTGCCCATTTGGATGAGGTGAGGTTGCCCTCGAACCCGTCCAGCAGCCGATTGAGGACCTTGCGTTGACGTTCGTTCAGCGATTCGCCCGCGTGTTCCTCCCAGAATCTCGCCTTCTTCAGGACCCGGGCGAGCGTCGCCTCCGCCCCGTCGATCGCCCTGCCCAGGCAGCCGAGGAACCATCCGATCCAGCCGGTGGCATCGAGCGTCTCCTTCTGCGTGCGCTCGAGGATGGCGTAATAGTCGTTCCTCTCGGCCCGGATCTGCGCCGACATGCTGTAGAACCGGCTCGGGCTCCCCTCCGAGCGGGCCAAGGTCATGTCGGCGATGGCGCGGGCGATGCGGCCGTTGCCGTCGTCGAAAGGATGGATGGTCACGAACCAGAGATGGGCCAGGGCGGCCTTCAGCACCGCGTCGATACCGGACGGGCCGTCATACCAGGCGAGGAATGCGGCCATCTCCCGTCCGACCCGGGCCGCCTCCGGCGCCTCGTAATGCACCTTCTCCTTGCCGATCGGGCCCGAGACGACCTGCATCGGGCCGGAGCCGTCGTCCCGCCAGGCCCCGACCTGGATCCGATGCATGCCGCTGCGCCCGGTCGGGAACAGGGCCGCATGCCAGGCGAACAGGCGCTCCTCGCTCAGGGGCCGGTCGTAGTGCTGGGTGGCGTCGAGCATCATCTCCACCACGCCTTCGACGTCCCGCTCGGCGGGCGTCAAGGCCCCGATATCCATGCCCAGGCGGCGGGCGATCGAGGAGCGGACCTGGTCCCGGTCGAGGATCTCGCCCTCAATCTCGCTGGACTTCAGCACATCCTGGGTCAGGGTGTCGAGGACGGCCTCCGCGCGGAGCCGGAAGCCGAGGGCCTCCATTCGGCCGATGAGCCGGCCCTGCCGGTGGCGCACGGTGGCGAGCGGGGCGGAGATCGCCTCCTCGTCCCAATGAAACCTCGGCCAGTCGCTCTGCTGGTGGATATACACACTATTCTCCGCATCTTTTGCGGAGAATAATACTCCGGATTCTCCGCAAGGGCAAGGCGTTTCTCCGCAGGACGTGCGGAGAATAGGTCCGCTATTCTCCGCAGCACTTCCCCACCTTCCGCTCGACTTTGCCGAGAATTATGGTTGTATCAGAACGATTTAACGTAGGAGCGAGAGGAGCCATTGGTGACGCAAATGCTTGAAGGACAAAAGGATCGGCAGGATGTAGTGACGGCGCACGAGATCGGGACCTTTGTCTTCTGCCCCGAGCAGTGGCGGCTGGAGTACGGCCTGGGGCTCGAACCGGGCAACCAGGCGGCCCTCACTACCGGAACCCGGCATCATGCACGCAAGCAAACGGCCGAGCGGACCGCCGGTAGACTGCAGCAGTTCGGGCACAATATGATCGCCGCCGCCCTGATCCTCTTCTTCATCCTGTGGATCCTCGGTCGATGACCCCGGGCCAATCGCTCCCCCTTTGGCCGATCGCGGCCGGCGTCCTCCTCGCAGGCCTGCTCCTCGTCTTGGCCGCCAGGAGAGTGCGGAAGGCCCGCGGCCTCGCCTCCGGACGGACGCTCGCCCTCGACGACGTGACGCTTTATTCGGCACGCTACCGGCTTACCGGGCGTCCGGACAGGATCGTGCGGGTCGGGAAAAAGGTGATCCCGGAGGAGTGGAAGTCGGCCCGGCGGCTCTGGCCAGGGCACATCGCGCAGATGGGAGTCTACTTCCTGCTCAGTGCGCGACGGAAGCATGCTTGCTGAATGGGCCATCACGAGAAAGGAGGATCGAAAAGCCCCATCCCTCATCTCAGGTGAGGATGCACCCTTGGGGCGAAGCCGTCGGGGCCCTCTCCCGGCGGTGAGATAGCTGCCCCTGAAAGGCGGGGTGAGACGCGACGTAGACCGTCGAGAGGCCCCGCTTGGTGGAGGCGTGGCACGGAGATCCACAAGAAGCGGGTTTCGGCCTACGGGAAAAAGTACCCCCATCCCTCCAACTCTACGTAGCAACCCTCCTGAGCGGTCATACCGGCTGGCCTGTGGCGCCACAGGGGGCGGGGATGGCGACCATGGCGACCTGAAGATGAGTAGCGGGCCGCACGAAGCACGCCGAGGCGACTCGCCGTGCGGGTTCCGGGGACGGACCTGGGTTACCCCTCGGATGGTCGGGATCCCGCGGAGAGCGGATCGGGCCAATCGGTACTCGCCTCCTAAACCATGCCGCTGGAGTCAGCAAGCGTGAACGTCGGAGACCCGCCGAGGGATGCCAAGGTGAATGGGCCACCGATGCCCTCGGCGGGAGTCGGAGCCGCCATAGTAGCGAGGAACCGGGGGAGAACCCCGGGGAGCGAAGGGCGGCAGTCTGTCGGGAATGCCGATGCAGAGGTAGCCGGTCTAACACATAGGGGAACGTACCTATGGATATCGGCGAAATGCAGAAGCGTCTCAGCCTCAAGGCCGAACGGGAGCCGGGCCATCGGTTCGACGACCTGTTCAGCCTGATCTGTCGCGAAGACTGGCTCATGCTCGCCCATGACCACGTCGCCAGCAACGCCGGGAGCCAAACGGCGGGATGCGACGGGGTCAACATGAGGGCTTTCGACGAGGACCTGGGGGATAACCTCGGGGCCCTCCGAGAGGGCCTGAGGGATGGGACGTTCCGACCGAGCCCGGTCCGCCGAGTGTTCATCCCGAAATCGGGTGGGAAGCTTCGCCCGCTGGGCATCCCTTCCATCCGCGATCGGATCGTTCAGGAGGCGGCCCGGATGGCCCTGGAACCCATCTACGAGGCCGATTTCCTCCAATGCTCCTACGGGTTCCGTCCCAATCGATGCACGATGGACGCCATCGATCACGCCCGCTGGTACATGCAGGAGAGCTTGAGGTTCTTCTGGGTCATCGAGGGCGACATCTCGTCCTACTTCGACGCGATCAACCACCGGAAGCTGATGAAGCTCCTGGGGCGTCGCGTCAAGGACGGGCGGTTCCTCGACCTGATCTGGAGGTTCCTCCGGGCCGGCGTGATGGAACGGAAGCTGTTCAAGGACACGATCACCGGCACGCCGCAGGGCGGGATCGTCAGCCCCCTCCTGGCCAATGTATACCTTCATGAATTGGACAGATTCATGAAGCGGTACACGGACCTCTCCGAGTGGGAGAAGACCAAGCGCCGGAAGGCCGGGCTGGGGAACGTCGCCTATGTGCGCTATGCCGATGACTTCGTCGCCCTCTGCAACGGCACGAAGGACCAGGCGCAGGCCCTCCGGGATGAACTCCGAGAGTTCCTCTCGCGGGAACTGCACCTGACCCTCTCGATGGAGAAGACGAGGGTCACGCACCTCAACGACGGGTTCGACTTCCTGGGCTTTCAGATCCGGCGAGGCCGCGCGATGAACGGGGGGATGACGACGCGAGTTACCATCCCGCCGAAGGCGATCAAGAGGCACCTGGACGTGCTGAAGGCCGCCTTCTCCCCGTCGACGCACGGGGACTCGGTGTCGCTGAAGCTCCCGGAGGTCAGCAAGGTCATCTCGGGATGGTGCCGCTACTACCAGTACACGGGCCGGGCCGCGACCCAATTCAGCCGGGTCGGGCACCGGGCCTACTGGCTGGCGGTCCACTGGCTTGCGGGCAAGTACAAGACTTCCTGCAAGGGGGTCATCATGCGGTTCGGCCGAGGTTCGACCCTGGGGACGACCGAGGCGCGGCTGGTGATGCACTCCGACTTCAAGTCACGCCGCTATCGGGGGCGCCTCCGTCCGTTCCCGAACCCGTACACCAGCGCGGAGGCCCTGATTCGGGAGAAGTTGCCCGAGGGGCAAGATCGGCTGGTCATCGAGAGCCGGAAAGGTTCAGAGGATCGCCGTCGAGAGATCATGGCCCGCGACGACTACCGCTGTCGCTGGCCGGGGTGCGGCGTGCCGGTCACGCTCGGGACGGGGCATGTGGACCACATCCGTCCGCGGTGCGTCTTCGGTTGGAAGCCGGACGCGGACAAGCCGGAGAACCTGTGGACGCTGTGTCTGGAGCACCACCGGATCAAGACTGAGAACGACCGACAGAGGGAGAGCCGTGTGCATTGAAAGGTGCACGCACGGTTCGGCGGGGGGAGTCGGGAAACGGGCTTCGGCACCGCGCCCGGCTCCTACCCAACTCGAGGAACGCCACGGCGTTCGCCCGCCCTACGGCTACGTCGTGCTCGGGACCGGCCAGAGGCACCGCGTCGAGAACGATGCGAAGCTCCGGGCGTGGGTCCTGGACTTGGCCGGCCAGATTCGTGAGGCTCGCATGCAGCTTAACCGCCCCCTCCCCGTCCGACCGAAGCCGAACCTGTGCCGGTCTTGCGGGCAGAAGCAAAACTGCTCGCTGAGGATTGGTTGACCCGGCTTCATCAACCGATACGGGCGACTCTCAGCCGCACTTGATGCAATCGTCGGTGATAAATGGTGTGGCGTCTTTCACCGCCGGCGGCAGGCCAGGCCCGACGACCGGACGCATCGACGCTTCGCGGTCGGCAAGCTCGGCATTCAGCGCGAGCAGGAACGCGAGCGGGTCATCCTTCGCCTTCATGCCGTAAGCGGTGCGCACGGCGGCGTCAAGCGTTTCCAGGGTGCTTCGAAACGAACTCTGACCAGGTTCGTCCAGCGTCCGGTAAAGATCGCGGAGGCTCCAGCCCGTTTCCGACATGATCTTTAGGCGTAATTGCCGGAGAGATACCCCGGCTTCCGCAATTCTACGTGCTTGAGAAAGCGTCGGCGATTGCGGCCACGGATACGAATCAAACACACTCTCAGATGTATAACTAAAATCACCTTTCAGTGTTCCGCCACGCGAGTTGGCCCATTCCCAATGCGTAAGTGACTGGATAACCCCGAACGAATAATCGTCGCAGAGGGAAAACACTGTCAGCTTTGTGTCGGGATGAACCTTGCTATCAACGAACTCGAATATCGGTCTTCGGGTCGTGCGGGAGCAGGCAATATATCGGGGGATGCCGGCAATCGCGGACATCGTGCCGGGCTGATAGTCCCGGAACATCCACCAGCGGTTTGCCATCCGCGTCCAGCGGGTTTTCTCTTTGCCTGTCGCCTTTTTCTCCTGCTCCGCCTTTTCCAGGACTTTGTGCTTCACCTTCTCTTCGAGATGCCTGAAGGCTTCTGGATATTGCATCGCCTGGATGAGATCGCGTTGTCCAAGGTCGATGATCCAGCGTGTCGGACCGTATTTTTCCACAAGATCGCGGCCAATCATATACGGGAAAATCACCTCTCGCAGCTTGGGGTTGCGACTAATAAGCTCCTCCGCTTCCTCAGGGGTCAGGAAGAATCCCTCGTTCACCGGATTTTGGCCTTGGAAGCACCGCTTGGGTTGTTGATTCGCCCTGAGCAGCTGAGCCGTACTTGTGTCGATTTTAGCTGATAAGGAGCTATTGATTCGGTCCAGTTCCACGACCGTCCATTCGCTTTCCACGCGATCGCCAAGCTGCCGAAAGAGCTTCTTTTTGCCATCCGCTTGGCCCTTAACCCAATTGACGATAGATACATGCACCGCTGCGTCCCCGTCCCAGACCTGTGTCGAAACCGCCTCCGTGATTGTACCTCCATGTTCCAAAATGTAATCAAGGCTCGCCTCGCGTGACTCGTTCTGACGAATCGAATTCGTGCCTACCAATCCGGCACGTCCTCCTTCAGGCAAGCGGTCATGCGCCGTGCGGAACCAATGCACGCAGTAATCCGCCATCTTGGGGACGTCGGGGTACGCAGCGTACAGCTTGTTCGCGTAATCGTAGCCATGTTCTTTTGCCAGATAGCGTGAGCCCAGATACGGAGGGTTCCCCACAATCGCGTGGGCCTTCGGCCACTGGCAGAACAGGGCATCCTCCGCCTTGATATTGTCGTCCAGGTTGTCCAGCGGCAGGGCTGCGTCGAACTCGATGGGCAGGTCAAGCTGCTCCGCGTCAATCCACGCGTGGCTCTCGTCGATCGCCAGCTCCTTGGCGATCATGAGCGTGACCTTCGCCAGTTCCACGGCGAACTCTTCCTTGTCTATGCCGAAGAACTGCCTCGTGCTGACAAGGGAGCGCGTGCCGACGGCAGCTTGCGCCTTCCTGCCGAACTCGGCATGGACTTTCGCCATGAGGCTGAGTTCCAGCCGTTTCAATTCTCGGAAGGCGACATAGAGGAAGTTTCCGCTGCCGCAGGCCGGGTCGAGCACGCGAAAGCTCCGGAGTTCCTCCAGCAAAGCGCGGAGGTCTTTCAGTGTTTTCGCCGTCTCGATTCGTTCGCACCACGGCCTGACGATGGTCGGCAGAACGACCTTCTGGATATCCGCCTCCGAGGTGAAATGCGCCCCGTAGGCGTGCCGCCGTTCCTTTCCCATGCTGCTCTGGAAGAGCGTGCCGAAGATGGGCGGCTGCACCTTGCTCCAGTTCTCCTCGGCGGCTTTCAGCAGCAGGTCGATCTCCTCGGAGTTCAGCTCCAGGGGTTGACCGTCTGGAAGATGCCGCCGTTGAAGTAGCGCACGCCCTTGAACCGGCCGCCCTTGGCCGGGGATTGCGAGTTCATCTGGCGGAACAGGCCCCCGACCAGGTCGTAGGTGCTCTCTCCGCGCTTGCAGTCGTCCAGCAATTCGCTGAAAAGTCCCCTCGGGAGCAGTTCTGCATCCTCGGAGAACATCGCCACCACGCATTGCAGGGCGAATCGCTGGGCCTGCTCACGATCCTCGCCCCTCGCAACCAGCGAATTGAACACACCCGCAACGTTTGCCGCGGCCGCACGCGTCACGTCAACGCGGTTGTTGCCGAACTGGGGCTTCTTCTCGACGGGGAAGAGGAAGTTGAACGCCGTGTACCGCTGCGGCAGCTCTTCCAGGGTCACCTTGTCCACCGGGTCGTTGAGCTGCAAGTCGAAGTCGTAAATCCAAAACTCGTCGAAGTTGCAGAGGATGACGTAGCGCGGACGCTGAGGCACGAGCTGGAGCCAGTATTCGAATGCTTGCGTGTAGTGTTTCTGGAGCTTCTCCCCGCGCTTTTTCATCTCCATCAGCAGGCGGGGCCGCCACAGCAGGTCGGCGAACTTCGTGCTTTTGGTCCCTTTCACCCGGAATTCGAGCGTGGCCCCGGCTTCCTTGTAGCCGCCATGACCGAACGCCTTGAACAGGCGGTCGCAGAATACCTGCGCTTCGCCCTTCTCGTCCCCTTTCAGGGTACGGGCGTACTCGATGAATTGGCGAATCGGCTCAACGGCTGCGGTCGTCATATTTCATAAAACCCCTGATAAGCAAATCCGCGAGCCTTCACTGGTTCCCCTCTTCTCTCGAATCCCGCTTCCGCCCCGCCGGCCGTTTCGGCGCGGACTTCAACACAGTTATGGCCGGAGTCGCCGGAGTCCGAGCCGACACGAACTGGTGATGCAGCAAGAAGCGCTGGTCGCTATGCTCGCGCTGGTGTTCCGATTCCCTTGACTGGTCGTCGCCCTGCCGAACCCGGGATTCCGTCCACTCGCCGGGCGGGTCCATGCCGAGGGCCGCGTGATGCGTGCGGATGTTGGACAGGACGTTGCGCATCGCTCGGGGCACGTCGCCGTCCAGGACGTAGCCCAGCATGCCGCCGTGGTGGACGTGGCGGCCGTACTTACCGTCCACGAAGCGCCGCATCCCCTCCTTCACGTACTCGTCGGCCAGCGACTTCATCACCCCCTTGACCCTGGCGTTGAGCCGCTTGGCCTCCAGGCAGAAATACAGGTCGCCGTCGTGGCCGGGGAAGAAGACGATGTCCTTCCTCCCCGTCTCCTTCGCCAGGTCCACGTCGATCTCCACGTCCTCGTAGCGGATCAGGAACCGGTGGGCCTGGCGGTCGCGCTTCTTGAGCATCGCCGCGTAGAGCCGGATGGACGTGTCCTCCTCCAGCTCGTCGGGCTCGGGGGGCGCGATCAGGGCCCAGGATTCGAGCACGAGTCCGATCACGGTCCCCACCCCGCCTTGCGTAATGAAGTCGTCCCAGGCGCTGCTGTCGCCGATCGTCATGCGTCCCCCTCGGATCGCATGAGGATCGTGCCCGCGATCTCGTCGGCGTCATTGAGCGCTGCCGTCGCCGACCAGAAACGGCGCCCAATGGGCTTGATGACGTAAAGAAGGCTCCCGTCGAACACCTTCAGTCCCCGCGCCAGCTCGAACGTGCCCCTCCCCCTGGCCGCCCCCTCCTGGAGCCGCTGGAGCGCGGCGAGCACGTCCCTGGTCGCCCCCTCGATCTGCCCCGGGTCCTCTTCTCGTCTCGTCTTCTGCAGGACCACCATGCCGACGCCCAGGCTGCCGTCGGCCATGGACTTGCCGTGGACGCGGTATTTTGCATTCGCCCATCCGTTGAGCGTCGAGCAGAGGAGATCGATGTAGCCCGCATAATCGTCGGGCCGGGCCGGCAGCAAGGCAGGCACGTCGATCCGCGCGCGGGTGGGCCTCACGCTCGGGATGACGATGTCGACGGTATCGGCGATGAGTTTACGCTCGATGGGATCGACGTCGAAATACTCAGCGACGAGCGCCTCGGCCCATGCCTGGGCCCGCCGCACGCCCTGATCCCTCCCGAGGGCCGCCTCCCCAGCTTCCCTGGCCACTGTCGCCATGAGTCGCCCGGCTTCCGCGATGATCTCGGCCCCACGTTTCGGACGGTCGGAGTGTTCCGGCAGCGGGAACGGCAGGCGCATGAGGTCGTCGATGTCGACCATGGCACGGCTCACCCCCCAACTCGCGGAGGTATGGAAGAGGAAATACCGGGCCAGGCGCGATCGCAGATAGAAGGTCAAGAAGGCCAACAGGTCGGCGTCCGCTGGCGGCCCGTGGATCCCGCGGATGCCATGCCGGTAGGCGACGTTGAAATTCGCGAACGCGACCTCGGGCTCGTTGGAGAAGCCGGTCTTCACCAGGACCAGCGGCTTCCTAAAGATGTCGGTGTTGCTGATGCCGCGACGCAGTTCCAGCACGAGCTCGTCTTCGACGTCGCAATCCTCGGGGAAGAGCAGCAGGTCCAGTCGGTGCGTGTTCCGTTCGATCCGCGCCGCGCGGCGCAGGGTGAGCTCGCGCCGGGTCTGCGGGGCATCGTTCGGACCGAACGGCTCGAACCCCTCGGCGACGATCCATCGCTTGGGCACGCCCTTGCCCCGCTGGCCCAGGACGTCCCGAAGGCGGGGATACAGGCGCAGCCGGTCCAGGAGACGGCGGTCGCGCGAGGTTCCCCAGTAGCGTTCTTTCCAGATCATCGGGGCGTCGTCCCCGCGGAGGTCGTCGAGGACCTCCCGGACGCTGAGGTTCGCCCGGTCCTGCGGAAGGATCGAGATCACCTCGGCCTGCGTCACCGCCCAGTCGGTCTTGGGCGACCAGTACTGGATGCGGTGGCCGCTATTGGCCGGCTTCTGCTTGCCGTAGCGGACGACCAGGGCGGGCGCCTCCGCGTCTTCGAACAGGAATCGCTGGAAGTCGGCCAGATTGAGGATGCGGCCGACGGAATGGGACCGGAACCACCGATCTTGGAACTCGACGGCGCTCTTCGTGTGGTTGAACAGCAGGCCGTGCGGCAGGACGAAGCAGACGGAGCCATCCTCGGCCAAGTGTTCCGGCGCCTTCCAGATGAAGGCGGCGGCGATCTGCTTGCCGGGGAACGGCAGCTTGCGGTGTGCACACCAGTCCGCCGCCGGTGCCGACGCGCCCCTCACCTTGGCCCACGGCGGGTTGCCAATCACGTAGTCCACTTTTCTCGGCGCGGCATGGTCGGCGAAAAAGTCGGCGCAGCGGATGGTCGCCGCCTCGGCCCCCTCGCTCGCGACCAGTCTCGGCAACACCTTGACCTTCTTCAGCACGCGGCGGATGTCCGGGGGCGAGAGCTGGTCGAGGAAGGCCAGGTAGAGGCTGAAGGCGGCGATCAGGCAGGCGGTGCGGTTCTTGTCCACCCCGTACAGGTTCGTTTTCAGGATCGACGTCAGCCCCTTGAGCTTCGCGTCGTAGCCGGCCTTGGGGTTGGCCCGGGCCCATTCCTCGGCCAGGCGGTTGAACAGGCCGACGAGGAAGATGCCCGAGCCGCAGGCAGGGTCGAGGAACCGCTTGCCGAGCAGGGAGTCTTCCCCGTCCAGGGCGGAGTCGATGACCAGTTCGGCCAGGAATCGCGGGGTGTAGAACGCGCCCGCTTCCCGCTTCTCGCGGATGCCTGCGGCCTTCAGGAAGTGCTCGTAGATGGCGCTGATGGTCTCGATCGGGATGATCCCGAATTCGTAGGGCCAGAAACTCCGCTGGCGGGTCCTCGGGTCGGTCCCCTGGATGAAGTCGTTCAGGATGTCGAGATGCTCGCCTCTGATCTGCGCGGCCTCAGCCTCCAGGTCCTCGCTGAACAGGTCGCCGTTGAAATCCTCGCCCAGCTGCGAGAACAGCGCGTAGAGGTCAGCCTTGGCCTGCGAGCGTGATTTGCGGCCGAGGATGTCCGCCAGGCCCTCGGCCCCGTGGATGCCCGCTTCCTCAAGGTACTTCCGGTCGATCACCTTCCGGTCGAACAGGTAGCAGGTGAAGACGATGCGGCAGAGCAAGGCGTCGAGGGAGGCGGGGTCGAGCCGGGTCGCCGGCACCTCCGCGAGCAATTCGCGGGCGGCCTCGAGATGCCGCAGCAGGTTGCGGTCCACCCGCTGCCGCGGGTCGAAGACCCGCCGGTGGCGGTGATAGTATTCGCCGGTCTCCACGGCCACGAGGAACGCCCGCAGCCGCTCGGCCACGCGGTCCAGGCGCTCTACGAGGCCGTCCGGGGCGGCGCCCGGGCTATCGGCGACGGCGGGTTGCGAAAGGCCGGAGTAGATGTGGACCTCGTCAGGCCCGATCAGCGCGAGGATCGGGGCGACCCCTTGGTTCCAGAAGGTGCGATGCAGGGCCAGCACCTCGGACGCATCGAGGCGGTCCACCGTCCGGAAATAGACGATGGGGCTGCCCTCCTGGCACAGGATCCCGGTCAGTTCCAATTCTTCGAAGGCCCGACGGAGCACATGCGCCTGGGGGACCGCACCGCCTTCGGCGTCGAGATCGGCGGGCGTGGCGAAGAAATCCGGCGGTTGCTTCCCGTCGATACCGAAATCGGACAACCAATCGGGCGAGGGGCGGGCGCTCATGAGCCGTCTGCCCCCTTCCCGCCCGGTCCGGCATCGGGCTCCCCGAGGAGTTCGTAGACCCAACCGCTTGAAAGCCTTCGGGAACGGATCTTGTAACCGCGTTGCTTCAGGAACAGGATGTCGCGATAGATGGTCTGGTCGCAGACCTGGAGCTTGGCGGCGATGGCGGGCGTCGAATAGCTTCCCTCCCGGACCAGTTCCAGGAGGTTTTCCAGGCGGTTCGTGACCGCAATTGCCCGCTCGTACCTCATCTTCGTAGCTCCCCCAGCCTATCTCTAACCGGTGATGTTAGACTTGTCAATGCACTGGGGGAATTTTTGTTCAGGAAACGCGACGTCGCCGCAAGGGCTACAGGCCCGGAAGGCTGCTGGTGCCCATAGATGCCGCAAGACTGCACATAATCTGTTGGAGATCGAGCCTCGATGCCCGATTTCCTGTCCTTTTCCTGAATGCCCCTTGCTTCCACTCCCCCGGTCGGCGAGATCCTTGGAACTCTTACCGGAGTTATCCACAGGCCGTGGACGTTAAGTAAGTTATAATAATACTTGAAGTTAAGTAGTTAGCTCTCCTGTATCCCATTGATTCGGCGCGTAAAATTGGCGATCCATGCGCCTAATAGGCCGAACGTTTGCGCCTAATAGGCCGGTCGATTTGCGCCCAATAGGCCGCGCTCCGTGCGCCCGATAGGCCGTGTCAATTCACAGTGCCCCGATGTGTTTCTTGCCGACGAAAGTCTCTGGGAAACCGGAAAACGTTTGCGCCTAATCGGCCGTGGCCGTGAGATTCTGGCCCCCAGGGGGGTATGATCGTCGTCCGGCAGCTTCCCACCCGGATAACGGCGGCGAAACGATGAGTTTTGCGCCCAATAGGCCGTCCCGAAACGGTGCGGGGACCCAATATTGCGGCTAATAGGCCGTGTCCGACTACCCCCGCTCCAGGAACTTGCGGCTAATAGGCCGTGCCCACCCCGCAGTGTTGGGACGAGTTACGCCCAATAGGCCGTCCTGTTATCCAGCGACCTCGTCGAATTTCAATGATTTAGACGCGATGCCGCGGGCCACCCGGCGCCGCGTGTGCCTGCCGGACTCGTAGCGGGGATCATCGATCGCGAGCTGGTCGCGCTTGAGGAAGCAGACGATCTCGTCCCCCTCCTCGTTCTTGTGCAGCGTCGTGGTGTATTCCGGCAGCGAGTCCGCCTCGATCACCTTGCGGACATCGATGGCGAAGTCAGAAAACCTGGAGGTCGACCCGGACTTTTCATAGAGCTGGCGCATGGTGAACTGCCAGCCGCCTTCCTGCTGGCCTGCGTGCTTCCTCGCCACGCGATAGAGCCAACGCTCGATCCCCCCGGTGAGCAGAAAATAATCCTCGTGGATGGTGAGGACCCCACCCTTCATGAGGATTCCCTCGTAGAGCCAGTCGGGCAGCGTCATCGTCATCCCGATCGTCTCGCCGGTCTTCTCGTCCGTCACCTCCGTCCAGCTCTCGAGCCAGTGGAACGACGCGGCCTTCTTCTTGCCTTCGGCGCGGATATTGGTGCGGACGGCGGTATGCGTCAGCCTTTCGAGGGCGGCGCGGAGGCGGAGGTAGTGCTCACCGCCGGTGGCGCGCCGGATGGATTTCAGCAGGTTGTGCGGATGGAAGCGGACGACGCGGCTGGGCGTCTGGCCGCGGTCGAGGGCCTCGGTGATCTGCGTCGAGGCCCAGATGAGGATGTCGGCGTCCCAGATCGTCGCGAGCCCGAATTTCGGATTGGCCGAGACCTCCACCCAGACGTCACCGACATGGTATTCGATGGGCGTGTAGCGCGGCTTCTTGGCCAGGCTGAAGAAGGGGCGCTCCATCGTATCCCGCTGGTCGCGGATCGGGATGTCCGCGAAATTGGCGGCGAAGAGGTCGGGCTGGTGATCGCCCTTGGGCGGCAAGCGTTTTGTCATGGTCCTGTGCTATCAGTGCATCCGGCGACTCGGCTGCGACTCGCATAAAAGGACCCGGCGTCAGCAGCCGATCGCCTCGCGAACCATAGATCAGTCTCGGGATCGTATCAATCGAAATACGCGGAGCGACGCATCCGCCACCCACCTCGCCCCGCTCGGCGGAGGCCCCTCGCCTCCCCCTCGCCTCGCGCCTATTTCAGGTAGCCGTTGGAGCGGAGCCAGGGTTCGACGGCCTGTTCGAGGATGTCCTGCAGCGTGTTCGGCTCGACGCCCGCGAGCTGACGTTCGAGCGAGGCACGCTTGAGCGCGGCCGAGAAATCGGCCCGCATCCGGGTGCTTAAGGGGACGCGGGACAGTGCGGCGGCCGTAGTCGGCGTAGGTGTAGGCGCTGGCGCCTCGCCCTGCGAGGCCTCCGGAGTGGCGTCCTTCCTGAACACGAATGCCTTCTCCTTCTCGGGATCGACCGCGGGTGTATTCTTGAGACCTTCAACTAATGCGCGTCGTTCGGCCATGAGTCCCTCCTTTACGCGACTGCTGCTTTTTTCGATTTGACCGAGGACGGCTTCCGGCCCCTGATCTTGACGGCACCCGGCAGGATCTCGCGGAACAACAGGTCCGCCTCCTCGGCGGCCTCCTGGGCCCGCGAACCCAGATTCCAGACGACGGAGCCTTGGCCCGGAGCGTCGGCATAGACCTGACGTAGGACGAGGGCCCTCGTGGCCAGGGGAAGGTCGAGCGCCGCGGCGGCGTCCATCATGTCCTTGGTCAGCCGGTAGTTCTTGCCGATCATGCTCAGCACGATCACGGCCTCGGGCTTGCCGGCCCTTATGTCTTGGGCCTGGCGGAGAACGTCGGTCGCCTTGGCAAGCGCCCGCACCTCGAGCATACTGGCCTTGCACGGCACGATCGCGAGGTCGGCGCGGAGCAGCAGCGCGCGGCTGGTCTCCGTCTGGCTGCCCGGCCCGTCGGCGACCACAAAGTCCGTCTCCTGGCACAGCTGAGGCAGGTCGTTCAGGATCATGTCGGGGTTGTCCAACCGGACGGCCCTCACCTCAGGCACCGCCTCCCGGATCCATTCCGATGAGGACTGCTGAGTGTCGCAGTCGGCCAGCGTGACGCGGTGCCCCTGCTTGTGGAGCCAGGCCGCCAGGTGGACGGCCAGGGTCGATTTGCCCACGCCGCCCTTAGAATTTGCTACAACGATAATCATGCTTTATCGCTTAAATGATTTCCGTCCGGCTGGCAAGCATTATGTGCAGCCGGACGACTGTCCGGCCGTCTTTCAGGCCAGCCAGCAGGAAAGCTAGCCATCTAGCTTGCAACCCCTCCTCTCACCCGCTTTCCCGCGGTGATTGGGGTCCGACAACAATCATGAAAGAAAGCCTGAAAGAAAGCAGGCCTGCATGAGGGACGGTAAGCCATCCCGATGTCAATCCAGCTGTCATGCCTACCACGGCCTACCGACCGCGAATGTTCTTGCGAGCCCCTCGATCGGCAGCAAGACAGACGGCAAGAAAGCAGGATGGAAAGCAAGCAGGATGGAAAGCAAGAAGGCAAACCGACAGGATGTCTCGCAAGACGTCCATTAAGACAGCGGGATTTGAAGTAAGGCCGCATGAAAGTTATATGCCAGGAAAACTGCCCGGCGAAGCAAACCAGAAATCCAGAATGAAACACGGCTTTCATGAAAGACCGCAAGAAAGCCAGAAAGCAAACAAGCCGGAGGGGTTGCCTTCCAGACTGCTAACTGTCGGTGACATCTATAGCATCCAGCTCACGAAGCCATGCCGCAACTCGGGCACATCGTGTGCAGGGTCAGTAAGGAGCGTTCCGCCCCCCCGTGTCAGACCGCCAAGGTAAGGGGCTTGACAGATTGCAAGAATGTCAGTGAGACAGATGGAAAGCAGGATGTCTATCTGGCATGAAATCCCGCTTTCACGGTGAAAATCACCCCTAAGCACCGCTTAGGGAAGATGTCTGACGAAAACAGTTTAATCTGCTCACACAGCAAGTTAGATGGCTGAACGACGATTGACGCATCGTGATGAAGGAAGGGGAGGGGCCGAAACTCCACCCCCGGCAGCTGTCAGGAAGGCAACTGACCCACGGCCGGTGAAGGGGTGAAAAGCGACCCCGCGAGGCGGTGGATCGGCCATAGGCCCACGGAAAGAAGTCGCGGAGGGCGAGGCCGGCCGGGGCGGTTTAGGGATCGCCGCCTCTGCGCATTGCGGTGAAGCGGCGAGGGTGGCCGGGCCCGCGGCCCTGACCCGGTTCAAACGACCGGAACCGGCTGGAAGTCCGCGTCGACGAGCTCCTTGGCCCAATCCTCGCCGAGGGTCGCCTCGGCGGCGTAGAGTTCGGCCCGGAAGGCTTCCAAGGCTTCCGGGTTGATCCGGCAGCCCGCCCGCTCGGCGATGATGGTCATGGCGTGGTAGATGCCCAATAGCCGATCTCCGCGGCCTTCGATATGGTAGCGGAAATCATCGGGGATGAATGCCCCGTCGAAGAGGCCCTCTTCCCGGGCCTTGTTCTCCAGATGGGTCATCCAGTCCCCGAGCCGGCTGGCTTCGCAGCGGATGTCGTGGAATCGCCGCCTTACCGCCCGCAATCGGACCCGCTGGAGGCCGGGCAGAGCGTGCCGTGCAAGCGAAAGGCCGAAGGCTTCGCCCGCGGAAAGCGGCCTTGGCAGCTTGCACGGACCGGCTGCGGGGCCAGCGTGCCGCGTCGAGGCCGAGGGTCGCGCCTCGCATTCAAGTCGGGGGAGGAGGCGGTGAGAGACGAGGAGAGTGGGCCCGGCAGGGGGTGCCGGGCCCTGGTAGGGGCAGGCCGCATCCTCGACGAAAACCTTTAAGGGTTCGTTAACGACCCGTCGCCCGGCTGGAGGCCGTGCAGGAACTCCACGGCCTTTTGGGCGTAAGCGGCGGCCTGGAAGATGGCCCGCTTGTCCTCCCTCAGGACTTGGAGCCAGTGGGCGAGATAGCTCGCGTGGTCGTCGCGTGGCTCCGGCGTGATGCCCAGGTCGCAGGCCAGGAAGGCGGCCCCGATCTCGGCCACCAGCTCTTCGCGGGCATAGCCCTCGTCGCCGAACCGCTTGCGGCCGAAGTCGCGGTCGAGCCGCGCCGGATGCTTGGTCCAGTGGGTCAGCTCGTGGGCGAGGGTCGCGCAATAGCCCTCGGCGTCGCGGAACGACTCGAAGGGCGGCATCTGGACGTGGTCGCTGCCTTGCGCGTAATAGGCCTGGTTGCCGCCGTGGCGGATGTCGGCCCCGGTATTGGCGAAGAACAGGTCGGCGGCCTCGATCCTCTGCACCGGGTCGAGTTGCGGGGCGGCGATGGCGTAAAAATGCGGCGGGAGGCCCTCGATCTGCTCGGCGTTGAAGACGGTGTACCCCTTCATGAAGTAGATGTCGCGTTCGGCGTCTTCGCCGTCCTCGCCGGTCTCGGTGCGGGTGATGCGGTCGGCGTAGACGACCAGCGAGCCCTTGGCCCCCTTCTTCACGCAGGCTTTCAGCGCCTTGGCCTGGTTGAAGGTCATCCAGTAGGGGGCGGCGAAGCGCTGCATCTCGGCGGCCATCCACAGCATCAGGACGTTCACGCCCTTGTAAGGCTCGCCGTTGTGCCGCAAGGGGCGGTTGATCTTGCCGGCCATGTGCTCGGCGTTCCAGGGCTTCAGCCAGGGGCGGACGCCCTTTTCCAGCTCGGCGATGATGGCGTCGGTGACGCGGGCGTAGACGTCGTGGCGTGCGTTCTGCATGGGTCTCTCCTTCGTTGCAACGGTCTGGGTGAATGCGCGCGGCATTCACCCGGGACGAAGGCGAGTCCCGAAACGGGGGGAGGGCGGTCAAGGACGGCCGCGCGGAGGGGCACCCGCTCTGCACAAGCAGGGCGCGGAAGAGCGGGGAGGGGGCCGCGGAGGCCGCCGCGAGGGTCACCCTTGACCCCCCGGGGGATCGCCCCCATTACCCCGCCAGCGGGCGGGAGGGCGGCGACAGCCGGTCCCGAAGGGACGGCAGCGCCAGCGGACCCCGGGAGCACGCGGCCAGCGTCAGCCGGGGCGGCCAGCCTGACCGGAGCATCCGCTTCCACTCACGAAGGGGAGAACGAGGCACCTCGCTCAACCGGTGACATGGCAACGCGAATTACGAATCCCTTTATTCTACGACCACTTGTGGTAACACTGTCGGGAAGAGACTTTGTTGCGTCAAACCACCCGAAGCCGAACGACATGGCATTGATAATCTGCAAGGACTGCAAGAAGGAATTTACAGTAGCACCGACGCCAAACGCTGCCCTCACTGCGGGGCAAATAAGCCGGCCGGCAAAGGTTGCCTCATCTCCGTCATAGGCATGATGGCAATAGGAATCTTGGGCTCTGCGGGAGACGGCAAGCCTGTGGGAATAAAATCGATGGGAGTATGATGCCCGGGCTGGTCGCGCTAGACTTCGGCCCCGGCTCTCATTACTTCGACCCGGTTTGCTGGCCCAGGGCGATGTTGAACAACCTATCCATGCCCTGCTCAATACCGAGAGTGAGTTGGTAGTCGGACGCATTCACGGCGATCTTCTGCATTTCTTCCTCGGCCGACACGTTATTGCCGTTCGGATTCAGCTCATCGGTGGTCGCCCGCGTGACCGTTCGATAGTCGGTCGCGGCGATGGGGGTGCCCGCGAGATGCGCGGAATGGGTGCGGGCGACAGGGAGTGCGCCGACCGAGGCGGCCAGCAGTTTGCGGAAGTCCGGCGCCTGCACATCCTTGGCCCGATAGCCCGGCGTGTCGACGTTCGCCAAGTTCGAAGCCAGCACCTGATGCCGCTGCGACAAATACTTCAGCTTCTCATCTACGATACGGGAAATGTCAGGGTAAATTGAGGACATTGTGCTACCTCTCGGCCATTAGAGCTATAATAATACATCGTTATTTGTGGTTTGCAACTCCGGATTCAGCGGGCAGGGACGCTTACGGAGCAGGGCCGCGGCCTCTATCGGAGCCGATTCTTGCGAGCCAGCTCCTCCTCGTAATAACGAAACGCGCGTTCTCGTGTGGCCTCAGCATCGGGGAGGCCTTTCCGCTCGACGCACAGCTCCACGAACGCGGCGAACGCGCACCCGTGGAACAGGTCGATCGTATCCAGGTCATCGCTCATGACTACCGTATCCGCTGTTCATCGAGCCTGTATAACGCCTTCCGGTGATGCGGGCAAAGACTTCCTCGGCCTGCTCGCGGGTGGCGAAGTCGCCGATGCAGTCGAGCCCCTGGCCGGGGATGTGGCCGAACAGGCTCCAGGACCGGGCCTCGTTATTGGGGACCTGCTCGCAATAAGGACCGCTACCTTCATCGAATCGCCGGACGCCGTGGACCTCATAGGCGTCGAAGCGGGTCGGCAGCGAGCCGTCTGCTTCCGGGCAGCCCGCGGAACGTGCTCCCGCCCCGAAGGCGGCCGCGAGGGCCGCCTCCACCTGCCAGATGGAAACCTCGTGGAAGTCGAGGTCATCCGAGCAACGGGTTTCGAGCGTTGCGATAGCGAAATGTTTGCGGGAGAGGTCCGTGAGGATGCGATGCAGTGGTTTCATGGGCAGGGTCCTTTCAGTTGCTGGTTGATTCGCCGGTGATCAGGCGGCAGAGCCTCTCGGCCTTCTCTTCCGGCATGGCGCTTTCGATGCGGTCGATGGTCCGTAGCGGCCGCTTTCCGGTGTCTTCGTCCAGCACATCCCAGTCCTCGATCACGACGGTGGACGGGAGGGTCGTGGACACGTCCTCGATCACGCCACCCCGGACGGTGATGACCACGATGGAGGCGCGGCTGTCCGATCCGGGTCGCGGGTCCTGCTCGAAATCGATCGTGACCGAGCGCTCGTACTCCTCGTCTTGGGCTTCATCGACGAGGGCGGCGAGGGTAATCCCGTCGCATTCCTCGACGACAGAAGCAGCCTCGGCGGTTCGCTCGCGCGCGACCGCGGCGGCCGCCTCCGGCGAATCGGCCTCAATGCCGTCGAAGCGCAGCCGCATCTCGCGGTAGATGTGGACGTTGTATTGCGTCATGGGAGTTCTCCTTTCGTTAGCGTTGTTTTTCGAAGATCATGCACACGTCGTGCAAGCCGGGGATGAAGCAGCTGCGATAGACCTTCTTGCTACTGCTCGCCCCGTGACTGAAGCGGATGATGTCCGTGCAGTGCTGGGTGAGGCCCGCCGCGAAGGCGAGCCGCTTGGTGTGATAGACGAGGGGGACGTAGCCCGCCTCGCGATCGCTGTAGTCGCCCATCAGGACGGCGAGCTTGCCCGCCGGCTTCAGCGCCTGGGCGCTGTTGCGGATGAACTGGCCGTAGCGGCGGAGGAAATCCTCGAGCGTCGGGGCGCGCGACAGGTCCCGTGGGTCGTCGGCATAGAGCTTCTGCCGCCAGTAGGGCGGGTGCGCCCAGATGAAGTCGAACGATTCCGGTGCCGGCGCCTGGCGCGGGTCGCAGGCGTCGTAGTCCTCGTGGATGTCGAAGGAGATGCAGGGGACGCCGAGTTCCTGGCAGACGTCGCGGGCGGTGCCGCTGCCCGTCATCGGGTCGAAGACCAGGCCGGGGCGGAAGTAGAGCAGCAGGTCCCTGATCAGGTTGCCGCCGCAATTGCCCGGCCACTTCCTATCGCCATACTCGCCGGCGCGGTGGAAATGGTAGAGGCTCGTGAGGTGAGGGACCGGGCTCGCGTTCCTGGGGGCCAGCGGCAGCCGGGCATAGACCGGCTGTTCCGGCTGGTCGCGGTCGATGCGAGGCACTCGCTTCAGGCGTGCGGCGTAAAAAGGATTGATGATCGCGTAGCTCATGATCAGGCCTCCTTCCTGCCGCGGATTGCTTTCTCGATTTGCCGCTCCCGGCGTTTGATCGCTCGACGCAATCCGGGCTCGTACTGGTCGCCTCGCCAGGAGTTCGAGCCGAACTCCACGTCACAGTCGGCCAGCTTGGCGATGTCGAGGACGGCGACATGGGCGGCCTGGTCGAAGACGACGGCCAGCTTGACGCTGCCCCTCTCCCCGGAATCGCGGAACACGACGGCGTAGAAGGGTGCGCCGCCGATGCCGTTGCGGTGGTGGTCGATGTTGAGAATGCGAATTGAGATGTCGTTGGTCATGGTGTGATTCCTTTCAGGTGATGGGGGGCGGGCGATCCGACCCGCCCCGGTTGATCGAGCGGTCAGTCCTTCTTCTCCGTGGCGACGCGGAGGGTGATGCGGCCATCGAGCGGGACGGCCTCGAGCTGGACGTTGAAGCCCTTGCCGTCGGCGTGCGGCCAGACGCTGCCGATGCGGGTCCAGAATCCCTTCTGCCCCTCGCGGTCGCGGACCTGGTAGGCGACGTGGCTCGGGCCCTTCGAGGCGGTCTCGTGGTTGTTCTTGCTGTCAGACATGGTCGAATCTCCTTCTCTTCGTGGTTCCGGCCGCGACCATCGCGGCCTGATGTCACCCGCAGAAAAGCCGCCCAGCCCGGGGCGAAGCGAGCGCCAGCGACCGGGCAAGCGGAAAATTGGGGGAGACCCCAGGGGGAACCGATTTTCCGCTTGCGCGGACCGGCGGCGGCTTTAGGCGTGACATGACAAGGGCCGCGTGTCGGGGCTTGAGGAAGGGACGAGGGGAGGGGCGAGCGGGATCAGCAGGGACAGGCCGAGGGCGAAAAGTCAGCGTCGGGGCTTGCGGAGGTGACGCGCTGCAGGAGCGTATCGTCCGGGCTGCGCAGCTCGGATGCGCAATGGAAGGGCGACAAGAGCGTGAGCCTCCACTGCCGGATGGGCCGATGGCAGAATAGGCCGGTACGCCCGCGTGACACCCCGGAAACCCGTTCGGGACCAGCCGACTTGCCCTCAAGTTCCGACGAGCTAGAATCGAATAAATGGCAAAGAAGTTCCGCTCAGATCGAACAACCTCTGCCGGGCCAGCGTCTTAGCTGTTAGGGTTCTCGTTCGCCGAAAGGCTCGTCATGACTGCTTTCCGCCAATGCCTGCGTCGCCCAACGGTCGCCTTCGCGGCGATCTGGGGCGTCTTCCTGGCGTTGGCGGGGACGACGCAGGCCGGCGTGGACTGTCCGAGGGCCGGGGACTCGGCGGCCTCGTGCTGCGCGGGCCGTCCGGATACCTGCAGCCGCGATTGCTGCACGCCTCCGGCTTCGGGCCTGTCCCGGGGCCGGACCGACGATCTCGGGGTTTCGCCTGGGCAATCGGCCTCCCGGGTTGTTTGCAACCCGGCGGCATGCGAGTGCCGCGCCAGCGAGCCAGCGGTGCCCGGCCCGGAGCCGGGAGGCCCCACGCCGGAGGATCGCTCCGATGGCAGGAGCGTCCCTCTCGCCTCCCAGGGGCGCACAACATCTCTCGCCCCGGCGACTTTCGTGGTGGAATATGTCGGGGGGCGTCTCCACAGGCCCCTCTACGTCCTCACGACCCATCTCCGCTTCTAAACCCACCACCAGGCGGGCGTCCGCCCGCCCCGCTTGCGGCTGCGCTTAGGATCCGCCTCCAGCGGATCTAGGCCCCGCACGCCATCCCCCGATTAACTCGCCTCGTCCTTGCCGACGCCCTCGCGCCGAAGGGCTTCCACATGCCTGGGCCTTCGCGCCTCGCGTTCCGGCACGGACCTAGGACATTCCGGCGATGGCCCGCATCGGTTGCGGTTCGTCGCGGACGGACTTTCCCTTCCTCTCCCGGGGAGTTGGAACGATGCGCCTCATGAAATCGGCAGTGCTCGCATGCGTCTGCTCGGCCGGCGGCCTGGTCTTCGGGACTGCGCCGGCGAAGGCCCAATGCGGGGGCGGTGGACAGGGTTGCGGCACCAACTGGACGGGCTACACCACGCGGTCTTACGGCTCCTATACCTACGCGGGCGGTTACGCCCCGGCCCCGAGCTATGTCGGGGCGACTTCCGGCGTCCTTACATCGCGGACGGCCTATTACGACCTCCCAGGCTACGGCGGTTCGCCTTCGGCGTATCACGAGTTCGGGACGGGCCGGAATGTCTACCTGGCGAAGCCGTGGCTTCAGCCGTTGCGATGATGCCGGAGTCGAAGGGCCTGCCTCGAGCAGTCCCAGAACGAATTCACAGCCTGTCCAGGGAGAAGAACGATGAATCGCCTTCGTCTCTTGCTAGTCGGCGTCGCGGTGATCGCTGGCCTCGGCTTCGAGGCCTCGCTGGCGATGGCTCAGGCGCCGGCCGCGCCTTCGACCCCGCGATACGTCTACGGCCTCGGCCCGAACGGCTACGGCTATTACTACCACCCGACCGCCCCGGTCCCGGCTCCCGCCGCGTCGCCGACCTATCGTGGGGGGTTCTACTCCGCCCCGGCCCGCAGCTACAGCCGGAGTCCGCAGGCGGGCCGCCCCGTCCAGGACTTTACCGGGCGGCATGACGGGCTGGCGAGGCCCTGGCTCCAGCCGTTGCGGTGACGCGCGGCCGGGGAGGAGGAGGCCCGTCCGCGACCGGGCGGGTCTCACCCGTCGGTGATGTCGCTATCGATCAGGGGCAGGAGGCGATGGCCCGCAGCGGATGGACCATCGTCCCCTTCCCTTGAGGGCGGAGGGCGGACGGGAGCCCGCGTGGGGCGGGCCTTCTGCACCTGGTTCTGCAACCATAGGAGAACGATATGGACCGAAGGGAATTGCTGGGCGTCCTCGGGGCCACCGCCGCCGGGCTCGCTGCCGTGACGGGGGACGAGGCCCGCGCCCAGGAGCCGGGCGGCGACATGCACGACCGTTGCGCGAAGGATTGCGCCGCGGCGATGGTCGCCTGCAACAAGGGCTTTCATCACTGCTACCGGCAGGTCGCCGAGGGCAAGCGGGATCACGCCAGGACGATGCATCTGTGCGTGGACTGTGCCGATATCTGCGGGACGGCGGCGGCCTTGGTCGCCCGCATGAGCCCGCTGATGGCTCACACCTGCCGGGCGGCGGCCGATTGCTGTGAGGGCCTGATCGCCCAATGCGACAAGCTCGGCGACCCGGAGATGAAGGGCGTCGCCGAGGCGTGCCGTGCCTGCGTCAAGTCGTGCCGCGAGATGGTCCAGGCGATGGGAGGGCGGTAGCCAAGCCGCTGAGCCTGGGACTATGGGCGGCTCGTGCCTGTAAGGCGGGCCGTCCTGGTAAACTTTAACGGGTCAGCGTCCGCGACGCCGAAGAGCCGGGCTCCGCTTTGCGTCGGGGATTCTCTGCCTTGGAGCCCTGGAGCACCTTGATGCGAACGTCCTTGACGATGGTGGCCGTAGCGGCGGTTCTCACGACGCTCGGCCTCGGCTCGGCCCATGCCCAGTGCGGCGGCGGTGGTGGCGGCTACTACCGGGGCGGCGGCTACGGCGGCGGGCACACCTTCGGCCAGAGCTACGGCGGCTATGGTTATGGGGGCGGCGGCGGTGGCTGCGCAATGATGATGGGTGGCATGAACATGGGCGGGATGTCGATGGGGGGCATGCAGATTCCCGCGACTCAAGCCCCTGCGGCGGCCATGCCGGGCATGAACATGAATGGCTACGGTGCTCCGGCGGCGGCTCCCGCTCCCGCACCGGCCCCACCGACGGCCGCCGCCGCTTCCTACCACTGCCCGATGCATCCGAGCGTCGTGGCGTCATTTCCGGCGAAATGCCCGTATTGCGGGATGGCCCTCACGAAGTGAATTATTGCTCCGCCCGTCGAATGAACTGGCCTCGACGCCTTGCGGCGTCTTCGGTAAATTTCGGCCCGCCCCGCTCTCTCCGGGGACGGACAGGCGGCGAATCGGGAGGTGTAGAGCCCTCTCCCGGTTCGCCGCCTTTGTTCATCCGGCCGCACGATCACTTCGATGTGTTCGCCCGGATCGCCTTGGCACGGGCCTCAAGCTTCGCCGCTTCGGCGGCCCGGCCGGTCTTCTTCAGGAGCGCGGCGTAATCGGCGAGGGCCTTGGCCATGCCGGGTGTCTCGGACACCCCGTGCTTCTCGTAGATCGCCATCGCCCGCTTGCAGCACGCCTCCGCCTCGGGGAGCCGGTCCTTCGCGGTGCTGACCTTGGCCATCTTGCACAGGCAGGCGGCGACGTCGGGGTGGTCCGGCCCCAGGGCCTTCTCGAAGATAGCCATCGCCCGCTTGATGAGCGGCTCGGCCTGGTCGGGCTTGCCGCTTTCGAAATACAGCCATCCCAGGGCATCGAGGCTCACGGCGACCTCGGGATGCTCGGCCCCGAGGGCCTTCTCGCGGATGGCGAGCGCCCGCTTGTAGAGCGGCTCGGCCTCGGCGAACTTGCGCTCGTCGAGATAGAGGGTCGCGAGGTTGAATAGCGTCGGGGCGGCGTTCGCGGGGTCGAAATCCTTCTCGCGGATGGCGAGCGCCCGCCTGTAGAAGGCTTCGGCTTCGGCCTCCTTGTGCTGGAGATGCGCGACGGTGGCCAGATTGTCGAGGATGGCGGCGACGTTCGGATGCTCCGGCCCCTTGGTCTTCTCGGCCAGGGCGAGGGCCCGCTTATAGAGCGGCTCCGCCTCATCGGGCCTGCCCTCGGCGTCGTAGAGGCAGGCGAGCGTGTTCAGGCTCTGCATCACGTCGGGGTGCCCGGCGCCGAGGGCCTTCTCCCGCCAGGTGAGGGCCCAGATCGCGAGCGGCTCGGCGTCCCTCGGCCGGCCCTCCGCGCAGAGCACCCAGGCCAGGTGGTCGAGGGTCGTGGCCAGCCGGGGATCGTTGTCGCCGAAAGCCCGGGCCTCCTTCTCGGCAGCCCTAAGCGACGTCCCGGCCTCGGCGAACCGACCCTCCTGGAACGCCTTCCACCCGGCGTCGTGGGCCTTCTGCCAGCTCGCCTCGCCGGCCAGGGCCGGGGCCATGCCGAGGGCCAGATACGCAACTGCGGGGAGAAGCCAGGCGGATCTCAGGATGCTCATCGGGGTTTGCCTCATTCATCGGGGAGAGGGTCGGGACGAACCGCGAACGACGTATCCCTTGCATGGACGATGCGGCAAATGCATAGGAAGCCTCGTGCCGCCAGCCGTCGATGATGGAGGGGGTCGGTGCTTAAACGCTATGCCGTTACGGTTTTGCGTGACGAACGCTTTCGGAAATACCAGGCGGCAACGAGGCGGAGTTGCTGTCCAAAAAAGCAGTCATGCTGCGAATTCATGCAGCGGGAGAGGGGTCGGCGATGGGCCACCCCTGGCATGACCGAGCCCTTGCTTAACCTTCTTCCCGAATCCGGGAAGAGATCCACAGGGCCCAATTCTCCACGGCGACCGTTATGTCCCAGGTCTTCCGGTGCTCGGGGCAGGCGCGCAGGGAAAAATCTGCCGCCGGCTCCGGCTTCCCCCGCGATTTCCAGCGTCGGATCACCTGCAAAGCCTCGGCCGGCGTCTGGCCGTTGCCCGCGACCCTCCAATTGTCATTATCCGGGGTGGGAATCGGGTCCGACCCCGCGACCACCACATGCCCCTGATAGGTCCAGATCACGATGAGAGCTACTCCTTGCGAATCCGGTAATGGATCCACAGGACGCATTTTTCCATCGCATGCATCAGGTCCCACCGATGACGGTGCTCAGGGCAGGACCGCAATGCGAAATCGGCGATCAGCTCCTGCCGCATCTCGTCCTTCCAGCGGCGGATCAACTGAATCGCCTCCGCCGGTGTTTGCCAGGGCGCCTTGACCGGCCAGTCATCATTCGCGGGCCTCGTAAGCGGGAGAGCACCCACGATCCAGGGTGGCCTGTAGTTTTCCCAATTTTCTATGCTATTTGGATGCCTGATCATACTGTAGCATTATACATAAATTTCCCGCTCTTGCCAAGCGGCCCCGCCGATGGGCCTGCTCAGCCCCCTGTGCCAGACAATTAATAATTAATTTTTATTTTTAACTTATTATGATAATTCTTTAACCAATAAAACCTCGCTGTTTATCAGGCCATCTCCTTGTCAGATACCAATATATCAACTCTAAGTCCCCTCGACCGCCGGTTTGTCCAGCGGCTCATGAAATTTGCATCCAAGGGATACAGGTTCGACGGCAGTGATCATGCTCTCAAGCCCGGAACCCAGTACGAAGCTTTGGACGGCTACCTTCGGGGACTCAAGAATGGTCACCGCCACGGTTACTTTGATATCCCGACCGGCGTTGGCAAAACCGCCATTTTCATGTCGCTGATCGAGAATTACCTGGATGCAGCAAAAGGCCAAGATGATGAGAAGCGCGTCCTGGTCGTAGTCCCGAACGTGACTTTGGTGAAGCAAACCGCAAATGCCTTTGCCAAATTCATGCCTGAGATCGCCCCCAAACTCGAGGCGGATGACGACTCAGGTCACTCTATTGACTGGGCGAGGAGCGACCTCGGCCTGCAATACGGAAAGCTCAAACATGCCGACAAGAAACCCCGCGTCCTCGTCACGACCTATGCCTCGTTGAGGCGCGATGCCGGCAACAAGGTGTATGATCCGCGGGATTATGGCCTGGTCGTCTATGACGAGGGGCACTCAATCACCGCCGAGGAAGCGGGCAAGGCCGTCGGAAAGTTCGAGTATGCCCTGCAACTGGCGGTCACCGCGACGCCCGATTACTCGGAAGACAAGCGCGTCGGTCAGAAGCTCGCCCTTTGCTATTACCGTCTTCCTCTCGCCGAGGCGATCAATAGGGGCGATCTCTGCGGCGTCCGGCCGATCCTGATTAAGACGGAGTACACGGTCGACAAGGCAAAGGTCGAGGAATACATCCGTGCAAACAAGAGCAATTCTCTTTCAGACGCCCAGCTTCAGGAACTGTTCAACGTCGAGGCCCGCAACCGTTCCGTCATCGATACGTATCTATCTGAGCGCGACCCGGACAGCGGTGAGCGATTCCTGGGCCAGCAAGGACTGATCTTCAGCGGCGGTATCAAGCACGCAGATGATCTGGTCAGCCAGTTCCATAAGGCTCTGGGAGAAGATCGGTTCGCGAAGATCCGCCGTTGGCTTGAGGACGAGAATGTTGAGATCGCGGCAGCGATCCATAGCGGGTCGAAAGGTGCGTGGCTACGCCCCGGCTTGCTGACTGACGTAAATGGCAATGCGTTGCCGAACCGGAAACGCCAGTCACAAAGCGAATGGTACAGCGAAGACGAAATTCGCCTCTTGCACGAGCAGGGGAAGATTCTGCTCATCATCTCCGACAAAAAATTACGTGAGGGGTATGACTGCCCTAAGGACAATATCGTGATCGATATGGTGGATCGGCTGTCGGTGCTCGATGTAACGCAGCGAATTGGCCGCGGATTCCGGCTCGATCCGGACGATCCGGACAAGGTTTGCACTCCTATCAATCTTGTCGACGTCAACACGCACGAGATCTATAAGGATCGCCCGCAGCTGCTTCCCGTCTACGCAGCCGAAATCCTCGAGGGTGCGGAATTCCGGAAGCCCATGAAGCGAAAGCTTACCAGGAAATTCAGCCACGAAATACCCGAGGCGGAAGAGGCGCTTGATCATGGAAAATTCGAAGTGATCAGCGACCAAACCGTGGTGCACAGCTATAACAACCGCAAGGGGCGTGAAGCCGCGATCGCCCCCCCGGCCCCGGATGGCTGGATGGCCGGGAGTGCTATCACCAAGGAATATGGGGGCGGCAACACGACCAACGAAGCGAATATCCGGGCTCTGGGCAAGAGAAAACTTGCCGAACTGCTGGCTACGGGCATGGACGAGGCCAAGGCATCGCGCGAGGTCGAGAAAAAATGGGTCCAACTGAACCTCAAAAGCGGGAAGATAGCGTGGCGCATAAGCCCCGAAGGGCTGCAGGAACTGATCCAAGCCGGTAAGATACGACTGACGAAAGCGCCTCCGGCCAAATTGGGCTGGATGTCGGGGAGTGCTATCTTGAAGGAATATGGTGGCAGCGGTGCCACCCACGACGCGAGCATCCGGTCCCTGGCGCAGGAAAAGCTAATGGCGCTTCGCGGGGCGGGAATGGACGAGGTCGAGGCCGCGCGTGAAGTCGAGGAAAAATGGGTCCGGTGGGCGCGTCCCAAGAGCGGTAAAGACGCCTGGCATGTCAGTCCCGAAGGTCTTCAGGAATTGATCGAGGCACGCAAGATCCAAACGATGAAAGCGCCTCCGGCGAAGTTGGGTTGGATGTCCGGGAGTGCAATCGCTAAAGAATATGGAGGCAGTAGTACGTCCCACGACGCGAATATCCGGGCGCTTGGTCAAGAGAAGCACGCGGCACTGCGGGCGGCAGGCTTGGACGAGTCCGACGCCGCGCGCGAGGTCGAGGACAAATGGGTCCAGTGGGCCAGCAAAGCCGGTAATGAGGCATGGCGGATCAGCCCCGAGGGGCTCCAGGATCTGATCCAAACCGGCAAGGTTCGCACCATCCGCGCCCCTGAAGCAAAGGAAGGTTGGATGTCGGGAAGCATGATCAAAAGAAAATATGGCGGCACACTCGAGAATCACGTCGCCCACATCAAGG
>DAIDKV010000226.1 GCA_027449865.1 Planctomycetales bacterium
TGAGGATCGTCTGGATACGCATCCTGGGGCACTCCCGGTCTTGATGAAGTGTGGTAACTCCATCATGTCCCAGGGATGTCCCAGGATGCGATCCTTTCCTTCAAAGGCCGTCCCCGCTTCCACAGATTCTGCGGGAGAGCCCAAAAGGAAATCCTCGTCTGTCCATCCGTCCGTCCAACGGGAAAAGCTAATCCTCCATCAACGAACCCGCGACCGCGACGGCCGGGGGCCGGGCTGTCGGCGGGCCGTCGACCACCCGCGCCGGGTCGCGGACCAGGATGCGGACCTCCCCCCGCCGCCGATCCTCCCGGAAAAACCGCGAGCTGACCGCGTCGAGCAGCGGCTCATCGCGGTATGTCACCAGAACGTCGATCGAATCGGCATTGCGGGCCAGGAGATCGGCCCACTGACGGGCCCGTCGATCGGCGTCCATGGGGGCGTCGGTGATGAGGATCTCCTCCAGCTCCTCGGGACTCGGCCTCGCCAGTCCCTCGCGGAACTGGACCGGAAAATAATAGTGCAAGGTCTCGTAGTTCCCCCAGATGATGTTGTCCGTGTCGACCCCGAGCCAGTTGTCGACGTGCATCATCGGGTTGGAGCGGAACCGGCTCCGGATCGTCCCCGCGACGAAGGCCACCCTGCGCCCCCGGCCGACGTCCTCTCGGGCACGGACGATCGCGCCGGCGGTCCGGTCGGAATACAGGGCATAATCCCAGACAATCGCCGATTGAAGCACCAGCGCGACGGCCAGCCCGGCGGTCGCGATCCGCCCGGAGCGGCGACTCAGATCCATCCGAAGCGAGACCGCCGCCGCGACCAGCCCAAAAAGCACCACGCGCTGGGGCAGGTAGTTGCCGTGCTGCGGACCCATCGTGTCGGGGCCGATCACTCCGCCGACGATCAGCAGCGTCGCGAGCATCCACCAGCCCCGGCCGAAACGATCCTGGGCGAGGCTGGGACGCGATCGGAAGCGGTCGACGAGCCGCGCCACGACCCAGACCGTCAGAGCCCCGGAAAGCCAGAAGACCGGGGCAAGCACCATGCAGGACGTGGCGACAAGGTCGGTGAAGGGCAGGGCGTCCTTGCGCATCAGTGTGATCGGGTCGGCCCAGGAAAGCTGCGCCTTCCAGGCAAGGATCGAGGAGGGATCGGCCAGGTTTTCCCAGACCGGCCGCATCGGCCCGCTCCGACTCGCGATCCCGAGGTAGAGAACTCCCAGCGGGAGAATCGGCAGCGCGGCGACCGCCAGCGGGAGCAGGCGGGCGAGGAGCGACCGAAGGCCCATTCCACCCGCCATCGGCGTCGTCACCGCCAGGAATCCCAGCGCCATCAGTGTGAGTCCCAGGCTCACCAGATGGCAGAAGTAGCCGAGGACGAGCAGAAGCCCGAGTCCGGCCACATCCCGCCACCGCATCCGATCGCGTCGCGGCCACCAGTAGCCCAGCGTGATCGGGAACAGGCAGGATCCCAGCGCGAAGCTGGTGAAACCGAGGAGCCAGGTCAGGTTCATCCCCAGTAGCGCCGAGAACGCCGCCGCCGACAGACCTTCCCCTCGCGCGGCGGCGCGATCTCCGGCGATCCGGCCTCGAAGCCAGAGAACCGACGCCGCGAAGCCCGCGAGCGTCAGGCTGGTCAGCATCCGGTCGGCCATCGGTGCCGGGACCAGCCGCACCAGTCCGGCCAGAAGCAGGTGGCCGATCCAGTTCGGAATCGGCTGCCATCGGATCGCGAAACTTTCCGTGAGCGGCGACGCGGGGTCGAACGACCGGGCGAGAATCTCGGCGTTGTAAACGTGCGCCGGCGCGTCCTGCGGGACAAACCATCCCACCGACCAGATCGCCGCCATCGCGGGCGCGAGGGCGATCGTCAGCAGGACCGGGCCGCTTGTGAAGGCGCGTGTTGTCACGGATCTCCACGAAGCGACCGTCATCGAGGTGAACCTCCGTGTTCCCCCAGCCCAGGAAGTGGCGGCGACTTTATCGGATGCGCGCCTCAGCGCCAAGGCGAGTCATGCATCCTCAGACCTCGGCCGATCCGGCGGCCTCGTCGGTGAGGGCCCGTCGAAGCCGCTGGATTTCCTTCTCCCGGCGCATCCGGCGGGCGGTCGCCTCCTGCCAGTCGATCGATTCGCCCTCCAGCCAGGCGATCGCCCGATCACGCCACTCGACGGGAATCGGCACCTTCAGCTCGGCGTATCGGACGATCACGCCGACCATGGCCAGCCGCGACTCATCGTCCCAGTCGTCCGTTGCGACCTCGGGGCCGGTCGCTTCTCGGATCGCCTCGATCGAGGCGGCGAGCGTTCGAGAATCGGCGAGCTCTTGCTGCACCTGCTCGAACGTCATCGGGTTTCGGTCGTCCATCAATGCGTCGTAACGATCGCCGTGGACACGGTCAAACCCCACGTCGAGCGCATCGCTCGCCTCGTCGTTCTCGTAGCTCTTGACGCCCCAGTGGCCCATGATTCTTGCGCCGTCCTTCGAACCTCTCGTCACGAAATAAAAAGGGAAGCGACCCGGGCCACGAGCACGGGTCGCTGGGGTTCCGGTCGGGTCGTTGGGATGGGGCGTCGTCGGACGCCCCCGGTTCAGTCCGCGCCGGGCGGGATCGCCCGGCCTTCACGCCACTCGTCTCGACGCTCCTCCATGCCTCAATGGCCGAGGAGCTTCGGGATATCGGCCATCACGGCCTCGATGTCCTTCTCGGTCAACTCGCCCTTGAAGGCGTGGTTGACCTTGACCGAGTGCCGGTTCCACATCAAAACCGTGATGTCGGCATCCCGCGAGAGCTCGTAGTCGGGCGGACCGCCGGGCTCTCCAAACATGGTGAGCGGGACATTCTTGATCTGGTTCTTCTTCGCCAGCTCCACCAGGGCCTTTCGGGTCGCGTTTGGCTCACCGCCGCAAACGACCACGAACGACTTGAGCCGCGAGTTCTCCTCAATCTTCTTGTTGATCTGCTTGACCAAACTGGCCAAGGGCTCGGAGGTCTGGCGTGCGAAGACGCAGACGACCGGGCTCGCGCCGTACCTTCAGCGATAACAGAGTGTCTGACCCTTGTTCGGGCCGGTCACATCATCGATGTCGAACGGGGTAGCGACCTCGCCCAGCGCGAGGCCCGATTTGACGGCATCTCCGGCGTGGAGTGCCCCCACCATGACGATGGAGGCCACCACCGCGGAGAGGCCCACGATCGATCGCGATCTCATGGGATCTCCTCTGGTTCTGACCCGACCGGAGGGGTCCACCATTGAGGATCGCCGCGTGACCGTTCGGCGTCAAGACGTGGCGACCGTCGCTGTCGGGATCGAGGGCCGAAGCTCTCGTCGGTATTCGCCGGGCGTCCGGCCCAGCTCGCGCTTGAACGCGACGTTGAAATACTCGACATGGCGGTAACCGACCAGCTCGGCGATCCGATGCACCGGGTGGTCGGTCTCGGCGAGAAGCTGCCGGGCCCTCGCGAGCTGATTGGCCCGGATCTCGGCCTGCGGCGAGCGGCCCAAATACTTTCGGAACGCCCGCTCCAGCGTCGATCGCGAGACCTCCACATGCCCGAGCACGTCCTCGACCGTGATCCCGTGGCAGGCGTTCTCGCGGATGAACCGGATCGCCGCGGCGAACTCCGGATCGCCGACCGAGACCACGTCGGTCGACAGCCGGGTCGTGATCCCCGAGGGCGGGACAAATCGCTCGCCCGGCCCGGCGGGCTCTCCCTGCATCCGCCGATCCAGCAGTGCCGCCGCCTCGTAGCCGATCGCCTCGATGTTCGGCACCACGCTGGAAAGCGCCGGCGAGCAGATCTCGCAGAGCAGGGCGTCGTCGTCGACCCCGAGCACGGCGACATCGTCGGGAACCTGAAGCCCGCGCATCTGGCAGGCATTGAGCACGTCGATCCCCCGGACGTCGTTGCTCGCCAGGACACCGACGGGCCTCGGCAGCGACTCCAGCCAGAGCCCGATTCGAGCCTGCTCCTCCTCGCGCACATGCGCCCCCGCGCCATGCCAGGGAGACTCATACACCCGCCCGACATGCCCGGCCCGGGCGACCGCTTCCAGGAACGCCTCGGTCCTCCGCTCGGCCCAGAGCTCGCCCGAGAAGGCGCAGATGGCATACGCCGCGAACCGGCGCTCCAGCAGGTGCGCCGCGGCCATCCGCCCGATCGCCAGGTCGTCGGAGTTGATCCGGGGCAGACCGAAGGCTGGCCGACGATCGCTCACATCCACGGCTGGCAGCCCGGTCCGTTCGATCGCCTCGATCGCTCTTGGACAGCTCCACCGTGAGATGATGCCATCGCCGCGCCAGGTCCGGAGCCAGCCTGGCGGCTCGGTGTCGACCTCTCGCTGCTCCGGGAAGATCGACCACGCCCGGTGAGTCCGGAGGTATCGTGTGATTCCCTGCAAGAGCTTCCGGCCGTAGACGGTCGAGGTCTCGATCATCAGGGCGACGCGTGGGCGTGGGGTCATCGACGTCCCTCTCCACTGATCGCAAAAGCGATTGCCCGCGTGTTTGTCAATATGCGGCGATCGCGTCGGCGCACTCCTGGATCTCGGACTCCAGAATCCCAAACCCATCGCGTCGAACTGGAATTCGAATCTCTGGAATCGGAAATCCAATCTCCGCAATGGCCGCCATCCCATTCCTGACAAGAAATCTTAATCCAGCGAACCTGGATTCCTAACAGGAGCCGAAAAGTCAGGATTCAAAATGACGCCATCCATTGCGGTGGGCCTGACAAGGATTCTCAATCCAAAATACTACTGTTCTCATTGTCCAGAGCCTGGGAACGGCTTAGGATCATTGATAGACCAGTACCCGGTAACCTTCCCTTCTGTGAGTGCTCGTTCGAGTGGGTAGGAACCGGGCTGGGTCGAGACTCCCGCTCTCGCTGCACTGGGGCCGGGAGGTTCGAGAGAAAGCAAGGGCGCCCGGCCGGTCGTGGAGGGCGTCGCGGGACTCCATTGTGATTCTAGTCGCCTCGGGGTAGTCCGTCGATGGGCCCCCGCGAGATGGGGAGGTCCGCATGACGGATCTTTGCCTCGGGTTCGATGGAGAACAGGCGATCGGGATCACTCCTGTCGCGGGGAGAGGTGAGGGAAGGGGAATGACGATGAATCGAAGGCTCGAACGAACCTCGGCGGTGCGGTCCATGGGGTGGATCGCGGCGACGGTCCTGGGTGCCGTCCTCGTCGGTTGTGGCGGCGAGGCCCCGCCTCCCGCGAAGCCCGCGGCCAACCCCGCCCCGACCGTCGAGGAGCCACCGACCAAGGGCAAGGGTAAGCGCGCGCCCGTCGACGTCAGTTCGCGACAGGAACGCAACAAGAAACGGGCCGCGGAAGCCAAGCCGGCCCCCTGAACGATCTCTGTCCGTCTCCCGTCTCATGTGACCGTCCTGATCGATTTTTTTCGCGAGACCTTCTCATGCATCACGCTCCCCGTCCGTCTACTCGAGGCTTCACGCTGATCGAATTGCTGGTGGTGATCGCGATCATCGCGGTCCTCATCGCGCTGTTGCTCCCGGCCGTGCAGGCGGCTCGTGAGGCCGCTCGCCGCATCCAGTGCACCAACAACATGAAGCAACTCGCCCTCGGCGCCATGAATTACGAGAGCGCCAACGGCACCTTCCCGATGGGCCGAAACATGCAGGCCTACCTCACCACCAGCGGAAGCCCACAGGGCTACCACGACGGCTGGGGCCAGTTCGGCGGTCTTCTGCTCTACACCGAGCAGTCGGCTCTCTACAACGCGATCAACATCCAGCTCGGCATCTACCAGGTCCGCAACAGCACCTTCCCCGGCATCGGCCTGAAGATGCTCTGGTGCCCGAGCGACGCCCTGATCTGGGACCTCCGCTACTTCGAACAGAGCGCCGGTTGGGACGGAACCACGATCGGAATCACCTACACCAGCTACAAGGGCATCTGCGGAACCTTCATGCCCGGCATGGCCTACAACCAGCAGATCATCAATTCTCTTCAGGGAATTTTCCCCGACACCGGCAAGGGTTGGTACGCTCCAGGACAGCCCTCGCAGCCGCCGGTCCGCCTCGCCAGCATCACCGACGGTACGAGCAATACCTTCATGTTCGGCGAGAGTGCCCAGGGCATGCTGAGTCAGATTGGGTGCGATAGCTACGGCGATTGCAACTTCGAGAGCCAGGGCTGGTGGGCCGACTCCGACTGGGGCGATGGAATCATGTCCAGCTTCTACCCGCCCAACCTCACCAACATCATGTATTACAACGGAACCAGCTGCGATCCCGCCTCTCCGGCCGCGGAAAGCGCCACCAGCTTCCACTCCGGCGGCTGCAACTTCGCCTTCGCCGATGGCTCGGTCCACTTCATCAAGAACTCCATCTCAAGCTGGAACTACCAGCAGATGCAAACCGCCCAGTTGGCGAACAACTGCATCCCCGTCCTCCCCCCGGGCCAGGCCGTCCCGGTCTACCAGGCCCTCTCCACCCGCAACGGCGGCGAGGTCATCAGCTCCGATTCGTATTGATCGAATCGAATCGAATCGAGCAAGTTGATCGGCGACCCTTCCGCCAAGGAGGGGTCTCCTTCGATTCGGCCGGCGGGCGCAGATCGCCCGTCCGGCCTTCGAGCCGACGATGAATCCCGGTCGGCATCCTTCTTCCCGCGGCCGGCGCAAAGAACGTTTTCGCTTCGGTTCTCGCATCCCAATCCCACGTGCGCGCGACGGTCCAACAATCGGCGGGAAGGGCACCGGTCCAGGCGGATTGGTCCCTGCACGATCTCCGGCAAGCCATTTCCTTCGGTTCCTCCCTCGAAAGGGAACGATCCATGCGTGTCCTCCCCCGTCGGCGGTCCTCCGGCTTCACGCTGATCGAATTGCTGGTGGTGATCGCGATCATCGCGGTCCTCATCGCGCTCTTGCTCCCGGCGGTGCAGGCGGCCCGCGAGGCCGCACGACGCGCCCAGTGCACCAACAACATGAAGCAACTGGCCCTCGGCGCCATGAATTACGAGAGCGCCAACGGCACCTTCCCGATGGGCCGCAACATGCAGGCCTACATCTCCACCAGTGGAAGTCCGCAGGGCTATCACGACGGCTGGGGACAGTTCGCCTCGCTCTTGCTCTACACCGAGCAGTCACAGGTGTACAACGCGATGAACGTGATGCTGGGCCCGTATCAGCTTCGGAACAGCACGGTCCCGGTGCTGGGACTGAGCCTGCTCTGGTGCCCGAGCGACGGTGTGATTTCGGGCCTTCGCGTCTTCGCGCAGGGAGCGGCCTGGGATGGTTCGGTCCTCGGAACCACCTACACGAGCTACCGAGGCGTCTGCGGAACCTTCATGCCCGGCATGGCCTACAACCAGCAGATCCTCGGCTCGATGCAGGGAGTCTTTCCCGACACCGGCCGCGGATGGTACTCCCCGGGATCGCCCTCGCAGCCTCCGGTCCGAATCGCGAGCATCACCGACGGCACCAGCAACACCTTCATGTTCGGCGAGAGCGCCCAGGGCAAGCTCAGCCAGGCCAATTGCCCCTATTGCCCCTACGAGGGTGAGGGCTGGTGGGCCGACTCCGACTATGGCGACGGGACGATGTCCACCTTCTACCCGCCCAATCTCACCAACGCCGCCTACAACGCGGGAACGAACTGCGATCCCGCCTCCGTGGCGGCCGAGTCGGCCACGAGCTTCCACTCCGGCGGCTGCAACTTCGCCTTCGCCGATGGCTCGGTCCATTTCATCAAGAGCTCCATCTCAAGCTGGAACTACCAGCAGATGCAAACCGCCCAGTTGGCCAACAACTGCATTCCGATCCTTCCGCCCGGCCAGGCCGTCCCGGTCTACCAGGCCCTCTCCACCCGCAACGGTGGCGAGGTGATCAGCTCCGACTCGTATTGATCGGGGCACGAGCAAACGATTCCATTCCAGGAGAGTTCGCCCTTCCTTTGGTGGTCGGTTTTGCTCCACCTTATGGAACGGCGGCGATGGAACCCTCTTCCTTGCGTGAGAGGGAACCACCGCCCTCCGATGCGGCATGCAAGAAATCGACCTGAACACCTCATCCAAAAAACCTCCTCAATTCCCGTCGATTCCTTCCGAGGCTCTCGGTTCTCAGCCGCGAGGCGCTCCGATGCCTCCATGGGACCGAGAGCCGCACGCACGCGGTTCACGTCCTATTCATCCAGGCGTGGGCAGACCCTCCCAATCCTACATGGGCCATCGACCTGGGCGTAGCCAAAGGTCTCGCCAAAATCCCCGGCGGGAGCCGGCTCCGACATGGGAACCGATCGGACACCATCAGCGGGCACGTGTATCAGGCCGGGATGACCTCGGCGGCTCGATGTCGAGCCCTCGCGTTTCCAGGGCGATCGACCAGGCCCAGTACGTCCGCCGGTAGCGCGTGATCCCCGCAAGAGCTTTCGGCCGTAAAGCTTCGGGTTCTCGATCATCAGCGCGCCGAGCGAGTGTGGGAGCCATTGCGCACCCCTCCACACGCCGCAAAATCGATCGATCGACAAGAAATCTTCCCCGAGTGTACTCATATTCCTCGCAGACACCGGGAACGAAAGGCGGCAACCGGCGCCATTCATTCAAAATCGACTGGTAAGGATTCTCAATTCAAAATACTCGTGTTCTCATTGTCCGGCGTGGCCAGTCCTACTACTATAGGAGTAAGAGAAGCGCCCAGGGGTCCGTGTCTGCTGGTATTTGAACGAATGGATGGGGGTATGCGAGGGGTCGGGCTGCCCGGTCCTCTCGCGATGGGATCTGGGAGATTTCGAGGCGAGGCCTGGTTGGTCATACCGGGAGCTCGGGGAGGCTTCGTGATTTCCCTCCAGCGTCAGACCAGCAGACCTGGATCGACGAAAACTTCGAGAAGAAAGGCAGTTATATTCTGCCTTTCGCGTTCGATTCGCCCGTTGTTTATGGGTAAAGGATACCTGGAAGCACGGGGTTTTTTGCGAACTCCCGAACCAATCCGCCGCGATCGTACGAGTCGACATACGCAGACTCGTCGATGTTCTGCCCGAGCACGAGGGTGTCCGCCTCGGCGGGAATCAGCCCTGGGTTCGACCTGGGACAGGCGATCGGGATCGCTCGTGTCGCAAGCAAGGGTAAGGAAGGGGGATGACAATGAATCGAAGGTCCGAACGAACCTTGGCGGTGCGGTCCACGACCTGGATCACGGCCACGGCTCTGGGCGTGGTTCTCACGGGTTGCGGCGGGAGCGAGGCCCCGCTGCCGCCCGCGCCGGTGGCCGCCTCGACCGTGGAGGCGCCCCCTGTCAAGGGCCGTGGAAAGCTCCGTCCGACCATCGACGTCAGCTCTCGCCACGAGCGCAACAAAAAACGGGCCGCCGAGGCCAGGCCAGGCTCCTGATCGAACTTCCATCGGCCAGATGACTCGCGTGACCGTTCTCATCCATTCCTTCGACGAGGCTTTCTCATGCATCACTCTCCCCGTCCGTCTACTCGAGGCTTCACGCTGATCGAATTGCTGGTGGTGATCGCGATCATCGCGGTCCTCATCGCGCTGTTGCTCCCGGCCGTGCAGGCGGCCCGTGAGGCCGCTCGCCGCATCCAGTGCACCAACAACATGAAACAACTCGCCCTCGGCGCCATGAACTATCAGAGTGCCAACGGCACCTTCCCGATGGGCCGAAACATGCAGGCCTACCTCACCACCAGCGGAAGCCCGCAGGGCTACCACGACGGCTGGGGCTGCTTCGCCGGCCTCTTGCTCTACACCGAGCAATCGTCGATTTACAACGCGATCAACATCCAGCTCGGTCCTTACCAGGTCCGCAACAGCACGTTCCCCGGCATCGGCCTGAAAACGCTCTGGTGCCCGAGCGACGCCCTGATCTGGGACCTCCGCTACTTCGAGCAGGGTGCCGGATGGGACGGAACCACCATCGGGATGGCCTACACGAGCTACCGGGGCGTCTGCGGAACCTTCATGCCCAACCTGGGCTACACCCAGCAGATCCTCAGTTCGATGCAGGGGGTCTATCCTGATACGGGTCGTGGATGGTACGCCCCAGGTCAGCCTTCCCAGCCGCCAGTCCACCTCGCCAGCATCACCGACGGCACCAGCAACACCTTCATGTTCGGTGAGAGCGCCCAGGGCATGATGAACCAGGTCGGCTGCAATAACTCCGGCGGCTGCGCCTTTGAGGGAGAGGGCTGGTGGGCCGACTCCGACTATGGCGACGGGACGATGTCCTCCTTCTACCCGCCCAACCTCACGAACGAGACGAACATGCTGGGGACCACCTGTGATCCGGCCACCGTCTCGGCCGAATCGGCCACCAGCTTCCACTCCGGCGGCTGCAATTTCGCCTTCGCCGATGGCTCGGTCCATTTCATCAAGAACTCCATCTCAAGCTGGAACTACCAGCAGATGCTGACCCTCGCGGCATCAAACAACTGCATCCCGATCATTCCGCCCGGCCAGGCCGTCCCGGTCTATCAGGCCCTCTCCACCCGCAACGGCGGCGAGGTGATCAGCTCCGACTCGTATTGATCGGCGACCGAGCGCACGATTAGATTCGAGGAGGGTTGGCGCGTCGATCTGGGTGGCGCCGACCCGTCTCCTCTGAGGGGTTTCGCTCCGATGCGATCGCCGCGGCTCGCCGTCGGTCTGGTGCTGGCCGCGACGACGGCGGCCTGGGGCGGCTGGACTTACTCCGCCTACCGGGCCGACCGGGCCGAGCTCGATCGGGCCGTCCGCGAGATCGACGAGGGCCGGCTCGCCTCGGCCTCGCGTCGGCTGATCGAGCTCTCCGATCGTCGGCCCCGATGGGACGAGGCCTGGTATCAGCTTGGACTCTGCGAGGAAGCCCGCGCCAAACCTATCCCCGCGCTGAAGGCTCTGACTCGCGTCAAGCCGGGGTCGCCGATCGCTCGCAAGTCGGCCATTGTCCGCGCCCGTATCCTGGCCAATATCGGCCGATACGCCGAGGCCGAATCCGTCCTGCGGGCGATCCCTCGACAACGCGACGCGTCGTCGGTAACGGTCCGCGAGGCCCTCGAACTCCTCTATCGGATCGAGAGCCGGTCGCGCGAGGTCCGCGCCCTGCTCCTCGAATCGTGGGCCGATTCCCCCAACCCGGGCCGGACACTCCGAAGCCTCTACCTGCTCGACGATGCCGCGTTCCCGCTCGACTACGTCGACCGGGCTCTGCACAAGGCGACTGAAGACGACGACCGAGTCCGGCTTGGCCGGGCCAACGTCGCGCTCTGGAAGGGTCAGCTCGACGAGGCTCGCCACTCTCTCGACGACTGCCTTCAGCGCCGGCCTGACGATCCGGCCGTCTGGGCGGCGTACCTGAACCTCTCCCGCGCGGCCCGGGATGTCGAGGGGGTCCGCCGGGCGCTGGAGCACCTGCCGCCCGACTGGTTCACCCGGGCCGAGCTGGCGAGGCTCCGCGGCTGGCTCGCGGGTCAAATCGGCGATCCCGATCGCGAGCGACAGGAATGGTCGGCACTGCTGGCGGAGGAGCCCGGCGACGCACCCGCCCTTGACCGGCTCGCCGATCTGGCGCTGGCGGCGGGCCGTCGCGACGAGGCCGAGAACCTCCGCCGGACCAAGGCCCGAATGAGTGCCCTGCGCAAGCGGTATGTCCTGATCAACAAGGAAGAGACCCGCGACAAGCACGCCGAGGAACTCGCCCGGCTGGCGACGCAGCTCGGCCGGAAGGTCGAGGCGCGGGGCTGGGAGCTGATCGCCGAGGGCCGAGCCCCTCGCGAGCCGCTCCCGGTCGAGGTCGAGGCCGTCGCCGTTGGCCCGACCGTTCGGACGGCCGCCGACCTCGTCGCCGATCTGCTCGCTCGCCTACCAGCGAGTCGATCACCGGCCAGCCCGTCCCAGCGCGACACCGCGGAAATCGCCCTTGCCGATCGCGCCGGGGCCGCGAAACTGACGTTTTTCCACGAGAACGGCCAGTCGGGCAAGAATCCGCCGCCGCCCGAGCCCATGTGCGGCGGCGTCGGCCTGCTCGACTTCGACGGCGACGGCCGGCTCGACATTTACGCCGTCCAGGGCGGCCCGTTCCCGCCGCCCGACGCGCCGAAGCAGGGCGACCGCCTCTTCCGCAACCAGGGTGACGGCACCTTCGAGGATGTCACCGACCGCGCCGGTATCCGCGCGATTCCCGGCGGATACGGCCACGGCGTCGCGGTAGCCGACTTCGACAACGACGGTCATCCCGACCTCTTCGTCACCCGATGGCGAAGCTATGCCCTCTACCGGAACCGAGGCGACGGCACCTTCGAGGACGCGACCGCCCGCGCCGGCCTCGGCGGCGACCGCGACTGGCCGACCTCCGCCGCGTTTGCCGACCTCGACAACGACGGCGACCTGGATCTTTATGTCTGCCATTATCTCCGCTATGATCCGTCCAATCCCAGGCGATGTGAACATCCCGAGTCGCCCAACGACCGGACCTGCTACCCCCTGGATTTCCCCGCGCTCCCCGATCACCTTTTCCGCAACGACGGCGGCCGGTTCGTCGACGTCACCCAGGAGGCCGGGATCGACGACCGGGGTGGGCGGGGGCTCGGCGTGGTCGCGGCCGACCTCGACCGAGACGGCAAGATCGACCTGTTTGTCGCCAACGACATGACGGTCAACAATCTCTTCCACAACCTCGGCGGCCTTCGATTCGAGGAGATTGGCGACGTCGCGGGAGTCGCCGCCGCGGCCGACGGCAACTACCGGGCCGGGATGGGGATTGCCTGCGGCGACCTCGACGGCGACGGGCTTCCCGACCTCGCCGTGACGAACTACTTCGGCGAATCGACCACGTTCTACCAGAACACCGGCGGCGGCCTGTTCGTTGACCGGACGAACGAGGTGGGCCTCGCCGGTCCGAGCCGTCCGCTGCTCGGCTTCGGCGCTGCGTTTTTGGACGTCGACAACGACGGCCAGCTCGACCTGCTGACAGTCAACGGGCACGTCGTCGACAACCGTCCGCGATTCCCCTGGATGATGCCGATGCAGCTCCTCCGCGGCCGGCCGGGCGGCCACCTGGAAGACATCTCCGCGCGCCTGGGCCCTCCGTTCGAGGCAACCCACCTGGGCCGGGGGCTTGCCATCGGCGACCTCGACAACGACGGCCGACCCGACGCGGTGGTTCTCGCGCAAAATGAGCCTCTTCTGTTTCTGCATAATGAAAGCCAACGTGTGGGCCACTCGATCGCGTTCCAGCTCCAGGGAACGCGATCGAACCGTGACGCCATCGGCGCGAGGATCTCAGTGAGGTCGGGCGAACGGGTCTGGGTGGCCGATCGTTTTGGTGGTGGGAGTTATCAATCGGCGACGGGCCCCTGGCTGCATTTCGGACTGGGGAGGACGAAGAAGGTCGATTCGGTCGAGGTCCGCTGGCCCTGGGGCCAGATCGACCCCATCGGGCCGCTCGACGCCGATGCGATCTATCGGATTGTGGAGGGCTCGGGCCAGGCCGTCCGGGTCTCGGGAAAGTAGGTCTGGCTTTCCAGCATGACCCGGATTTGTGGGGCGAAACGAGTAGACGAGGCGTGGACGTACCGCGGGTCCGGCGGAAAGGTCGGACCTACTTTCCGCCGGAGGTAAGCCGGGCGTGCAGCCGTCGGAGCGCATCACCGGGCGCCTCGAACTGGAGGGCTTCCGAGGCCGAGGGTTCGATCCAGGCCGCGGCAAACGGCGAGAGGGCCGGGAGGCGTCGGAACCGGAGCGACGGACCAGTCGCGAGCCAATGTGCGGCGGCCGGGACGTCGAGCAGTTCGTTGAGGACCTCGCGGCGCGTCTGGCGAATCAGCGGGTGATCGGGGCAGGCGGCGCGAACCATGGGGAAGAGTCGGGTGGCGACCCAGTTCATCCCGCCGACCCGGACGCGACGGCCAGGCTCCGGGTTTCGCAGGACCATCAGGGCATTCGCCGCGACGTGCCGGAAGCGTCGAGCCAGAAGATCGCCGCGGTCGAGTCCTTCGAGCACATCCGCGTCGAGCCGATCGGGATGGAGCAGGGGGGCGATCTCGCCCGGTTCGAGCCCGTTGCCCTCGATCGGAAGGCGAATCGACCAGCCGAGATCCGCGACGGCGAGATGAAGATTACGCCCGAACCGCCGGCCGAGTCGGGCCCCGACGGCCCGCGCCAGGGCCTCGCAGGCCGCCCGATGCAGCGGGACGTGGAACGTGTAGACAAGTCCTGAACCATCGGGCGCGGGGGATTCCTCGACGAGGCTGCCCTCGGCCGACGGAACCTCGCTGAGGCGGTCCTGCGCCTCGATCAACTCGACGATCACCGCGGCGGCCTCGGGCGTGAGTCGAAGCTCCCGCGCGAGCCGGTCGCGGACCGTCCGAGGCCCTTCCTCGGCGAGCCGTCGGGCCACCGAGGCACGAAAGGTCGCAAGCTCACCCGCCAGTTCCGACGAAAGTGAGGGCCGATCGCTGGTCCACCGCGGCAGGTTCGGCTCGCCGCCGGTCGCCTTCGCCTGAACGACCCCGCCCTCGATCCGCGCGACCTCCAGCGCTCGGCCGTCGAGAACGAACCGATCGCCGGGCGTCAGCCGGTCGGCGTAGGTGGCCTCCAGCGTCCCGATCGCAACGCCATCGACCAGCACCCGAACCGATTCCTCCGTCGCGATCGTCCCCACGTTCGACCGGAACCATCGGACGACCCGCCCATTCCGGACGCCGAACCATCCGTTCCGCCGCCAGAGCCGGGGCGACGTCCACCGGGGCGCCGCTCCCGGCTCGGGCTCGAACGCCCCCGCGGGCGCACTCAGCTCGCCCGCCAGAAATGTTAAACAGGCATCAAAATCTTCACGCGAGAGCCCGGCCATGGGTCCGGCTCTCCGGATCAGCTCGAAGGCGGAGTCGACCGACTGCTCGCCCAGACAGGCCATGCCAACAAGCTGCTGGCAAACGACGTCGAGCGGCGTCGCAACGGTCGACAGCGGCTCGACGCGACCCTCGCGCGCCGCCCGCGCCGTGATCGCCGCACCGACCAGCTCGGCGGGCGACGCGGCCATCAACAGCCCGCGCGAGGCCACCCCTCGGCGATGTCCCGACCGCCCCACACGCTGCACGCAACGCGCGACACCGCCCGGCAGCCCCACCTGCACGGTCAGATCGGCCGTCCCAATGTCGACCCCCAGCTCCAGGCTCGTGCTCGTCACCACCGCGCGAACCTCGCCCGACCTCAGCCCCGCCTCAATCGCCCGCCGACGCTCCGCGTCGAGTGCTGAATGATGCACCGCGATCATTTTCACATCGTCATTTCCAGTTTTTAGATCGTGAGTGATTTTTTCAGCGAATGCTCGGGTGTTGGCGAAAACGACGGTGGTCCGGTTGGCGTCGATCCTTTTGCGGAGTCGACGGAGCAGTCGGCGATAGCTGAGTCCGCGATTTGGGACTTCGCCCGGCTCGATCAGGCTTTCGACCTCGTACTCCGTGGGGGGAGAGCCGGTCGGCGGGGGCGCGAAAAATCCCGTGGAGTTTCGTGAGATCCCGAAAAGGAACCGGTAAATCGCGTCGTCGGCCCGGCAGGTTGCCGAGAGTCCCACGCGGCTCGGATCGCGTCGAGCCCGTGCCGCGACCCGTTCAAGCGAGACCGCGAGATCGACGCCACGCTTGGTTGGGGCGAGCGCGTGAACCTCGTCGACGATCGCGGTTTCGAGGCCCTGCCAGTGGTCGCGCCATCCTTCCTGGCTGAGCAGGAGGGAGAGGCTTTCGGGCGTGGTGATGAGGATGTGCGGCGGGTCGTCGCGAAGCTTCCGGCGTTCATAGGCCGAGGTATCCCCGGTTCGTACGCCCACCTTGATGGGCCCGTCGTCGAGATCCAGCCGGCGTGCGATCCCCTGGAGGGGCGTGGCGAGGTTGCGTTCGATGTCGTAATTCAGGCTGCGGAGTGGCGAGATGTAGAGGCATCGGAGTCCTGGCGCAAGGGTTCCGGCGAGGTGCTCGCGGACCAGCCGATCGATCACGGCGAGAAAGGCGGCGAGGGTCTTTCCGGTGCCGGTCGGCGCGATGAGCAGAACGTTTTCACCGGCGGCGATCGCCGGCCAGGCGAGAGCCTGGCCGGGCGTCGGCCCCTCGGCGAATGTCGCCTCGAACCAGGAACGAACGGGTCCACAGAAGATCGAGAGCGGCCCGGAATCGCGGGCCTGAGCATCATCACCTTGCATCCGAACGCCGCGAGGCATCCCGGCCCCACCGTCCTCCTGGTTGTTCATCGTGCTGACCGACTCGGGTTCCTCATTCTAGGCGCCGAGGCCCCCACCGATAAGCTCGAAGGCATTCCGGCAATCGCCGGCCCGAGACGATCCAGGACACCTGATGGCGACGACACTCCGGCCGGGTGAAACTCCAGTCCTCGGCAGATTCTCCCTCGGCCGAGATCCCATCGCTCTCCAGGAGCCCGGCGTCTCGGGTCCGGCTCATCGATCCGCACGCTGGGCTCCTTCCTGTGACAGCTTCAGGAAAAGGGGGCAGCCGGTTCTCGTATCCGTCGTTTACGATTTCTTACAAATCGCGGTTTCCATGGGATCGGACCGCACCGGAGCTCAATGTCTCGCGCTCGGGACCTCGACAACAAAGCCGATCTCCGGCTAACCTCATCGTGGCATGGATTATAATGGAGCGATACCCGTTGTGGCGAGGCTCGCGGTCGGTTCGGGATCGCGGCGTACGAACAGAACGTTGCTGATCCAAGTCTGGGGGCCCGGGGCGATGCGCGAGGGAGAGCACGGCGCGGAAACGACCGGATCTGTCCGGGGCGCCGCGACGCTGGGGCGACCGGTCCGCGGTCGGATTGCGCCGGGGGACATGGCCGCTTTTCGTCGCCACCTCGACGCCGCGACCCGCCGGTCGGTTGTCACGCCGATCCTGGTCCTGATCTCGGGCGTTTGCTTCGGCGCGATGGTCTGGTCCGGGGGCCCGATTCACTGGCCTTTGGCGAAAGAGATGGTCGAGTGGGGCGCGAATGACGGCGGTCGTCTGGTCCTTCGGCACGAGTACTGGCGGCTTGTGGCGTGCGTCTTTCTTCACGGGGGCCTCCTCCATTTGCTCGTCAACATGTGGGGCCTGTTGATGATCGGCCCGCTGGTCGAGCGGATTCACGGCCATCTGGCCTTTGGCGTGATCTACCTGGCCTCAGGGATCGGAGGGGCCATCGCCAGCGCGGCAACCCCGCCGATCCGGGTGAGTGTCGGGGCCTCGGGTGCCATCTTCGGTGTTCTGGGTGGGCTGCTTGCGTTTCTGGTCCGGCACCATCGGGCGATTCCTCGGAGTGTCCTGACGCACCTGGCGCGGAATGTCGCCGTGATCGTCGGGGTGATGGCGGTACTGGGTGTCCTGGTCGCGAACCTGGCGGTTCTGGGCGCAGTCGTCGCCGACATCGATCAAGCGGCGCACCTGGGAGGACTGGTCACCGGGTTCGTGTGCGGACTCCTGCTGATTGGGCCCTGGCCGGTTCCGGCCTGCTCGCGGCACCGGCTTCTGATCCGTCGCCTGACGATCACGGCCCTGATCGCCGTGGTGCTGGGCCTGGCCTCCTTTGCCGTGGCCCATCGCAACGTCGCCACGGTCCCGCCCTCTCGACGACTTGATGACCTTGCGATCCGGATCGCACCAGCAGTCCACGAACTCAACGCGATCCGCAAGGATCTCGCCCGCGAGGCGGGGCGTGACGAGTCGACCGTGGACATTCCCGACGACGTGGCGGCCATCGCGGCGATTGCGAAGCTTCGAGCCCGGGCCCAGGGGGTCGCCAGGGCTCTGGCCGGTGTCCGTCATTCCGTTCCGATCGGCGACGATCCCGACCTCTCGGCGATCGTCGAGGACCTCTCCCAGGCTGTCGAAGCCCTGGTCGCCCGAATGGAAGCGCTCGATCGATACTTCCACACCGGCGATCAGGCCGCACTCAATGCAGCCCGAGAGGCCCTGGCAACCTCGATCGAGGCCATTCGACGCTGCGAGGATGACCGCCGCCGATTCCTCGTGCGTCACGGGCTGGAGGCCGGTCGCCTGTAGCCAACGCCTCTCTCGGATGGTTCACTGGTGACTGGTCCGATGGAAAGCCCGACGACGATGGCCGGGAGGCACTCAAATGGCGGATGCGATGCGACTGGGCTGGAACTGGGTTCGAAGCGGATTGGCCTGGGCGGCCATGCTCGGGGCTTCCGCCCCCGCAATGGCACGCGCCGAACTGGACGAGTACGTTCGTAAGCCTGACTCAGCCTTCGCCTGGGCCGAGCTCGGCCGGCACACCACCGAGGCAGGGCAGTTCACGGAGTTGAAGCTAACCTCACAGAAGTGGAAGGAGATCACCTGGGAGCACTCGCTTGTCGTGTACGAGCCCGAGGGAATCCCCCGATCGAGCGCCTCGGCCGACTCCATGCTCCTCTTCATCACCGGAGGCCGAACCGGTGGAAAACCCAGCCCCGGCGACCACGCCACGATGTTCGCCATGGCCCGCGCCTGCGGGGCCCGTGTCGCACTTTTGCAGGCGGTCCCCAATCAACCGCTCCTCGGCGACCGCTCCGAGGATGACCTGATCTCCGAGACGTTCGTCCGCTACCTTCAGAGTGGCGACGAGGAATGGCCGCTTCTCTTCCCGATGGTCAAGTCGGCCGTCCGCGCGATGGACGCCCTTCAGGAGTGGTCGCGACGAGGCGATCGCCACGTCAAGCGGTTTGTGGTGACGGGAGCTTCCAAACGAGGATGGACCACCTGGCTCACCGGCGCCGTGGACGATCGGGTTGTCGCGATCGCCCCCATGGTGATCGTCATGCTCAACCTTGGGGCTCAGGGACCCAACCAGCTCAAGGTCTGGGGGCATTACAGCGAGCAGATCCACAATTACGTCGAGCGAGGACTGATGGAAAAGTCCACAACCCCCGCCGGAACAAAGCTCTGGAAAATGGTCGATCCCTACACCTATCGTGATCGACTCGCCCGGAAACCCAAGTTGCTCATCAACGGGACGAACGATCGCTACTGGACTCTCGACGCCCTCGACCTCTACTGGAACGGTTTGCCCGGCCCGAAATACCTGGTCGAGCTTCCCAACGCCGGCCACGGGCTCGATCAGAATCGCAAGTGGGCCGTCAATACCCTCGGGGCTTTTTATCGGCACGCAACGACTGGTCGGGCCCTGCCAGAGGTAAGCTGGAAGTTCGAGGCCGACCGGGCGGGCGCATCAGAGGTCATCCTGTCGGCCTCGCCGAAACCGAAGGCCGCAAGGCTCTGGAAGGCCAGGTCGAAGAGTCGCGACTACCGTGAGGCGAAATGGGAGTCGTCTCCATTCGAGACACACCCGGTTTCCACCGATCCTCCCCAGAGCGATCCCGCCGGCACGTCGAAGGACATCATGCGAATCCCGAAGCCGGCCGAGGGGCATGAGGTCTACCTGGTCGAGCTGGAATACGAGGTCGACGGCCTGACCTATCACCTGACGACCACGTTTTTCGAGGCCGGGATCACACCCCCGACTCCGCCCGATCCGGCTGCCGCCCGCCGGGCCCAATGAACCGAAACGCGCCCGAGACGTACCACGGCAGCCGCGCGTTATGGTTTAATGGACAGACGGCATTGGGTAGGCCCAGGACCGAGTCGCGGGGCGGGGGCGAGGAATGATGAGCGCGAGCCGAGGCCGGTGCGGTTGGACGATCGGGAATCGCGGCGAGAGACGATCGCCGGTGACCCTGGGCACGATCGCGAGCCTCGCGATCCTTGGCCTGGCGATGCAAATCGGTCGGGCCCAGGAACCCGGGACCACACCCTCGCCGACACCAGGTTCGGCACCGTCCCAACCACCGACAGCCGCCCCGCCGCTGAGCCTTCGCTATCGCTTCGTCGAGAATTACGGACTGACCACCGACCCCGCCCGGCCCGATCAACTCGTCGCCTATCAGGTCGGTGCACGTCAAACCGTTCGCGAGGAGACCGAGAACCCCCGAGGCGCCCCGGATCGCCGCGAAATCACCACGAGGACCGTCTATACAGAGCGTCCAGGCCAGCTCGGCCGCCGCGGTGAGATCGTCGCGACCGTCCGGCGTTACGACGGTTTCCGCATTCTCGGGGCGGGGCCCACCGATCCCAGGCTGCCGGTCCTGTTGAAAGGGCTCACCCTCTGGTATCACCCGAGGCCGGGCGAGGCCCCCGAGCTGATCGTTCTGCCCCCGGAGCGGCCGATCCGCGAGGACGAGTTCTCGGCCATTGCCGGCGAGGTTTACTTTCCGAACCTCGCCGCTCTGTTCCCTCCACGTTCCGCCCGGATCGGCGATACCTGGAAGGTCGGCGCGGCGGCGGCACGGCTGCTGATGTCCGGGCTCGCCAGCGGCGGTGTGGTCGATCTCGAGGCCAACCTTTCGGCCGTCGAACGGGCCGGCCAGGGAAACGAGCTTGTCGCCACGATCGACCTCTCAGGCTCCGTTGACTTTGAGGACGGAAACGGCGAGGTCCGCGCCAGGCTCTGGTTCACCTTCCACCCGACCCAGGCCAACGAACCACCCGCGACCGGCCGCATCGCAGCCGCGAAGCCCGATCCCGAACTGGTCGAGGCTCAGGGGTTTAGCTCGAAATTCGTGATGAGCCTTCGCCACGAGATCCCGCTCGATGAAAACCGCCGGCTCCTCCAGACCCAGGTCGGCGAGCTCCACATGGAACGACGTCGAGTCTCCGACGCCGACGCCAGCACTCTGATCGTTCCCGACCATGCGCCGCCGCCGATCCCGGCCAACTCCTGGATTCTCTACGACGACCCCGAAGGCCGGTTCCACTTCCAGCACCCGCAGGAACTACTGGTCAAGCCCATCGACCCGGCAAACCCAACCCTCCGCAATCCCATCGGGCTCGTTCACTTCGTCCCCAATCAGAGCGCCGACGTCGTTCTGATCACCGGGATTCCGAGGGATGAAGCCGTCCGGAACCGGATCTATTCGGATCCAGCGGCCCACCTGAAGGCCATGCGACAGGAATGGGATCGCCGAGGTTACGACATGATCCTCGGCCAGCAGGGTTGGCTCCCCGAGGAGGATGGAGCCCAACCGCGCCGCCGGGTCTATCGGATCGAGGCAGCCCTCAAGGCGGAAGGCTCGCGGCTCTATCTCGATGATTACATCGTCATGATGGGCGGCGGCGAGGTTTTCAGCGTCCAGGCTCGAACCGGGCGAGACGACCACGTCGCCTTCCGTGCCCAGGCCGAGACCCTGATCCGAACGCTCGGCAGCGGCTCGTCGATTCCGGGCCTGGCCCGCGAATCTCGACCCGCTCCCGCTCCCGCTCCTCGATCGCGCCCGGCCGGACCCGTCCCAGGACCGTCGGCTCCGCGTGATGACCTCATGAAGCCGCCGCCCATCCCCCGGCTCAACGATCGCCCCTGACCCCCGCCATCGCGAGAGCTACCTCGCCAGCCAGCCGGGCGTTCGCCACCAGTAGCGACCGGTTCGCACGGAGGCTTAGGCCACCGGTCGCGTCCCGGACCGCGCCCAGCAGGAACGGCGTCAACATCTTCCCCGAAATCCCTCGCCGATGCGCTTCCGTGAGCGCTCCGTCGATCGCCCGAGCTAACAGACCCGGGTCAATCGCGTCGGCCTCGGGAACCGGCTGCACCAGAACGACGGCTCCTGGAAGACCGAGCGCCCGATGCGCCAGTACCACCCGCGCCGCTTCGTCCGCGGAATCGACCCGATGCTCCAGCGCCAGGCCCGATGTCCGCGCAACGAACCCGGGCAACTCGCTCGTCCGGTAGCCGACGACCGGCACGCCCCGGGTTTCCAGGGCTTCAAGGGTCGCCGGCAGGTCCAGAATCGACTTCATCCCCGAGCAGACAACCAGCATCCCATCAGCGCGGGCCAGCTCGTCGAGGTCGGTGGAGATGTCGAACGTGGCCCCGGCCTCGCGATGCACACCGCCGAGACCACCGGTTGCCATCACGCCAGGCAACAGACCCGCCCGGCGAGCGATCCAGAGCGTTGCCGAGACCGTCGTGGCGGCACATCCGCCGGCCCCGACGATCGCCGAAAGGTCGCGACGGTTCGCCTTTGCCCACGGACGAGCCCCAGCGACCGGCGCAGACCTCGTCGCGGCCGCGGCGGCGATTTCGAGTAATTCGTCAGGAGTGAGCCCAAGCCGGACCTCGCCATCAAGAACGGCTATCGTCGACGGCTCGGCGCCCGCCTCGCGGACCGCTGCCTCCATCGCCCGCGCGGTCTCCAGGTTCTCCGGCCAGGGAAGGCCCTGAGCAATCACCGTCGATTCCAGGGCCACCACGGGCATGCCCCGGGACTCGGCCTCATCCACCCTCGATGACCTGGCGATCGATGGTGCGTGCATCATTCAAGACCCCCACTAGCCCTTAACCAAGCGTGATATATAGTCCACGGGCAAGATTCTCGAGGAAAAGCTCGAAGACCCCCGAGGTTTCTGGAATAATAGAGGTACGAACACATCCTCATCATTCCAGGACAAAGGGGGCCTTCGAGTGAGCGC
>DAIDKV010000227.1 GCA_027449865.1 Planctomycetales bacterium
GTCTGAACAACAAGGTGAAATTGGTGACGAGAAAGTCGTACGGCTTCCGGACGGCCAAGGTGGCGAGATTGGCTCTGTTGCACAATCTCGGACGGCTGCCAGAACCGGAACGCACCCACAGATTCTGCTGAGGAGCCAAAAAGAAAGGCCCCTGGCGGAGGGGTGATCTAGATGCCAGGGCCGAATGCCACGTCCCCAAGGAAGATGGGCAAGAGTCTGGGCAAAATGAATAGACTCCAGATTGCCCAGATTCTCGCCTGGAAGCTACAAGACGTGCCGTTCATGCCAGGCCCTTATTCTTTCCTGAATTTTGAGACTCCTTGCACATCAACACCCCGAGCGACGGCCGGCGTCCCCGCGTACGAATTTGGCCCTCGGGCCTCGCCCACCAAACCGAAGCGCCAGCGAGGGGCCTCCCACGCAGGGCACGCCGCGGTCTCCAAAACCCTCGCTGGCGCTTCGAGTGAGTGGACCTCGCTCCGCTCTTCCAGGTGGTCGTGAGCGAAGAGTCTCTGATTTTTCGTGGATTTTCGTGTTTTTCGTGGTTGCTTCCCCCGGCTTTACATGCCGGCGATCGCTTCGAGGAGGCTATCCGGCGCGGCGGCGTATTCGAGCGGTTCCATCGTGTAGCTCGCCCGGCCCTGGCTAAGACTTCGGACCGCCGACGAGTAGCCGAACATCTGCTCCAGCGGCGCCCGCGCCTCGAGCACCATCAACCGGCCTCGGGTACTGGTCCGGTCGATCAGGGCTCGTCGGCTGGAGAGGTCGGCCGTGATGCTCCCCAGGTAGTCCTCGGGCGTCACGACCTCAACCTTCATGATCGGCTCCAGCAAGACGGCGCCCGCCTCGTGCGCGGCCTTTCGGAGTGCGTCCGAGGCCGCGAACCGGAACGCCATCTCGTTCGAGTCCACCTCGTGGGTATCGCCGTCGACAAGCGTGACCTTCAGGTCGACCAGCGGATACCCCGTCCGACCGCCCGACTTGGCTTCCTCGCGGAGTCCGGCCTCGATCCCGGCGACGAACTCCGAGGGGATCACGCCTCCCTTGAGCTTGTTGACGAACCGGAGCACGGGCGCTCCCTTCGCCTGGGTCTCGGGCTCCAGGTCGATTGTTACTCTCGCATACAGCCCCGAGCCGCCGGTCTGGCGGATGCAGGTCCCCTCGATGTGCTTGACGGCCTTCTTGATCGTCTCACGATAGCTGACCCTCGGCCGGCCGACATGGACCTTGAGCTTGTAGTCGCGAATCATCCGATTCTTGAGGATCTCCATGTGCAGTTCGCCCATCCCGGAGATGAGCGTCTGGCCGGTCTCCTCGTTGAACCGGTAGGTGAACGTCGGATCCTCACGCGCCAGCGAGTTCAGCGTCTCGGCGAGCTTCCCCTTGTCGGCCGAGCTCACCGGCTCGATCGACATGCTGATGACCGTCTCCGGGAACTCGATCCGTTCAAGCAGGACCGGGTGCTGGGAGTCGCAGAGCGTGTCGCCGGTGACCGAGTCCTTGAGACCGACAATCCCGACGATGTCGCCGGCGGGCGCCTCCTGGATCTGCTCCCGGTCGTCGGCCCGGATGTGGTAGAGCCGCGAGCAGTTCTCCTTCTTATCCTTGCCGGGATTCAGGACGCGTGAGCCCGATTTTAGCCGTCCGGAGTAAATCCGGACGAACGAAAGGTCGCCGTGAGCGTCGTTGGTGATCTTGAAGACCAGGCCGCAGAACGGTTCGCTGGGATCGGCCTTCCGGGCGATCTCGTTCCCCTTCTTGGGGTGGTGGCCGATCACCGGCGGCTTGTCCAGCGGGCTCGGCAGATACGCCGCGACCGCGTCGAGCAACCGCTGCACGCCGACATACTTCAGGCTCGATCCGCAGAGCACAGGATGCGCCTGTCCGGTCAGGGTGGCGCGCCGAAGGGCCGCCACGATCTGATCGGTCGGCAGTTCGGCCCCTTCCAGGTGGGCCATGTACGCCTCGGTGAACGTCTCGTCCTTGTCAGAAAGTGCATTGAGCATCTTCTCGCGCCAGAGGTCGGCCTCGGCGCGGACGGAATCGGGGATCTCGGCCTCGGTGATGGTCGAGCCGAGATCCTCCGTCTTGTAGAAGAGGGCCCGCATCGTGATGAGGTCGATCAGACCCTGGAACTCGCCCATGGTCCCCTCGGGCCCCGCGCCGATCGGGATCTGCACGGGAATGGGATGGGCCTCGAGCAGCCGCTCCTCGATCTCCTGGTAGACGCGATCGAACTCGGCGCCGATGCGGTCCATCTTGTTGATGAAGCAGATCCGGGGAACCCGATACCGAGCCGCCTGCCGCCAGACCGTCTCGCTCTGCGCCTCGACCCCCTCGACGGCCGAAAAGACGACGACCGCCCCGTCGAGGACGCGGAGTGACCGCTCGACCTCAGCGGTGAAGTCGACGTGGCCGGGCGTGTCGATCAGGTTGATGGTGATCGGCTTCCCCTCGACGTCCTTCCAGTGGCAGGTGATCGCGGCGGCGACGATCGTGATCCCGCGCTCGCGCTCCTCGTCGAGGTAGTCGGTGGTCGTGTTCCCCTTGTCGACGTCCCCCATCCGGTGGATCTCGCCCGTGTAGTACAGGACCCGCTCGGTGGTGGTCGTCTTGCCGGCGTCGATATGCGCGATGATGCCGATGTTGCGCACCTGGCGCAGATCAAAATGGGAGGGGTCGCTGTCCATGGTCGCCTCGTCGTTCCGCGGGCCTGGGCTGGTGGGCTCTCTGCCGTCCTCTAACGAGATTCGACCTACCAGCTTACCGACGACTCGACCGGCTGACAGCCCTTTCCGGCTCCAGGACGGCGGCCAAGGCTGGTTCGGCCATCGCTTGGGCCTCCCCAGCAAGAGACGCGTGGGTACGGAACCAGCGACCCCGAAGAGTCGATTCGAAACGAAACACGACCCGGGGAAGCCCGGGTCGTGGGGATGATCGGAGCGAGGGTGTAAAGAACGATCAGGCGATCGACGCCTGACGGCGGTGACGGCGATAGGCCAGGCCGCCGATGACGAGGCCGGTCAGGCCCATCACGATGCTGGCCGGCTCGGGCACTGACGGCATCCCGGTGGGAGGAACTGAAAAGGTGGCCGAGTCGGAAATGGAGTTGCCCGAGCCGGGCGGAGTCTGGGTGAAGCTGATGGTGAAGCTCGCGTCGTAGGGACCACTCGTGTAGGTCGTGTTGTTGTTATTGTACGTGCCGGGGGTCCACGTTCCGAGCACGTAGAAGGCCACCGTACCAGCCTTGTTCGTGTACTCGTCGATGCTCGTGCTGGTGAACGTTCCGAAGGCGCTGTTCGTGAACGACAGGCTCGTGCCCGAAGTGGTGTCGAAGCTCACCGCGCCGATCACCTGGCTGCTCATCCCAGAGAAGACACCGGTGTCCGAGGTTGTGGACACCAGATTACCAATCGTGAAGCTGGTGGCCGTATTGATGTCGCCCGTTGCCGAGCCACCCGCCAGGGGCGTACCGATGTCGGCGAAACCCTGCGTGCCAACCGGGGCCGAACCGGCGAACAGGTTTCCGGTCGGCCATACAAGGGTCGCGCTGGCGGCGAGAGCCAGAAAAAAAGGCTCTCCCGCAGAATCTGTGGAAGCGGGGACGGCCTTTGAGGGAAAGGATCGCATCCTGGGACATCCCTGGGACATGATGGAGTTACCACGCTTCATCAAGACCGGGAGTGCCCCAGGATGCGTATCCAGACGATCCTCA
>DAIDKV010000228.1 GCA_027449865.1 Planctomycetales bacterium
TGAGGATCGTCTGGATACGCATCCTGGGGCACTCCCGGTCTTGATGAAGCGTGGTAACTCCATCATGTCCCAGGGATGTCCCAGGATGCGATCCTTTCCCTCAAAGGCCGTCCCCGCTTCCACAGATTCTGCGGGAGAGCCGGCCGGGAGACGCCCCTGCGCGAGGAAATGCCGAGGCTGCCGTTTCCGAACTTCTATTATGCCCAGGAGGACGAGCTTTTCGAGGCCGCCCGGCGTCGGGGCTTTACCTGGAGCGTCCACCGGGCACACACGACGATCGGTTACGCCCTCGGCAACGCCATGAACATGGGCGTCACCCTCGCCGTCCACGCGACGATCTGCCGAGAGACCGGCCAGCCCTTCGTCTTCCCCGGCTCGGCCCAGCAGTGGGACGGGCTGACCGACGTCACCGACGCCCGACTCCTGGCGAAGCACCTCGAATGGGCCGCGACCACCGAGGCGGGCCGCGATCAGGCGTTCAACGTCGTCAACGGCGATATCTTCCGGTGGCGATGGCTCTGGCCGAGGCTCGCCGCCGACCTCGGGATCGAGGCCGCACCGTATCCGGGCCGCCCAACGCCGCTGGCGCCGAGGTTGGCCGACGCTGGACCGACCTGGGCCGGGATCGCGGCCAGGTACGGCCTCAGTGAGCCCGATCTCGGCCGGCTCAACTCGGCCTGGCATACCGACCTCGACCTCGGGCGAGAGATCGAGGTCGTGACCGACATGACGAAGAGCCGACTGGCCGGCTTTCTCGAATATCAGCCGACCCTCGGCTCGTTCCTGGCCCTCTTCGCCCGATTGCGGAGAGAACGGATTATCCCGGACCGATGAGCCAGCCTCGGCGCGTGCCGTGGTTCTCTGGCGGTCCGAAGATGGCGAACGTTGGCCAGTCCTCTGAAGGAGGTGCGATGTCATTGCCGATGCGATCGTTGGCGCTCGCGATGGTTCTCACGCTCCCGACCGGCCTGGATATCCAGGCGCAGGAGCGTGGGAAACCGGCCACCGGCCCGGAGACAGGTCTGGCGGTGGGATCAACGGCGCCCAGGTTCACGTTGAAGGATCAGGCGGGCCGGGCCCGCTCGCTGGACGAGTTCCTCGGGAAAGGAAAGGTGGCGCTGGTCTTCTATCGATCGGCCGACTGGTGACCCTTCTGCCGCACGCAGTTGGTTCAACTGCAACGCGATCTGAAGTCGATCGAGGACGCCGGCATTCAGGTCATTGGCGTGAGTTATGACGAGCCAGCGGTTCTCGGTCGGTTTGCCGGGAAGATGAAGATCACCTTCCCGCTGCTTTCCGATCCCGAGAGCCGGACCATCGATGCCTACCACATCCGCAACGAAGCCGCTCGCGGGCGAATTGCGGGCGTGCCCAACCCGGGCACCTTCCTTCTGGATCGGAAGGGAGTGATCCGAGCGAAGCTCTTCCTGGAAGGATACCGCGACCGTCACACGACGAAAGCGCTGATCGAGGCCGCGAAGACGTTCGACTGATTCATGCCCCGGCACGGAGGAGAGTGGCCGTCCTGGCGCATGGCCAGCCGGCCGCTCTCTCCTGTCGCGAAATGGCGGTCGAACCTCGCGTCTACGCTTTCCGCAGTTCGCTGGCGCGGGCGGCGAGGTTGAAGACGGCCGTCTGGAAGAGGCCGCGAATGCTTCCGCTGGCCGCCCGGTAGGCCTCGGTAAAACCATCGGCGCGGGTCCAAGTGAGGACCTCGTTGACCTGTCGGGCCATCAGTTGCAGCATTTCCTCGATGGTCGAGCCTTCCGGCTCAACGGTGATCGCGTTGGCGGCATTGCGGGCGTCTCGAGCAAATGGGGGTGCCTCGGAGACGTCGACGCCGTTCCGGAGGCCCGCATCCGTCGAGGCCGGCGCCTCTTCCCAGGGCGGAGCGGCGGTCGAGCCCATCGTCCGTCGATCCTGGTCGCGGTCACGTTCCGAGACGGCCTCGCTGGCGCCGGCCTCTCGGTTGTCGCGGGGCAGCCGCTCGAATTCGTCCTTCGGCAGTCCGGCTGTCGAGTAGAGCTTGCCATCCGCGCCAACCCGACCTGGCAGGTTGGGGATCTGGTGCGACTCGATCAGTTGCTTGCGGATCTTCAAGACCAGGTCGCGGCTGACCGCCAGTTCCTGTGCCATCCGGCGGTCCGACCAGTCGGGGTGCAACTTGAGTTTGACTTCAACGGCCCTTCGACGCTCGGCCCGGGTGAGCGGAAGGCCGTGGAAGAGGTTCACACTGGCGACGAAGTCGAGGGCCTCGGTGAAGGTCCCGGTCCGGATCTCGGCCGGGATCGTCCGCTTGCTCATCATCACGGCCGAGGCGTGACGATGGAACCCATCGGCGATGAGGAGCCGGCCATCGACCTCGAAGACCGTGATCGGCGGGAGCCGTTCCCAGGAATCGGCGTAGCGCTCGACCGTGAAGTCATCCAGACGGTCGCGCAGATTCAGGTTCGGATCGAGCACAAGATCGTCTAATGGCACCTCTCGAATATTCATGTCGGCGCTTCTTTCGTGGTCGGCGTGACCTGGCACCCCGGGGAGATCCGTTCGCAATTCCCGGTCTTCGACATTAAGATCGGCAAGGATCACCGGGCGATTGACGGTCGGGTCCGGGATATCTCGGGATACAGGGCGGGGGTTGCCGGGGATGCGGATTCTCGTGACAGGGGCAAGTGGACGGCTCGGATCGACCCTGCTGGATCACCTGGTCCGGCAGAGACGCCACGAGGTCGTCGCCTGGGGTGGATCCGCGGCCGTCGCCCGGGGGACGATCGCGATCCGGCCGGTCGACCTAGCCGATCCCCCTGCCCTTGCCAGGGCGCTCGCCGAGGACGATCCCGACGCGATCGTCCACGCCGGCGCGCTCAGCTCGGCCGACGCCGTCCATCGCGATCCGGAGCGAGGCCGGGCGGTGAACGTGGAGTCGACCCGCATCCTTGCCGAATGGGCCGGAGCGAGACGGCGTCGGCTGGTCTTCACATCGACCGACCTGGTCTTCGACGGCTCTCGATCGTGGTGGCGCGAGGACGACGAGGCCAGGCCGGTCCTGGCTTACGGACAGACCAAGCTCGATGCCGAGGCTCATGTTCGGGCGATCGATCGCGGACTGGTCGCCCGGCTCTCGCTTCTCTTCGGCCCGAACGGATCCGGCCGGCCTGACTTCTTCAGCCAGGCGGTTCAGGCTCTCCGCCAGGGCGAGCCGCGGGGCTTCTTCCACGACGAGTTCCGTACTCCGCTTGACTACCGAACCGCCGCCGAGGCCCTCGTGCGTCTGCTCGAATCGGAGGCGGTCGGGATCGTACACGTCGCCGGCCGCGAGCGACTCAGCCGATTCGACCTGATGAAGCGCACCGCCGCTGCCCTCGGCCTCGACCTCGAGCTCGTCCGATCGGCCTCGCAGTCCGACATCACCCTCCCCGAGCCGCGCCCGAGCGACGCCTCTCTTGATACGACCCGCCTGACAGAGATCCTCCCCAACCTGAACCGCCCGACCCTCGAGACGGCGCTCAGCGACTGGCGATGAGGGCCCGGCTTTCTTGAGGAGCGAAAGCGAGGATCAGGACCTCGGCCCGACGATGGGAGACCCCAACCCGTCAACCTTTGGCAGGAGCCCGCACCCGACGGCGGCCCGCGACACCTTCCGCCACACCCCGGGTTCAATCCTGTAGAAGCCGGCTCGATCCGACGACCGTCGGCTCTGTTTCGGTTTCGGCCGGGTTTCTGTTTTCCAGGTGCCGGCTCAGTCGGAGATCCTCGTGAGACCTTCGCCACGGCAGGTTCAGAAGCCGGAGCTTTCCAGGGCAGGAGCCGCCTCACAGCCCATCGTGGCCTACGCGCGGAACTGGCTCCCGGCGCGGACTGACCAACTGTCGGTGGACGGCGTGTGTCCACTTGCTCCTCTCCGCCTCGCACCGCGATCAACCAGATAAAGCAGGATTTCCGCGAGACAGTCCCGACCGTTAACATTCTTTTTCGATCAGGGTTCCCTGGCCGCCAGACGGATCGTAAGTTCCCTTGTGGAAAGGAATCGCCTGGGCTTTCGCCAGATTGCGAATGATCAGCGAAGAGTGATTTGGATCTTTCCGCCGTCGCGGGCGAACGATTTCGGGCCAGTCGGACGAGGGTTGTCGCTAAATTCGAGTAAGAGCCACGACGTCTCCCGCCTTTGGATGTCGTAGGTATTTTTGGGGCCGCATGCAGGGCGTGACGTCAGCGCCGGTCCGGCGAGCCCCGGTCATCTCGATGGCGATCCGCTGTTTCCTGGGTGCTGATGTCGGCACTCGACGGGGATCGTCCGCGCTTCCGGAACTCTCCTTTGCACAGGAGCCGGCATGATGAACGCGTTCGAATCGATCGATCTGGCTGGCATGGCGGTTTGGGCGTATCTCGACCCGGGAATGGGGAGCATGATGCTTCAGGTTGTGTTGGCGGGTTTGCTCGGGTCGTCACTTTTTATCAAGACCTGGCTCCGCCAGTTTCGTGATGCGATCGTGCCGGCGATCCGGGTGAGGAAGTCATGATCCAGACCATGGCGGAGGTCTCGTTCCGAGATCCGGCCGGGTTCGTCTACGTCGATCGAGGCGACCTCAGGCGTCAGGTCAATCAGGTACACCGCGAGCATTACGACCGGTTGATGAGCTCGGGCCTGTATCACGAACTGGTCGCCGATGGTTTGCTGATCCCGCACGAGGAACTCGACGACGAGGGCCGAGTGCCCTCTCTCGCGTACAAGGTGATCCGGCCCGAGACGGTGGGATGGATCTCGTACCCTTACGAATGGAGCTTCAGCCAGCATCGCGACGCCGCGCTCGCGATGCTGGAAATCCAGCGCCGGGCGATCGGTCGAGGAATGACGCTCAAGGATGGCAGCGCGTACAACATCCAGTTCCACCAGGGACGGCCCGTCTTCATTGACACGCTCTCCTTCGAGATCCGGCGCGAGGGCGAGCCGTGGTTCGGTTACCGCCAGTTCTGTGAGCACTTTCTCGCCCCGCTGGCGCTGATGGCGAAAGTGGACCATCGACTGAACCAGCTTGGCCGGACGAATATCGACGGTATTCCGCTCGACCTCGCCGCCCGGCTTCTTCCGGCCCGAACGTGGCTCAACCCGGGACTGACGATTCACCTCAGGCTCCACGCGAGGCTCCAGCGATCGTACGAATCGTCGACGACGGCGAGTCGAGGGTCGATGCGAATCGGTGAAAAGGGTCTGCTCGGGCTGGTCGACAGTCTTTCGGCAACGATCCGGGGTCTTCGATGGCGGTCGGGTCGCCGAGGCTGGGCCTCGTATGAGAGTGACCTGCCCTACACCGTGGCGGGCTATGAACTCAAGGCCCGGATTGTCCGCGATCTGATCGACCGGGTTCGACCATCGACGGCCTGGGACCTGGGCGCGAATACGGGATTTTTCAGCCGGATCGTCGCCGAGTCGGGAGCGTCGACGGTTGCCTTCGACGTTGACCCGGCCTGTGTGGAACGGGCCTATCTCGACGCGAAGGCACGCGGCGAATCGCGGATTCTGCCCCTGGTCCTCGATCTGTTCAACCCGAGCCCGGCAACGGGCTGGATGAACCGTGAGCGTGCTCCGATCTTCGATCGGGGATCGCCCGATCTGGTGATGGCGCTGGCACTGATCCATCATCTGGCCTTCACCGGCAACCAGCCGATGGAGAACCTCGCCGCGTTCTTCCAGGGGCTCGCTCCCTGGCTCCTGATCGAGTTCGTTCCCGAGGATGATCCGCAGGTCTGTCGGCTCGCCGCCCAGCGTGGGGGCGTCCATCACGAGTACAGTCGGGAGGCCTTCGAACGATGCTTCGGAAA
>DAIDKV010000229.1 GCA_027449865.1 Planctomycetales bacterium
TCAACCCGGCGCGGCCGGGCCGGGTCGAGCCTCGGGTGGTGAAGCGGCGGCCGAAGCAGTACTATCGCATGACCCTGCCCCGATCGGAACTCCGCAATAGGTTGCCGATGAAGGGTTTCTGACTATCTTCGTGGCATTCATGTATGTTTCCTTTATCGTCTTTGTATGTCCCCTTTTTCGTCTTGTCCGGCTGAAGCAAGAGAGCCTCGGCGCGTCTGCCGCCGCAGAACAGAGGCTGCTACCAGCAGGCCAGAGAGGAGCAGGACCAGGCTCGACGGCTCGGGAACCAGTGTGATCGTCACGATACCGGCTTTCCCAGAATTGCCTCCGCCTGTACCGCCGGCTCCACCGGTTACGAGGATGTGGGAAAGGTCGCCCGAGAAGTCGGCGAGCCCATGCAGGGTCCGAATCGTCACTTGACCTCCGCCGCCGCCGCCGCCGCCCGCGACCCTGAAAGTATTTGGCCCTGGTTTGCTCCAATCTTGCCCCCCATCGCCTCCGACTGCGGTCAGAAGGCCTGACAGCGACACCGAGCGGGCCTCAAGGAGGATGCCGCCCCCGCTGCCACCTCCATAACCGTACCCAGACGTTCCTGACTGACGCGACCCATCGGCATGAATTTCTCCACTGATCGTCAGCGAGCCGACGGCTCCCAACTCGATCGCGCCGCCGCCCCCGCCACCGATACCATAGCCGCCCCCACCACCGCTGCCCCCCTGGAGCATCTGCGTCAGGTCGCCGTAAGCGTGACCGCCGGAACCGCCGAAGCCGCCGCCAGAACCGCCGAAGCCTCCGCCGCCGCCAGAACCGCCGAAGCCTCCTCCGCCGCCGCCTCCGTAAGTAGGGGGATTGAAGGGCGATCTCAACACATCACCGCCCCCACCACCGCCAGGGCCGCCGCCGGGGCCGCCATTGCCGCCATAACCCGTTTCTCCCCCGATACCGCCGCCCGGGCCACCAAGATTAATAGGAGAACCACCGCTGGAAGTCGGAGTGGAACTGCCGCTGACGTCGATGACTCCACCGGCCGCGATCGACGCATTACTGCGCGATAACAGGGCCAGCGGCAACGAGCCGGTTCCTCCGTAGAATTGCTGATTGCCGGCGACGCTGATCGAATTGAAGTCGAAGACCGCAATGCCGTCGAAGTAAATCCCGGTGATGGTCTTGCCCCCTCCGGTCAAGGTGGGAGCCCCGGAGGCGCTGGTATTGAAGGTATAGGATCCGGATGCGGTGGGGAACGCCCCCAGCGACGTGAAGTCCAGGGGACTCAGCGGCCCGCCCCGCGCCGTCGGCGTCCCGATGGCCACGGCCAGGCTGAGCACCACAATCGACAGACGGCTTGATCGCTTCATGGCCCCACTCCGGAAGGGTAAAAGGGGAACAACGACAGGCGGATCTTCGACTGGAAAATCGTACATTGCGTGTTCACCCGGACGTACTCTTCGCGTTCGGCCCGCTCGTCGGGGGTCAGCGTGCCCTTTTGAGCTTCCGCGGGGAGGTCGTCTACTCGCCGCTGGTCCTCGGGGTCGAAGCCGAGCTTGAGGATGGCGCGGGCCAGTTCGGGGGAGAAGTCGGCCCACTCGGGCTTGACGATCCGTCGCCAGACGGCCGAGGCCGTCTCGCTGGTCGAAGGCGTCTTCTCCATGTCGCATCCTTTCACGCCTCAGCGTACCACGGGAGACGACCAGGTCGATACTCGTTGCGTCCTTGCGCCAAGAAGCTCGAAAAAGGAGCGGCCATGACCGCATCCTCCCGGCCGCCGACCGGGACCTCGGCGGCTCGTCCTGATGGGCCTCGTCGCCGCCGTCAGAACGGATTCACCGCGGAGTCAAAGCCCGGCCGAGCCGCATCCCATTCAGAACGGATTCACCACAAAGTCGCAGCGCGGCCGGGCCGTATCCCATCAGAACGGATTCACCACAGAGTCACGGCACGGCCGAGCCGTATCCCATCAGAACGGATTCACCACAGAGTCACAGAGGGCACAGAGGACACAGAGATGAAGAAATTTCTAGTACATTTCGTGAAAAATGGTTGGGTGATTTGCAGTGATGTGATTGGGCGGCGTACAAGATTCTAAGGTAGTCGTACAGAGAACCCATCAGGAGGCTCGGTTGGCCTCCCACCTCTCTGGCTCCAGGTCTCGGGGGTTGGGGTCGATTCGACCTCATCCTTCAGTCCCTCGATCCGGGACGGGGAACCTGAAAATCCATCAAGGGGCAAGGTTGGCTCCGTTCTCGCACCCAGCGACTTCGTGAGACACAGTCCTGTTTCTCTCGCGAGACTGCTTGCGGACCCGGACGAACTGAGATAGATTTGGAAAGTCGGTTGCGCCGATCAGGGCGCAACTTTCCCCGTCGATTCGTATCGCTCAACCAGGCTTGTTCCGTGTCGTCGATTTGATGGGTGGCCATGCTGTTGCGTCGCCGTGATCGCGGGGCCGGTTGTCGGGCATCCCTCTGGATGATGCTCGCGATCGGTGCTGCGCTCGCCTCGACCGAAGCCAGGGCCGGTTGTAGCCATCCCTGGGTCAGGTCCAGCACCACGCCCCCCTCGCTGGAACGCCTCTCCATCTTCGAGCTCGACCAGCCAGGTGCAACGGCCCATCCCATCTCGCCCGACAATCGCCGCTCGCCCTGCGCTCGCGGGGAGTGCTCTGAGTCTCCAACTCAACCCGATCGCAACGGTATCACCCTCGCCGAACGGGTCGAACTCTGGGGCGACCTGCCCCCGCCCACTCAACCGCTCGTCCCGTCCCTCTCGCCGTTCCGCGAATCCGTCGAGGAGTCGAGGCCAGCACGCATCCCATTCCCGATCGAACGCCCACCCCGGTCCCTCCTCGGCACGCGCTGAGTTGCTCTTCGCCCCAGAGACCGGCTGCCCCAGCGCGCTCCGCGCGACCTGGGCCCATACGCCGATTCGACCGGCGGCGGCGGTATCCATCCAGTGACCCGACGGCCCCCCACGCCGCTCGGCCGTGCCACGGTCGGCCGCGGGACCACGTCGGCCGGTATAATTCCTGGCCATACCCGATCACGCCAACGACGTGGCGACGCACGCCCCGTTCACCTATCCGTCAGCCTCTCGATAGATGCCTGAATCGAAGGGAAATTCCATGAAGAAGTTGCGGAGCGGATTCACGCTGATCGAATTGCTCGTCGTCATCGCGATCATCGCCGTTTTGATTGCCCTGCTCTTGCCCGCGGTCCAGGCGGCCCGCGAGGCCGCCCGTCGAGCCCAGTGCACCAACAATCTCAAGCAGATTGGCCTGGCCTGTCACAATTATCTGACCGCCTTCCACTGCCTCCCCTTCGGCAAGGGAGCCAGCTACAACCTCGTCGTGCCCGGAACCGTCTACTACGCCCGATGGTCCGCCCATAGTCAGCTCTTGATGTATATCGAGCAGGGAACACTGTTCAATAGCATCAATTTCGCCCAGGCGCCCGAGACGCCCGGCATGGCGGGCGACGTGCCGTTCATGCCGCCGTTTCAGAACACGAACCGGGCGAACGCGACGGCGTCGCGGGTGCAGGTGGCGACCTTTCTCTGCCCGACCGACGGCGCACCACCCACTCCCGGCTGGCCCGGGGCCAATAACTATCTGGGCAACATGGAGACCTGGGCCTGCGACCTCGGCGACAGCAATCGATCCACCGTCGACCCCACCACCACGCCCCACGGGATTTTCTATTACTGGAGCTCGGTGAAACTGGCGAGCATCACCGACGGCACAAGCAATACCGCGTTCTTCAGCGAGAAGCTTCGCGGGACCGGAATGCGCGACGCGGACGCCCGATCCGACTCGCTCATCATGTCGTCGCCGACCTCGATGAACGCCACCTATCAAACCTGCACCAGCACGCCGACGACCGCACTCCGGCTCACCCACGCTCAGGGCGCGAGCTGGGTCATGGGCGAGATGTGCTGCACCCAGTACAACCACGTCTCGACGCCGAATAAAAAGACCTGCGCGGGGCTCGGCTTCGCCGACAACAACATGGTGAACATGCCCATGCAGGTCCCACCGTCGAGCAATCATCCGGGCGGGGTGAATGTTCTGTTTGGCGACGGCAGCGTCAAGTTCCTCAAGGACACCGTCTCGCTGATCTCCTGGCGGGCCGTGGGGACGCGAGACGGCGGCGAGACCATCTCCTCGGATTCCTATTGATGATGAGGTGCTTGAACATGCAAGTGAACCACAAGAAACGAGCACTCGCGATGCTGGCCGTTTCGGCGAGCCTTCTCCTGGCGGCGAGCGGGTGCGGCGATGCGAGGAGTGAGGCTCTTCCCTCCGACGAATCCGCCCGGACCGCGCTCGAGGCGGCCCTCTCGTCCTGGCGCGACGGCAAGAAGCCCGGACCGATCGCCGGCGCCTCGACCTCGGCGGAGATCCATGACTCCCGATGGAGCCTCGGCGATCGCCTCGCGTCGTACGAAATTCTGGGCGAGGAAAAGAACGGCGCGGAGATGAAATTCAACGTCCGGCTCACGCTGTCCCAGCCGGCCGGCGTCCGCGAGGTGCAGTATTACGTTCTCGGCCGCGATCCGGTGATGATCTTCCGCGACGAGGATTACGCCCGGAATATCAACATGGATAACGGCCCGAGTCTCAACGGGGGTGGGAATGCGAGGAAACGGCGGTCGCGGTGAGATCCGAGCCTGGCTCGTCGCCTCCCTGGCGATGCTCGCCCCGTCGTGTGAACCGGGGCCGCGTCCCGAGGCGCCGAGCTTGCTGCCCGAGCCGGGTGCCGCTCGCCGGGCCGTCGAGAACGCCCTGGGAGAATGGAAGGCCTCGCCCGAAACGGATCTGTCGGCGCCCGGGCGATCGCTGATCTTTGTCGACCGTCAGCGAGCGCCCGGCCAGCGTCTTGTCGGGTACGTCGTCCTGGGTCAGTCGGAGGTGGACAACTGTCGGCGGTTTGTCGTCCGGCTCTCGCTCGAAGGGCCGGAGGAGACGGCACTCGCGGCCTATTACGTCTTCGGCGCGGAACCGATCTGGGTCTATCGCGCCGAGGATTTCGAGATGATGATGCACATGGATATGGCCCCCGACGATCCGCCCGCGCCGGCCGGTGCCCGAGGAGGTTGAACGTGATGCCGGGCAATCGAGGAGTGAGGGCCCGCGCGGTCGGGTCGTGGGTGCGGTCGGCCTTTCGGTTGGCGGAGGTCCGGCTCCGGATTCCGATTGTGCTGGTGGCCGCCGCGGTGGTTGTCGGCCGATGGGAATCGATTCGTAATCACTGGGATCGGTTCACCCGGGGCGTTGCCGTCGAGGAACTTGCGAAGCGGCCCGTTTCGAGCGATACCGAGTATTTCTGTCCGATGGACCCCGGAGTCGTCTCGAATGGGCCGGGACGGTGCGGCGTCTGCAACATGGGGCTCGTCCGGCGGTTTCGGGGCGAGGCGGTGATGCTCCCGGATGGAGTTGTCGCGCGGATGCAGCTTTCGCCCTATCGCATTCAGCTCGCGGGCGTACGAACCTCGCCCCTGGGCCACCTCCCGCTGGAGCGGGAATGGCGAGCCTCGGCGGTCGCCTCACGATCGGGCGAGGGGGTGGTGGCCACCGCCGACCTCCCGGCGCGACGGGTCGCGTGGATCGAGGAAGGCCAGGCGGTCGAGGTCTCGTCCGACGACCTTCCCGGCCAGGTTCCACTCGCCGGTCGAATTCGCTCGATCGCCCGCGAATCCGACGATGGCCGCGAACTGGCCCGCGTCGTCGTCGCGATCGAGAATCCGCCCCAGGCGCTTCGCGGTGGGATGATCGTCGGGCTGAGGTTCCGCGTCGCGGTGGCGGAACTCGATCCGTTCCGCGATCAGCCGCGCCAACCCTCCTCCTTGAAGCCGGGAGAACCCAGCCGCATTTACTTATGCCATAATCATCCGGAGACGATCGCCCTGAGTCCGGGTCACTGTCCGGTGGACGGCAACCCTCGGATGCCGGCCAGGCTCGACCCGCTCGATCGAGTTCGGTGGTGGTGCCCGATGCATCCGGACGTTCAGACCGAGACGCCTGGCGCCTCGTGCGAAAAATGCGGCGGAATGGCGTTGAAGCCCCGGATCGTCCATTACGCGCCGGAGGGTCAGGTGCTCGCCGTTCCTCAATCGGCGGTCATCGACACGGGCGATCGGAAGGTTGTTTTCGTCGAGGGGATGCCCGGAATGTTCGATGGGATCGAGGTGAGGCTCGGTCCGAGGTGCGGCGACTTTTATCCGGTGATCGGCGGGCTGGAACCTGGCCAGGCGGTTGTGATCTCGGGCGCCTTTTTACTCGACGCCGAAACCCGGCTCAATCCGGCGCTCGCTTCCACCTACTTCGGCGCTGGCGGGAGCCGCCGTGCGACCGCCGGGCCGAATCCCGAGGAGGCATCCGACGACCCGATCGCGATGCTCGCGCCGGCGGACCGCCTGATGGCGCGTCGGCAGCGCACGTGCCCCGTGACCGGAAAGGAACTGGGCTCGATGGGGACGCCGGAGCGACTCGTTATCTCGGGTCGGACGGTGTTCCTGTGCTGCTCCGGTTGCGAGGCGAAACTGCGTCGCGAGCCGGGGAAGTATCTGTCGAAGCTCTCGGCGCCGGCCGCTGATTCCCAGGGGCAGCGTCCCGAGGCGAGAGGGTCGAAATGATTGATGCGGTCATCACGTTCTCGATCCGGCATCGGGGTGCGGTGATCGCGGCGGCGGTCGTGCTTGCCGTGCTCGGCGCCTGGGCGGTCGCGGAGACGCCAGTGGACGCGATCCCGGATCTCTCCGAGAACCAGGTGATCGTTCAGACGGACTGGAAGGGGCATGGCCCCCGTGAGATCGAGGATCAGGTGACCTACCCGCTGACGCTCGGCCTGCGGGGGATCGACGGTGTTCGCGTGGTCCGGTCGTCGAGCGAGGTCGGGTTCTCGACGATCGACCTGATCTTCGAGGACGGGATTCCGATGGTCGAGGCGAGGCGGCGAGTGGCCGACCGGCTCGCCCGGGTGCGCGGCGAGATGCCGGCCGGAGCCGCGCCCGAATTGGGCCCCGACGCGGCGGCGACCGGCCAGATCTTCTGGTACACGGTCGAGGGCGGCGGACTCGACCTGGGGCGTCTTCGGGCCCTGCAAGACTGGTACGTTCGCCCGCAGCTCGGTTCGGTCGCGGGTGTCGCGGAGGTTGCGAGCGTCGGCGGGCTTCCGATGGAGTACGAGGTCGCGCCCGATCCTGATCGGCTCCGGCTTTTCGGTGTGACGCCGGGCGAGATCACCGAGGCGATCGCCGCCTCGAACGCCGCGACGGGCGGTCACGTCGTCAACAAGGGGAAAGCCGAGTACGTGGTTCGGAGCGCCGGCTGGCTGGGCGCCTCACCCCGGCCCGGCGACGATTCGTTTGATCGCCAGCGGGCCGTCCGCGACCTGGAGGATGTCGTCCTGATCGGATCCGACGGCCACGCCCTCCGATTGGCCGATGTCGCCACCGTTTCGATCGTTCCCGGCTCCCGCCGCGGGGCGCTGGAGAAGGACGGCAGCGAGGCCGTCGGCGGCGTGGTTTTGATGACGAACGGCCAGAATCCGCTGGAGGTCACGCGGCGGATTCTGGCGAAGATCCGGGAGCTTCAGCCCGGCCTGCCGCACGACGTCCGGATCGTTCCCTTTTACGACCGGACTCCGCTGATCGAGGGCGCGATCGCGACCGTCACCGGGACGGTGATCGAGGCGATGATCTCGGCCTCGCTCTGCGTTCTGGCGGTGCTGCTGCACGTTCGCGCCTCGCTCGTGATCGCCGGGACGCTCCCCCTGGCGGCGCTCTCGTCGTTTTTGATCATGGCGGTCCTGCGACGGTCGGGGATGGTCGATATCCCGGCCAACGCGATGTCGATGGCGGGGATCGCGATCTCCATCGGGGTACTGGTCGATTCGTCTGTGGTGATGGCTGAGAACGTGATGCACCGGCTGAGAGAACACTTCGGCACGGAGCCGGTTCGGGGCGACGTGACCGAGATCGTCCGATCCGCCTGCCTGGCGGTCGGCCGGCCGATTGTTTTCTCGGTCGCGATCATGGTGCTTTCGTTCCTGCCGGTGTTCGCCCTGGGCGGGATGGAAGGGAAGATGTTCCATCCGCTGGCCTTCACCAAGACGTTCGCGCTGGTGACGGCCGCGGTCGTCGCGATCACGGTGGTCCCCGCGCTCTGCTCGATCGGCATTCGGGGCCGGCTCCGATCGGAGCGGGAGAATCCCCTGGTGCGCGGGGTGATCGAGGTCTATCGGCCGGTTCTCTCTTACCTGATGGACCGTCCGGCGGTGCTGGCGGTGATCCTGGGGCTAACCTCGCTGCTCGGCTTCGCGCCGCTGGGCAGCCGGCCGCTCTTCCTGGGCGTGCTCGGCCTGGCGATGGCGGCGGCGGGCGTTCTGGCGGTCAGCCGGTGGGGTGCTCTGATCGGGCCGGCGCTTCTGGTCGTCGCGGCCCTGTTCATCGAGCCGAACATCCAGCCCCTCGAACGAGAATTTCTGACGCCGCTCGACGAGGGGATGATCATGGACATGCCGATCACCGTGCCGAGGGCCTCGGTGGCCGAGTCGGTCGACGACCTGAAGGCGCGCGACATGGTGCTCTGCCGGTTCCCCGAGGTCGACATGGTTGTGGGGAAGGCGGGCCGGGCCGAGACGGCAACCGACCCCGCGCCGATCGACATGATCGAGACGATGGTGAACCTTCGCCCCCGGGAATTCTGGCCGCGCCGGAAGCTCCGGCCGCTCGAGGCCAGGGCCCAGGTTGAGGCCATTCTTGAGGCGCTGATCGCCCGCGGCCTGGTCGCGCCGCCGCCGGATGCCGCGACTCGGGCGCGGATGGTCGATGAGGCGAGCGCGTCGGCCGTCGCGGAGTTCGACGCGGCCAGCCGAGAGTACGCCTATCACCGGAACCGCGAGATGACCCGAGAGACTCGCGGCCTCTCGCCGACGTCGACGCACCCGACCGATCCCGAGGAAGCGAGCGTGGTTCCCCTTTGGCGGGGGCACGTCGCGAGGCTCGACGTCGAGCTGCTCGCCCGGGCCGCGCCGATCTTCACCAGGCTGGCGATGGACCGCCTGCTCGACCGGGTCACGATCCTCGACCCGGACGTCTCGGCACACCACGCGGCCTCGGTCCAGGCGCGCGCCGCGTCGGTTGAGGCGGCCCTCGCCGCGATGGAGCGATCGGCATCATCACCGGGCGGTCATCATCATCACGCGGGAGGAACGGCCTCGACACCGCAGGTTGAGCCGGAGCCGAAACTCGAGGCGATCCGTCGCGAGCACGCCGAACGATTCGGGCGCCGACTGATGCTCTGGCAGGTCGATCGTGACGAACTGACCGGCTTCGGCGGCGAGCTGGATGCGGCCGTGCCGATGCCAGGCTGGACGAACGTCTGGACGCGACCGATCCAGAACCGGGTCGACATGCTTGCCACGGGTGTCAACACGCCGATCGGAATCCGGGTTCTCGGCCAAAATCTGGAAGACGTCGTCCGAGCCTCGGAGGAGGTCGCCCGCGTGGTCAAGCGAGTGCGCGGGGCTGTCGACGTGGTGGCCGACCCGTTGCGCGGCAAGCCGTACGTTGAGATCCGGCTCGATCGCGAGCGGGCCGCGCGCCTGGGCGTCCGCGCGGGCGAGGTCCACGAACTGATCGAGATCGCGATGGCCGGAAAAACGGTGACATCGACCGTTGAGGGACGTGAGCGGCACCCGGTCGTGGTGCGCTTTCCGAGGGCGCTCCGCGCCGATGAGGAATCGATCGGCAACCTCATGGTCACCTCACACAGTCGATCCCTCGGGCCGAAGCCCACCCCATACTCGACCGGCATCGATCCCCGTGCCCCCACGACGCGGGCGGTTCCGCTGGCCGAGGTCGCCGACATCCGCGTGGTTGAGGGCCCCGCCACGATCAAGGGGGAAGACGGACTGCTCCGAAACTACGTCCGCCTGGGCGTCCGCGATCGCGACGCCGCCGACCTGGTCGCCGAGGCCCGCGAGGTCGTTCGTCGAGAAACCCAACTGCCGGAGGGCGTCTACCTGGAGTGGACCGGTCCGTTCGAACATGCACTTCGGGCGCGTCGGACGCTGATCGTCGTCGTGCCGGTCGTGATCGCGCTGATCTTCACAATCCTCTACTGGACCTACCGCGATGTCGCCGACGCTCTGATGATGATGACGGCCGTCCCAGGCGCGATCGCCGGAGGGCTGTTCTTTCAGTGGTTCCTCGACCTGAAGCTGTCGACGACCGTCTGGGTCGGCTACATTGCCTGCTTCGGCATGGCCACATCGACCGGAATCATCATGCTGGTCTACCTGCGCGAGGCCATCGACCGAGCCGGCGGCCTGGAAACCATGAGCCTCGACAACCTGCGCCAGGCCGTCCTGAACGGAGCCGTCCACCGACTCCGGCCAAAACTGCTGACCGAGGGTACCGTGGTTCTTGGTCTGGCGCCGATGCTCTGGTCGGATGGCGTGGCCTCGGAGATCATTCGTCCGATGGCCGCTCCCGTACTGGGCGGCATCCTCGTCGCCGACGAGGTCATCGACCTGTTGCTCCCGATCCTCTTCTACTGGGTCAGACGCCGGCGCTGGGCGAGAATCCAGACGCTCGAAGGCGGGAAGACAAATAGTGTCATTTAAAGATAAATGGTCTGAGTTCAATTTTCCTCGCACAGGTGCGTAAATCGGACTGACACCAATTATCCTTCTCATAAAACTTTACTTCGAACCGAACCTCGACTCTCAACACGAAGCCATCGAGTCGGTCTGCGAGCTGTTCCGGCCACGTTATCGGGGTGAGGAGTCGGCAGGAACGGCCGTCCTTTTCTCATGGGCTTTGACGAGTTTCTCGACCATGTCTCTCAGCGCTCGCCCGCGGAGGTCCCGGGCCCGGATCACGCCTTCCTGATCGATCAGGAAGACGGCCGGGATGCCGAGGACCTTGTAGCGGTCCATGATCGGCGGGATTGTACGCGGATCGCCGTCGTACCAGTTCGGCCAGGAGATCGACTCCTTTTTGATCGCGGACCTGGCATTCTGAGCGGTGTAGTCGAGGTTCACCCCGACCAGGACAAAGGGTCGCCCAGCCATGGACTTCACAAGCTCGCGCTCGAATGGCACTTCGCTCATACAAGGTCCACACCACGAGGCCCAGAAGACCAGGACCACAACCTTGCCCCGGTAATCGCTGAGTTTCTTGATGGGATGGCCATCGACGTCCTTGCCTTCAATCTCCGGGGCGACCCTACCAACGCCCAGATTTCGACGGCTCTCCAGCCAGACTCTTGAGGAGCGCTCGATGGTCCGCTGATCCTCGGGATACGCTGGGTAGAGCCGAACGTTGGCGTAGCGCGCGAGCACGCGTTCGTGGAGCGCCACAGCCTCGGCCTCGGCGGCAGCAGGATCGTGGGAACGGACCCAGGCGAGCGCGGCAGGACCGTAGCGCGACTCGAATTCCTGCGCGAGATCCGGATTCTTCCTGAAGAATTCCTGTTCCTCGACCATCAACGACATCGTGCTGGCCAGGAGCGAGTAGGCGAGTCCCTGGACCGTGCGATCGGGGTTCCGAGCGAGGACCTGGCGCACGAAGGATTCCGCCTCGGCCCCGCCGGTTTCCAGTCCCATCTGCGAGATGTGATCCTTCAGCCTCGGATCGAGGAGGAAATCCCGCTGGAGCCGTTCGATAATCCGGCCCTTCAACCGCTGCTGCTCTCGGAGGAATTCCTCGGCCGTCCGCTTCCCTCGCATCGGCAGCCGCGCCTGGGCGGCGAGCTGAAAGGCCCGGCAAAACGCCTCCAGCGCGACGGGGTCTTTCGGGTCCTCCTCGGCGAGCCGCTCGAATCGCCGCGAAAAGGCGAGCCTGTCCGGAGCGATCAAAACGGCATCGCGCTTCTGGAGATCGGTCTTCGCCTCGCGAAAGGCTTTCAAGTACCGACGGAAGTGGGCCTCGTATTCCCCATCCGCCGCATGGAAGCTCGTGCCGAGAGATGCCTTGGAGTTCGTGGGATTGATCGGACCTCGTTGCGCAGGGGAATCAGGGCGCTGCTTCGGAGTCTGGCCGAGGGCAGGAAGCGAAACGATGACGGGAAGATTGACGAGTAGAAATAGAGTGGTAAGCCCGTAACGGAAACGCCGCATGTCCATACCCCCTTGAACCATACGTATTCGGTTTGACCGGTCTTTCGAGAGGGCGAGGCTTCGTTTGAGCCGCACAAACCGGCTCGGATGGAGTCTTCGGACATGCTCAGTACCGTCGTGGGTTCCTGCCTTCCGTTCGCTTCTCTCAGGGGGCCGAGCCCACCCGACTGGCATGTCCGTACACGACGATTTTCACCGGCCTCATCGTGGACCGTCGGGATTCAGGCGGTCGGCGAGCCGCCGCAATTGCTCGACGTCGGCCTTCGTGATCTTCATGCCCTGGGTGTTCGTGCCCATGGCGTCGGGCCGGTCGAAGGTGTAGACGATCCGGACCTGGCCACCCTCGGATTTCGGACCGCCGACCTCGGCCAGGAGCCGGTCGACGAACTCGCGGACGCTCCCGATTCGCTTCTGCCCGACCATCCAGAAGACATCGCCCTCGGAGATTTGACCGATGGCCAGACGGTGGAAGTCGCGACCGGTATCGAGGATCAGGGCGCCCCTGTCATTGAAGAGGTCGTAGGCGTCCTTGAGCGCGGGCGTCACGTCGGCGAGCTTCATGCCGAGCACCTCGACCGCACCCGGATCGGCCGGCAGGCCCATCGGCTTCAGCCGGAGCTGGAGACCTTCCCTGTCGCCCTTGAGGGCGATCGGCATCTCGCCGCGCTGGTGGATCGCCATCGATCGGGCCCAGATCCGCGTGAGCCCCGGGCTCAGGCCCCGGACGACGAACCGGCCCTGTGCGTCGGAGAGGACGGTTTTGGAGTGGGAGTCGTCCTTGCGGGTGAACCGGACTGTCGCGCCGGCGACCGGCTTGCCGTCGGCGTCGACGACCGTCCCCGCGAGCTTGCAGCCGATCGGGAGGACAACCCGGAGCTTCTGCCTCGCCTCGGGCGCGAGCGAGTAGAGATCATCGATCCGGGTGTCGATGTGGTCGGGGTGCTGGAAGAAGATCCGTCCCTTCACCGTCCCGACGCCGAAGCCATCGGCCTTTTGAGGATAGTTGAACAGCTCGAAGGTGCCGTCCCCCCGGCTCCGGGTCACCTCGACCCCTCCCGAGGCCCGGTTGAAGAGCGCCCTGGCGGAGATTTCCACGCCTGGGATCGGTCTCCCCCGGTCGTCGACCACCACTCCGGTGACGAACGACGAAGGCTTGAGGGCCAGGTCGGCCGCCACGTCGGCGCCCGGGCGGAGCTTGACGCGGCGGGCATCGCCGCCCTGCATCAAGGTCCCGACCAGTCGGCGATATCCGGGCTTGCTCGCGTCGATCGAGACCGTCTCGGAACCGTTCAGCCCGGCGATCTCCAGATGATAGTCGCCGCCGGCGTCGGTCCGGGCCTCGCGAATCTCGCGAGGCTTTGGGAAGCCTTCACGGACGACCGATGTCACATCCGTCCCAAGGAATCGCATGTCGGTCGCCGGGATCGCGACCCGGACCCGAACATCCGCCAGCGGGGCGCCCGACTCGTCGACCACCCGGCCGCGGAGGATCGCGGGTTTCGCTCCCTGAACCGGCTCGTCGGACCTCGCAACCGCCCCAGCGAGCATCACGGCCGACATCACGACGAACCAGCCCGCCCGGTCCGACATCCCGCCTTGCCTGGACATCGATTGGCCCTCCTCAATCCGACCCACACCCTACCGAATTCGCCCTACACTTGTCATCGACTCTCCATCGGCACTGTAGCGACGTCGGATCCGGGCCGCAAGGGTTTTGCGTTCCGGGAAAAGAGACGGGCCAGGAGTGTCCCGTTCCTTTAGCGATTTCGCGGTCCTTCAATGAGCAGGGCCGGAATTCGATCACGAAAACGCGAAAGGGCGAAAGGACGAAAAAGACGACTATCCGGCAGGGGTACGTCTCATCAGTTTTCCGCAATCGCTACGATGCGACATGCGGCCTCCATCGACTGCCTTGCGACCGCGGAGACCACACGGTTAATATTGAAAGCCAATATCGGAGTGCCAAAGTCGTGAGCGAACTGCTCGTGAAGATGTTCTTCGGCGGGTTCGTCCGGATGCACGTGCTCTATCACGCCGTGAAGGAGCCCGTTTTTGGGGTCGAGATGATGGAGGAACTCGGACGACACGGTTATGAGGTCGGACCGGGAACGCTTTATCCGATCCTGCACCAGCTCGAAGAGGCCGGCTATCTCTCGGCTCATGCCGAGATCGTCGATGGGAAGCGCAGGAAGTACTATCGAGCGACGCCCGAGGGCGAAAAAGCGCTCGAGGAGACCAAGGCCCGGCTCCGCGAACTGGTCAAGGAAGTGCTGCACGACGACCCTCCGACCCCCTCGATCCGACGACCCGAGGGGAACCGCGATTGACCTCTGGTGTTCCCTTTCTGAGGAAACGTGGATGGGCCCCTCGAAGACTCGGAGCCCGGCCGCGTTTTCTCAGTGATGGGAAAGCCCCGAGTCGCTCCAACCCCTTTCTTCACCTGGATTCGATGACCCCATGAACCCGATCGTCTTCGCGATGCGGCGGCCGATGACCGTGATGGTCGCCGTGATCGGCGTCGCCCTTTTCGGTGCGCTGGCCGTCGCCCGGATGTCGATCGATATCTTTCCCAGCCTGAATCTGCCGGTCGTCTACGTTTGCCAGCCCTATGGCGGGATGGATCCCGCGCAGATGGAAGGGCTTCTCACTAATTATTACGAATATCATTTTCTCTACATCAACGGGATTCATCACGTCGAGAGCAGGAACGTTCAGGGGATGGCGATCATGAAGCTGACGTTCCACCCCGGGACGAACATGGCGCAGGCGATGGCGGAAACCATCGGCTACGTCACCCGGGCGCGGGCCTTCATGCCGCCGAACACGGTTTCGCCGTTCGTCACCCGGTTCGATACCGGGAGCGTCCCCGTCGGGTATCTCGTCCTGTCGAGTGAGACCCGGACCATCGGCGAGATCCAGGACCAGGCGCTCTTCAAGGTCCGGCCGATGTTCGCCAGCCTGCCCGGGGTCTCGGCGCCGCCGCCGTTCGGCGGAAACCAGCGGACGGTCGTCGTCCGGCTCGATCCCGACCGGCTTCGCGCCTACCAGATGTCGCCCGACGAGGTCATCTCGGCGCTCGAGGCCGGCAACGCGATCTCGCCCTCGGGGAATGTCCGAATCGGCAAGATGATGCCGATCGTTCCGATCAATGCGCTCGTCAAACAGGCGCGCGACCTGGAGACGATCCCGATCCGACCCGGCCAGGATCCGACCGTCTACCTCCGCGACGTCGCGACCGTTCACGACGCCTCCGACATCCCCACCGGATCGGCCCTCGTGAACGGCCGGCGGGCTGTTTATATTCTCGTAACCAAGCGCGCGGATGCCTCGACGCTCTCCGTCGTCCAGACCGTCAAGGAAGCCCTTCCCGGGATGCAGGCCGTCTTGCCCGACGACATCAAGGTCAGCTTCGAGTTCGATCAGTCGCCGACCGTAACCCGGGCGATACGAGGGGTCGCGACCGAGGGACTCATGGGCGCGGTACTCACCGGGTTGATGGTTTTGATCTTCCTCCGCGACTGGCGGAGCGTGATCGTGGTCGTCCTGAATATCCCGTTCGCCCTCTGCGGCGCGATTGTCGCGCTCTGGCTGACCGGTCAGACGATCAACATCATGACCCTCGGCGGCCTCGCCCTGGCGATCGGTATTCTGGTCGACGAATCGACGGTTGAGGTGGAGAACATCCATCACCAGCTCGAATCGACGCCCTCGGTGGCCCGCGCGGTCCGGCGCGGGAATCATCAGACGGCCGTCCCTCGCCTGCTGGCGATGCTCTGCGTGCTGGCCGTTTTTCTGCCCTCGTTCTTCATGCAGGGCTCGGCGCGGGCGCTTTTTGTCCCGCTTTCGCTGGCGGTCGGGTTCTCGATGGTCGCCTCGTACCTGCTCTCCAGCACGTTCGTCCCGGTGCTCTCCACCTGGCTCCTGCGACACCATCATCCGAGCGCTCACACAGGTCGATCGGTCTTCGACCGGATGCGCGACGCCTTCGGCCGCGCGGTGGGGATCTCGGTAAAATGGCGATGGCTGATCGTCCCGGCCTACCTGGCCGGGAGCCTCGCCGTCATCGTCCTGGTCGGTCGAACGCTGGGGCTGGAGATCTTTCCGAAAGTCGACGCCCAGCGGTTCCAGCTTCGGATGCGGGCTCCGACCGGAACCCGCTACGAGGAGACCGAGCGACTGGCCATATCGGCGCTTGACACGATCCAGGAGATCGTCGGTCGAGAGAATGTTTCGATCTCGATCGGATACGTCGGGCTGATCCCGTCGAGCTACCCGATCAATGCGATTTACCAGTGGACCGGCGGTCCCGAGGAGGCGATCCTTCGCGTGGCGCTCCGGAGCAGGTCGGGGATCGATATCGGAGGGTTGCAGGAGCGATTGAGGCGCGAGCTGGGCGAGCGGATGCCGGATGTCCGGCTCTCGTTCGAGCCGGCGGACATCGTCAGCGAGGTGATGAGCTTCGGATCACCGACGCCGATCGAGGTCGCCGTGACGGGCTCGAACCTCGACGACGACCGGGCCCACGCGGAGAAAATCCGCGCCGAGCTTCAGAAGATCGGATCGCTGCGCGACCTGCATTACGGCCAATCGCTGGATTATCCGACGATCCGAATCGATGTGGATCGCGAGCGCGCGGGGCTCTCGGGCGTGACGGCCGAGGACGTGGCGCGGTCGGTCGTCGCGGCGACGTCGTCGAGCCGGTTCGTCGTCCCGAACTACTGGCCCGACCCGAAGACCGGAATCGGCTACCAGGTGCAGGTCGAGATTCCCTATCAGATCATGGACTCGATCGAGCGCGTCGAGACGGTTCCCATCCAGAAGCCCGGCCTCGATCGCCAGCTCTTGCTACGCGACGTCGCGGAGGTTCGCCCAGGGATCATGCCTGGTGAATATGATCGGTATAACATGAAAAGGACCGTCAGCCTGATGGCGAACATCGGCGGCGAGGACCTGGGGAGGGTCGCGGCGCGGGTCGAGCGGGCGATTCGGGCGGCCGGAGAACCGCCGAGGGGAGTGACGGTTGCGATCCGGGGACAGGTCCAGCCGATGCGGGAGATCCTCTCGGGGCTCGGGGTCGGGCTCGTCATGTCGATCGTGGTGATTGTGCTTCTGCTGACGGCCAGCTTCCAGTCGGTCCGGCTCGCCCTGATCGTGATCTCCACGGCGCCTGCGGTGATCGCGGGGGTGGTCCTGATGCTGTTTCTGACGGGGACGACGATCAATCTTCAATCGTTCATGGGTTCCATCATGGCGATCGGGGTGGCGGTGGCGAACGCGATTTTGCTGGTGACGTTCGCCGAGGGGCATCGCCGCGAGCGGGTGTCGAGTGCGGGCGAGGCGGCCGTGGAGGGGGCACGCGGACGGCTTCGACCGATTTTGATGACGAGCCTCGCGATGATCGCGGGGATGATCCCGATGGCGGTCGGGCTCGGCGAGGGCGGCGAGCAGATCGCCCCGCTGGGCCGGGCGGTGATCGGCGGGCTGGTCGCCGCGACGATCGCCACGCTTTTTGTGCTGCCGACCGTCTTCGTGGCCGTTCAGGCGGGCGCCTCGCGCGAGTCGACATCGATCGATCCCGATGATCCGGAGAGCCCGCACCACGATGGCGAGGCTGTGAACGGATGGACTTCGAAGCGAGAGGCGGTTTCGATCGGCGCGGGGCGGGTGCTGGGCGTTGCCCTGCTCGCTGTTGGACCGATGATCGCGGGCTGCGAGCCAGGCGGCGAGGATCGGCCGCCCTCCTCCGCGACGGCGGCGATCCGTCAGGTTGAGGTCGTTCCGCCTGCCCGGCAGACGATCCGGAGGAGCGTCGGCGAGCCAGGACAGCTTGAGGGGTTCGAGACGACCGCGATTCATGCGAAGATTTCCGGATATGTGAACCGATGGACGGCCAATATCGGCGATCTCGTGAAGAAGGGGCAGCTTCTGGCGGAGCTTTCGGTGCCAGAGATGGATGCCGATCTCCGGCAAAAGCGGGCAGCGGTCGCGCGGGCGGAGGCCGATCGGCGCCAGGCGGAGGCGGCTGTCGAGGTGGCCGAGGCCGACGTCAAGGCGGCCGATGCGAAGCTCGCCGAGGAACGCGCGGGGATCGGTCGAGCGTCGGCCGACTTCGATCGGTGGGAGTCGGAGCATCGCCGCGTCACGCAGCTTTTCGAGGCCAAGGCTCAAACAGGGAGCCTGCTCGACGAGACCCGGAACAAGCTCCGCTCGGCCGAGGCGGCCGTCGAGGAGTCTCAGGCGCAGGTCCGGTCGGCCGAGGCGGCCGTGATCCAGGCCCGCGCGGGGCTCGATCGCGCCCGGTCCGACCTGGGCTCGTCCGCCGCCGCCGTCGACGTCGCCCGAGAGGAGGCCGGACGTGCCTCGGCCATGCTCGGATACGCCCGGATCGTCGCACCCTTTGATGGGATCGTCACCGAACGGCACATCAATACCGGCGATCTGACGCAGCCGGGCGCCGATCGTCGGCCGCTGTTTGTCGTGGCGCGGTCGGACCTGCTCACGATTCGGGTGGATGTCCCCGAGGTCTTCGCGCACGACGTTCAGCCCGGTGATCCGGCGACGATCCGAATCCAGGCGATTCGCGGTCAGACGATCCGGGCGAAGGTCACGCGGACCTCGTGGGCGATCGACCCGAAGGCGCGAACGCTTCGCGTGGAGATCGATGTACCGAATCCCGACGGGCGGCTTCAGCCGGGGCTCTACGCGTACGCCACGGTTCTCGTCGAGGAGCGGGCCGACGTGCTTTGCGTGCCGGTCTCGGCCGTGGTGAGCGAGTCGGGCGAGGATGCTTGCCTGGTCGTCGTCGAGGGGAAGGCGCGCCGTCGACCCGTGCAAACGGGGCTCAGCGACGGAACTTACACCGAGATTCTTGGCGGGCTCTCGGCCTCGGACCAGGTGGTGAAGGCCGGCGCCGGCTCGCTGACCGAGGGTCAGCCCGTGCAGGTGAATGGACCGCCACCAGGCGCGAAACCCTGACGATTGCGAGGGTCGCGCGACCTTCTCGACCCTCGCGGACGGACTCGGCGGCACGACCGCTGATGTCGGCCTCCGATATCGGCCGATCCTGGAAAGCACCGGCGCCGATCGGTCGCGGGTTCGGATGGGTGTCCAGGAGGGACGATCCGTGAGACTCTCGATGAGGATTTGCCTGGGATCGGTGTGGCTCGCGGCCATCTTGCCCTTGATGGTACGCGGGCAGGAGCATCCGACGACGCCGACGGCGGTCCGGCTCGGAACGCCGGCGCCGGCGGGCCGGATGCCGGCGATCCCGGCGCTGCCCGAGTCGGCCCGATCGCCGGAGATCCCCTCGACCGCCGAGGGGCCGGGCTTCCCGATCCTTGATGGCCAGGAAGTGCAGCCGATCGACCTTGCCAATGTGCTCCGGCTGGCCGGGGCGCGCGACCTGGATATCGCGACGGCGCGGCAGCAGGTTCTGCACGCCGTCGGCGGCCTCGACCAGGCGCGCGGGCTCTGGTTGCCGAGCCTCTTCACCGGGCCGACGTATTATCGGCTCGACGGGCAGGTGCAGGAGATCAACGGGAAGGTGATCACGGTGAGCCGAGGGTCGCTCTCGTTGAGTTCAACGGCGACACTCGCCAACAGCTTTCCCGCGGCGCCGCCGGGTTCGGGCTTCCCAGCGCTGAACAGCCTGAGCGGAACGCTCCGGATCTCCGACGCGATCTTCGCGGTGAAGGTCGCGAAGCGGACGATCGCCGCGAACCGGGCGGGAGTGGCCGCCGCGACGAACGACGCGATCCTCGGCGCGGCGGAGGGATACTTCGACCTTCAGCAGGCCGCTGGAATCCTTCAGATCGCTCGGGAAGCCGCCGGAAATGCGGAGTCTCTCGCCGAGATCACCGGGAGCTTCGTGAAATCGGGCGCTGGGCTTGAAGCCGATCATCGCCGGATTCTGGCGGAATTGCGAAGCAGGAAACGATCGATCCGGATGGCGGTCGGCCAACTGGAGGTCGCCTCGGCCAACCTGGTCCGTCCGCTCCTGATCGATCCGCACGTGGTGGTGGCACCGGCCGAGCCCGCGGAGACCGTCTATCGACCGGTCGCCGACGACTGCACACTCGACGATCTGATCACGCAGGCATGGCGAGGCCGGCCCGAGCTTTTGCAAGCGCGAGAACTGGTCGAGGCGTCGATTTATCGGCTCAGGCAGGCGAGATTGCGGCCGTTTGTCCCGTCGCTGGCGGTCTCGTATGCGGGCGGTGGATTTGGGGGAGGGATGGGGTCGTACTTTGGGAACTTCAGCAGTCGGGGCGACCTTGCCGCCAGTTTATTCTGGGACCTCCGCGGTCTTGGGCTGATCGACCGAGGCGTGATCCGGCAGGCACACGCGGGCCGGCACACGGCCGACATCGATTTCTTGCGGATTCAGGCCCAGGTGGCCGCGGACGTTGTCGCCGCGTACAAGGCGCGCCGGGCCGCGGCCGACTCGATGGAGGATGCACGCGAGTCGGTCGCCGAGGCGGTGGAGTCGCTTCATCTGAACATGACAAACATCCGGGGCGGCGGCGGACTTCCCGGCGCCACCCGGCCGATCGAGGTTCTTCAGCCGATCCAGGCGCTGGCGTTCTCGCGGACCGATTACCTCACCGCGGTTCTGGCGTACAACCGGGCGCAGTTCCGGCTCCATCGGGCGATCGGCCGGGCACCGATGATGCCGGCGGGCGAGCCGGCGAGGTAAGGCGAACCGTCAGGATCGCGTCGAGGGATGGCCGAGCCCACCCGGCTCGCCGATGTGGGCGAGCAGGCGCTCGAGGTCGTCGAGGTCGAGCGGTTTGACAAGGTGTTCGTTGAAACCGGCCGCTCGGGTGCGTCGGCGGTCCTCGTCGCGGCCGTAGCCGGTCATCGCGATCAGGACGACATCCGCCGTGCCGGGTCGGCCACGGAACTCCCGGGCGACCTGGTAACCGTCCATGCCGGGCAGGCCGATGTCGAGCAGGATGACGTTGGGACGGAAGACGGCGGCCTCTTCCAGGGCGTCGGGCCCCGAATGCGCGACCCGGCATTCGTGGCCCCAGAGCTTGATGATCAGGCTCAGACTGTCGGCCGAGGGAATATTGTCGTCGACCACCAGCACCCTGCGCGAGGCGCCCGGGGTCGGCAGTGGAGGAGGCGGCGGCGGAACGTCGGCCTTGATGGGCTCCTTCGAGATCGGGAGCCGGACGACGAACTCGCTCCCTCGTCCCGGTCCCTCACTGCGCGCGACGAGGGAGCCGTGGTGCATCTGGACGAGGTTGCGCGCCAGGGTCAGTCCGATACCGAGGCCCCCCTGCGAGCGGGCCAGGGAATGGTCAACCTGGGTAAACAGGCCGAAGATTGCCTCCTGCATCTCGCGATCGATGCCGATGCCGTCGTCCTTGACCCGGATCGCCACGTCGTCGCCATCCACCTCGGCGGCGACGTCAATGCGCCCGCCCTTGTCGGTGTACTTGACGGCGTTGTTCAAAAGGTTATTCATCACCTGTTCGAGCCGGACGGGGTCGGCCCAGATGCGAACGGGCTCATCCGGGAGCGTGACGTGCAGCTCGTGCGACTTGGCGGCGAGGTGGGTCCGAACGGTCTCGATCGACCGCTGAATCAGCGCCGTGACGCTCACCGGTTCGAGCCGAAGCTGGATCTTGCCGCGCGTGATTCGAGAGACGTCGAGCAGGTCGTCGACCAGTCGGGCCATGCAGCGGACCTGTTGCTCGACGACGTCGCGCATCCGCTCGCGGAGGACCTGATCGTCGCCGCGAAGCCGCATGATGTGGACGGCGTTGAGGATCGGCGCGAGCGGGTTGCGCAGCTCGTGCGAGAGCATCGCCAGGAACTCGTCCTTCCGCTGATCGGCGACGGCCAGCTCGGCGATCTTCTGGCGAAGCTCCTCCTCCAGAATCTTGCGGTCGCTGATGTCGCGGAGCGAGGCGAGGAGCGCGGGCTCACCCTCCCACTCGGTCTCGACCACCCGCATCTCCACGACGACGACCTTACCGTCGCGGAACGGAAGGTCGATCTCGGTGGTCTCACCGGCGAGGATCGGGATGCCGAAGAACTGTCCGACCAGTTCGGCGGCGGGGCGATTGAGCAGCGAGGTCGCCGCCGGGTTGGCGAAGCGGATGGTTCCGTCGGGACGGACCACCAGCATGCCGTCGGCATTGCTCTCGATGAGCTTTCGGAAGCGAGCCTCGCTCGCCCCGGGCGGCGGAGATGGAGGATTCGCGTGACTCGGCGAAGGTTCGGGCGTCATGTTCAGCGAGGGTCTCGGCTCTTACAGAAGACCTGCCGCGACAGGCCAGGGCATCCAGTCCGGAAGAGATGTCGCGGCAGACGCGCTAAACCTGCGAAGACCAGAGGTCCAGGCCAAGAAGAACCCGCTCGGTGTCCGAAAGATCGCCGATGATCCGGCGGATCGGCGGCGGCAATTCCTTCACCACCGTGGGGGTCGCCAGGATCTTCTCGTCCTCGGCAAGCTGGGGCCGCTCCAGCACATCGATCACAACCAGCTCGTACTGATCGTCGAGTTCCGTGTCGCAAATCCGCCGCAGGTTCTCGATGGCCCGAAGCGATCGCGGGGTCTGGCCGGTGATGTAAAGCTTAATGACATACTTCATCGTGGTTGGATTCCGATACCGGGCCCGTCGGCGTCCTCGCGACTGGCACGCCGACCTCTCCCCCCCGTTCCCACCACCCGAACGGTCGAACGCGGCAGCATCGGGCGTCGTGCCCGATCTGCCAGCAAAAATCGCGCCGGGATCTGGGGACATTGCCTGACGGGTTCTCATCCTGACAGAGTAACCTTCTCGGGCGTGGATCCGCTACACGGCGAGGGAGAGGCCGGCGAGCGGGACCTCCGGCGGGGCAACAGGCCCAGCGCGGCCAGCGTGGCCGCGAGGGCCAGGAAGATCGGCGACCATCCGCCCACGGGAACGACCATTCCCGGGATGAAAACGGCCGTCTTTCCCGCCGAGACGCCCTGGCGATAAGCGATCTGGATGGGTCGGAGGGTTCCATCCGGAACGGGACGGTCGGTCCGGTAGGCGAGGAGGTAGGTCGAGCCGATTCGCTCGGCGATTTGCTCGTAAATGGCAGTCAGCTCGTCGGCCCGACGCGCGGGGAAGTACCGGGCGCGGGTCGCCTCGGCGAGTTGCCGAAGGTCGTCGGCGCGGATCCGACGCTCGTTGCCCAGGCCCAGGGTATAGACCGGCAGGCCGAGGCGCCGAGAGGTCGCGATCAGGGAATCGAGGTTGGCGTCCTGACTATCCGTGTCCTCGCCGTCGGTGAGAGCCAGGACGGCCCTTCGGCCAGGTTCGTCCTGTAACATCCGCAAGGCGCGGTCAACGGCGTCGTAAAACCGGGTCGCGCCGCGGGCGCGAAGGGCGTGAACCTGGTCTTCCAGGCTTTCGAAGTCGGTGGTGAACGGCGAGAGCTCCTCCACCTCGGAACCAAACGCGATCACCGCGACCCGAGAGCCAGCCGGGAGCCGCGACAGGAACGCCGAGACGGCGCGCTTCAGGCCGCCGATCCTGTCCTCGTTCATCATGCTCCCGCTCCGGTCGAGGACCAGGACGAGCGTCGTCGGGATTTGCTCGGTGGTGACGGGGGCCTGGAAGTCGTCGATGGCGACCGGTCGTCCTTCTTCCTCGACCTGGAACTCCTCGCGCCGGGCGTCCCGGACGTGGGATCCATCGGGTCGGACCAGCTCGAACTGGATCGCGATCCGGGGGAAATCCTGCTCGCGAACGCCCGAGACGCGAACTTCCGGCGAGGCCGGGGAATCCGGGGCCGCGGCCAGGGCGAGGATCGCCAGGGTGGTTGCGATCATTGGGTCGTCTCCTCGCGGAATGGCAGGATCAGGCACGAGAGACCGGCGGCCGAGGCGCCGAGGATCGCCCAGGCGAGCATCGAGGCGAACGTCGAGGACGTCCACGATCCGAGGGTAAGGTCGACCGATCGGGTCGCGGCGTGGAGGACCGCCGAGGCCATCACGCCGGCCATCGCCGAGGCGACTCCCGCGGCGGCCGTGTCGATGAGGTTTTGGGCCCGCCGCCATCCCGCGACCAGGCCCACCACCGAGGCCATCGCCGCGACGATCGCCGCGAGAGCCGGCAGTCCTGGCCCCGAAACCCAAACCAGTAATGGGATCGCCAGGCCGATCGCGAGGGCCAATCCCACCCGCGCCAGGGGCCGCGTCCGGGCGATCGTCTGGGGCCATTCCCGCCCGGACGGGACGGATTCGGGAAGGTCCGGCGGAGACGTCGCCGCGCGGAACCGAATCGGGATGCGACGCGTTCCGCCGCTGGATTCCAGGACGATTTCCACCATCCCAGGCACGGACTCGGGCCGATCGATCTCGACCGCCAGATCGGATCGGTCGATCGTGAGGATCGGTCGGCCGTCGAGCCGGATCCACCCGATCCCGGCCGGCTCGACCCGGGCCGAGGTCCGGAGCCGCCGATAGCCGACGTTGGTGATCCGGAGGAGGTGCCGGGTCGTCCCGGCCGCCGGGGGGACTTCGAGGCTCTCGGGATGGACGTCCAGCTCGGGGGCGCTCGATTGCGAGGCGGGAATCCGCCCGAGCCACTCGTCGAGGCGATCGTCGGGGTCTCCGATCTGACGGGACGGGAGCAGGTCGGGACGGCCGATCCGTCGGAGGTACGATTCCAGCCTGCCGGACGTCAACTCGTCGCGGAGGTTGTCCCATCGGTTCGCGGCGAGGGTGAGGACGTCGTCCCACGTCCGGCCGACGACGGAGCCGGCGATCGTGAACGGCTCGGAGAGGCGTCCCGTCGTGGCCGGGATCGGCGGCGGGGCCGAGGCCGGCGCCAGCACCCGGAGCAAAACGCCGCCGACCTGGATCTCGTCGCCCGGCGCGATCGCGAGCGACTGGCCGGCGAGGAGGCGGCGTCGGTTGACGAACGTCCCGCCGGGAGAGTCGAGATCGCGGATCGCAAGACCGGAATGCCTTGATTCGATCATTGCCTGCCGTCCGGCCATCCGGCGTGGGGAGGCGCCTTCCTGATCGCGAAGGTCGATCCCCGGGGCGCCGTCGATCGCGTTTCCGAGGACGATCGCGGGGCCTTCGAGGTCGAGCCGCTTCCCGACCTCGCGACCGCGAACGATTTCCAGCGACCATCCGGCCGGTCGTCCGTTCGTCTCGGGTGTCGAGGGCATGGATTCCGCCTTTCAACGATGTCGGAAGACGAGCCAGGTCCGGCCCAGCTCGATCCGGTCGCCGTCGCGCAGGGGATGGTCGCCCGCGATCACAGCTCCGTTGACTCGTGTCGTCCCGGCGCCGGCGAGGTCGCGAAGGAGATAGCCTTGGGCGGTCGCCGCGATCTCGGCGTGTCGGCGAGCCACGGAGGGATCGCCGAAGATCCCGACCTCGGCCCGCTCGTCGAGACCGAGACGCGAGACCGAAGGCGAGAGGAGGTAGATGCGCCCTTCTTGCCGTCCGCTCTGGATCTGGACCCAGGCGCGGCGGAGGGCCTGCTCGACGAGAGCCAGGGAGGTTCCCAGCCCGGCGCCCAGGATCACCATCCCCGGCGCCTGGACGAGGTCGGGTCGGTTTCCGGTGGTGAGGCGGAGCCACTCGAAGACGAGTCCGCCGAGAAATCCTCCCAGACCGCCGCCGATCAGGCCGAAAACGAGGCGGTCGCGCGATCGATCGGCGATCCCCTGCCCCAGCCCGATTCCGAGCCCGAGCACGGCCCACGACGCCGCCCGTCCGATCAAACCGCCCTGCACGATTCCGATCACCAGCTCACCCGCGACCAGCCCAAGAGCGCCGCCGACCGCCGCGGCCGGAGTACCCGTCGCGACCGATCGGCTAAGCTTGATCCAGGCCCGATCGCGGAACGGACCATACGCGTTGAGGAAGAACCCCAGCGATCCGCCGATGAGCAGCCCGGCCATCGCGTCACGGATGTAAACCGATTCGGCCCGGACCCCCTCGACGTAGAGATAGAGCCCAAAGAGCCCGCCGAGTGCGCCGGCGAGGCCGAGGTCGTAGGCGTGTCGCAGATTTGCCCGCGTCGCGCGGGCGGGCGACGGGATCGGCGGCGGGAGGTACGTCATGCGAGGATGCGCAGCGAGCGCCCTCCCTCGGCAATCGCCCGGGCAATGTGGCCGAATGTCTGAACCAGCTCCCCTCGCTGGGCGAAGATCGAGGTCTGATCGTGGCTCGCCAGGCGACGGAGGTAATCGCGGTCGGCGTCGCCCGTCCCGATCGCAACGACCTCGATCCCCGATCGACGCGCCGCCTCCGCCTGCTCGACGGCGCTCTCCGGGGCGTCGGGGTAGCCGTCGGTCAGGAGGACGATGTAACGCCGGCGATCGTCGCCGACGAGCTGTCCGCGAGCCATTTCGAGGGCGTCCGTCAGATCGGTGCTTCCCTCGGTCTCGATCCGATGGATGGCCGCTTCGAGCCGGCGGACGTGGCTCGTCGCCGAGGCCAGTAGAGCCACCGACGTGGAGAACGAGATCAAACCGACCTCGGTCGTGGTGAAGTCGCATCGGGCGAGGAACTCGCTGGCCGCCGATTGCGCCTCTTCCATCGGCGGGCCGGCCATGCTCGACGAGGCATCCACGAGGAGGAAGACGCGAATGCGCTTGGGCTCACGGTCGAGGGCCGATTCCGACGCCACGACGGGCGGGCCAGCCAGCCACGAAAGATCGTCGGGGACAGGCTCGACGGTCATCGGAAGCTCGCGTCCCGTCTCGCGCTGGATGGCGCGGACCTGCACGACGCCGTTCGCGTCGTAGGAGAGACGGACCTCGACCGCGACCTCCTCGGCGGTCGGTTCGATCGCGCGGAACACATATTTGCCGAGGATGTGGCAATCGATGGGTGCCCGGCTCTCGCCCTGCGTGACGTAAACCTCTAGCCGATCGTTGGCGCCGCCGTGAGTCGCGTGCCAGTAGGTTCGGGCGTCGTCGGCTGGAATCGAGACGTTTCGCCGAATGACGATGTCGTTTACATAAGAACAACCATCCGGACTCACGGCGACCGTGCCGAGGCTGTGCGACATCACATCGACAACACGACGCGCCGGGACCGACGGGGCGGCCTTCGAGCCAGCGAGGGTGAACCGAGGGACGGCGTCGCCGATGGGCTCGCCGACCTCGATGGCTGCCTGAATCGCCGCGCCGAGGGCGACGACCTCGTCGACGTTCACCCCGGCGCGGGGCGGCTTGCCCGACATCTCGGAAACGTAGGAGCGGACCATCGGCATCCGGGTCGAGCCGCCGACGAGCAGGACACCGTCGAGCTTCGGCCAGTTCAAACCGGCCTCGGCCAGGGCCTCCTCAGTGAGTCTTCGGGTGCGCTCCATCAGTAGGAAGGTCATCGCTTCGAACTCGGTTCTCGCCAGTTCGAATGTCCTGCGCTCGGTGCCAAGCTGAAGGGTGATCCGGGCGGTCGAGCGGTCGGAGAGCGTCCACTTGGCCTGCTCGCTACGGACGAGGACCTCGTTGAGCATCATCGGGTCGTCGAGCGGGTCGAGGCCGGTCTCGGCGGCGAACCGCTCGGCGAGGAAGGTGGCGATCCGGTCGTCCCAGTTCTTGCCGCCGAGGTCGTGGTCGCCGGCCGTCGAGAGGATCTGAATGGCGTCCGGCGCGACGCGGGCGACGGTAACGTCAAACGTCCCGCCGCCGAGGTCGTAGATCAGGACGGTCTCCTCGATGCCCGATTTTTGAATCCCGTAGGCGAGCGCGGCGGCGGTTGGCTCGTTGATGATCCGGAGGACGCGGAATCCGGCGGCGGTTCCAGCCTCGATGGTCGCGGTGCGCTGAGGATCGGCGAAGTAGGCGGGCACGGTGATGACGGCGCGATCGATCGAGTCGCCGAGCCTGGATTCGGCGTCTACCTTCAGCCGCTTCAAAACAATCTTCGAGAGGTCGGTCGCGGAATACGATCGGCCCTGGAACTGGAGCTGGAATTGCGGGTTGCCCATGTGGGGCTTGAAGAAGCTGGCGATCTCATCGTTGCCGAGCCGGGCCCATTCGCGGGCCTCCTGGCCGACGGCGGGCGGGTCGGTGCCGAAGTAGACGACCGAGGGCGTGATGTTCTGCCCCTCGCGATTGGCGAGGATCGACGGGCGGCCGTAGGCGTCGCGGTGGGCCACCGCCGAGTTGGTCGTCCCCAGGTCGATACCGACGAAGGTGGGCATTTCGTGGAGGATCGCGTTTTGGTGGTGGTGGATCGCCGGTCGTTCCGGGTGCGAAGCGCCAGGTTATCCGGGCTGAGGGCGACAGACAATCGCCCCGCGGGAAGTGATTCGTCGGTGGCGGGTGGGTATTCTTCCGGGAAATGCGCTGGGCGTGAAGTTGCTCGGAGTCCTGGCTGGAGCCGGCTCCTCCAATGCGTGATCGATTCGGACCGAGGGCGCGGTCACACAGCGATCGCCGGCCTGACGGGGGCCGGCGTCTACTGGAGAAAGACCAGGCCGTGCTTGCGAAATGTCGAGATGGCCCGATCGCTCGGGATGGGTCAGATCCTGAGCGATTTCTCGGACAGAAGGATCAAGGTTTGCGAACAAATTCGATGGAAGATCCCCTATTCAAGATTGCAGACAGGGGATGCCTTGGTGCCCTGAGACTGATATCCATCTGGAATCTGTCATCGGGAATCGATTCTTTGACAGCCTCAGGCGGCCTTTTTGGAGTCGATCAGCTCGGCGATCTGGCCGATGGAGTCGAGATGCTCGACACCGGCCTCGTGCGCCTCGATGTTGATCCCGAATTTCTCCTCGAGGAAGACGACGAGCTTCAGGGTGCGGATCGAGTCGAGGATGCCGCCGGTGATCAGCGGGGTGGAAGCGGTGAGCTCGTCGGGGTCCTCGCCGGGGAGAAACTCGCGCAGGATGAACTGGTGAACGGCCGTGGCGATATCTTCCATGATGGCCTCCTTCGGCGTTTCCATTGCGGCCCGGATCGTCGGTCGAGGTCCGGGGAATCCTCCCGGCCCGTGGAAGCTAACCGACCGATCGAATTCGGTCAATGGGCAGATTCGCTCAAGCCGGGCCAGTCGGAGTTCCGAAACGTTGGACAGGTCAATCCTTCGAGGCGTTATCACGCCCCATCGGCCGAAGTCGACGGAAACAGGCCGTTTACGTTGACAGCCCGGAAATTCTCGGGTAAACAGGTCGGCGAACGATCCCGAGTTCGCCCGCCTGGCATTGACTCACCCGCGATCGACCCCCGGACTCGTTCGTCGGGCCACCCCTCGCTAGGAGATGGAGAGGCGGTATGACCAGGATGGCAAAAACGCTCAAAACGCTAGGGCGGCGAGCGGGCCCGATCGCGATGCTCGGCTCTCTCTGCGTGGTCTGCGGATGCTCGTCGATCACGAAGAAGCACGAGGCGAACAAGATCCCGCAACTTGGCGTGATCGACCCCAATCAGCCTCGCGAGCTGCACAAGGAGCCGTTCCCACCGTATGTGATCGAGCCGCCCGACGAGCTGGAGATCGCCATCCGTCCCCCCCTGCCCGACGGGATGCCGTCGACGTTCGTGGTTCAGCCGGATGGGTTTGTGGACCTCGGGTTTGTGGGAGACGTTTTCGTCGCGGGGCTGACCCTATCCGACGCCGAGGAACGGATCGCCCAGCACCTCAACGAGACGAAGCGGCCCGACAACGCCGAACCGCTCCCCGCCGACCGCAAGTATGAGGTCTCGATCCGGCTGGCGAACAACCAGAGCAAGTTCTATTACGTGATGGGGGCCGTCGGCAATCAGGGCCGGTTCAAGAGCACCGGGAACGAGACGGTGCTGGATGCCGTGCTTCAGGCGGGTCTGAGGTCCAACAGCCTGCCCGACAAGATTTATGTGGCGCGTCCGCATCCGCACGGCGGGCCCGACATCATCCTCAAGGTCGACTGGTTCGGCATCCGTGATCGGGGCGACACGCTGACGAACTATCAGCTTGTGCCGGGCGACCGCGTGATCGTGCCCGGGACCAAGCCGCCGGGCGTGCTCGGAAGCCTGCTGGGCGGCGGCTGATCCTGGTTGCGAAGGACATCCGGCGCGTCATCGCTCGGAGAACATCCGGGCGATGACGAAGGCCGCCGTCGCGGCCAGGCCGCCGATCACGGTCGTGTGCAGCGCGCTTCGGAACGGCTGAACCCCCGTGAATCGTCCCTTGATGTAGCCGAAGATCGCGAGCGCCACGATGGTCACGCCGACCGAGATGAGGAGCCCATGGTGGGCGTCGGTGACGAACATGTAAGGTGCCAGCGGGATCATTCCGCCGGCGACGTAGGCACCGGCGATGGTCAGCCCGCTGTGAAGCGCCCGCCGCGGGTCGGGCTCTTCCAGGCCCAGTTCGAACCGCATCATGAAGTCGACCCAGGCGGGATGGTTCTTCTCGAAGGCGGCGAGGATCGGCTCGATTTCGGCCTCGCTGAGGCCGTACTCTCGAAAGACGACGGCGACCTCCTCACGCTCGACGTGAGGCAATTCGACGACCTCGATCTCCTCGCGGCGCTTCTCGTTTTCGTAGTGCTCGGCGTCGCTTCGGGCGGCGAGATAACCGCCGAGCCCCATCGCGATCGATCCAGCGGCGACCTCGGCGAGTCCGGCGGTGACGACCACCGACGTGGGGATGTTCGAGCCCGAGAGGCCCGCGGCGAGAGCGAACGGGACGGTCAGGCCGTCGGACATGCCGATCACGATGTCGCGGACAAGCTCGCTGGCGGTAAAGTGGCGCTCGACGTGGGCGATCTGGTGCATCGGGGCTCCTGGTGGACGAGGGAAGCAGCACGGCCGAGTGGGAATCAATCGCCCTCGCCGCAGGCGCGGCGGGCGTCGCGCTCGAACCAATTGTCGAAATAGTAGTGATCGCCCCGCCACCACGCCAAGAGGCTCGCCGCCAGGTAGGCCGGGATGAAGAGGCCGCCCCAACGCTCAACCTGGCGAACGTGGGCCTGCTCGTGGTCTCGGCAATAGTCGAGAGCCCACGCATCGAGGCCGACGATCACGTGTCCGAGGGTCATCGCCGAGAAGCCCCACCATCGGCCGAGCCATCGCGAGAACCCGCCGTGGAATTCCAGGGCGCCGGAGCGAACCTGCACCCGCCCGCCCGTGGCGAGTGTCAGGGCGCCGGCGAGGAGGCCGACCATCGTCGTCGGGGAAGCCCAGGCGTAGAGAAGGAGTCGACGCAAGCGGAAGCCTCCGGGATCCGGGCCGTCGGACCCTCCCGATCGGCCCAATCACGGGCGATCGGGCATGGGTGCCCCCTGGCAATCCGTCCGCAACTCGGTTATTAAAAAACATCACCAACAGATTGCCTAGCCCGTCGATTGCGTGACGAGGTCGCCCCCCGCGCCGGACGTGGTCGTACCGGCCTGAGCGTGTGATTGCGATCGACGCCGCCGACGGGAGGGGAATTCCAACCCATCGCGACGCCAACGTCCTGACCGGACGGCCCGACAGAGGACCCGGAATGAGCACCGACGAAGCCCTCGCACCGAACGCCAGGCGACTGCTCGCCGCCGGATTCATGGCGATCCTCGCCTCCGGCGTCGGTTTCTCGATCCGGGCGGGGATCTTGACCCAGTGGGCCGAGCAATACGGATTCACCCAGACCGAGCTGGGGGCGATCACCGGCGGCGGTCTGACCGGGTTCGGGATCATCATCCTGATCAGCGCCCTGATCGCCGACCGGATCGGGTATGGGAAGCTGATGGTCACGGCGTTCGCGATGCACGTGGTCTCGGCCGCCTTGACACTGGCGACGGGGCCGGCGTTCGCCGCGGCCGGCAAGCCGGCGGCCTTCCAGTGCCTGTTCTGGGGAATGTTTCTGTTCGCGGTCGGCAACGGAATTGCCGAGGCGGTCGTCAATCCGCTGGTCGCCACGCTGTTCCCCCGAAACAAGACGCACTACCTGAACATTCTCCATGCGGGATGGCCAGCCGGGCTGGTGGTTGGCGGCCTGCTCTCGACCATCTTCATCGGCGAGGACCTCTTCGGCTGGAAGCCGTTTGAAAAGGCTGTCGCCTGGCAGTACCAGATTTCGCTTTTCCTTGTTCCGGTCGCCCTGTACGGCCTGATGATGCTCGGCCAGCACTTCCCGAGGTCCGAGGCGAGCCAGAAAGGCGTCTCTTATCGGAACATGCTCCGGGAGCTGGGGATGCTGGGCGCCGCGGTGATCTGTGTGCTGCTCGGCCTTTTCTTCGCCAACGATTTGAAGTTGCCGACCACCGCCGCGATCATCCTCGCGGGCGTGATCTGGCTGGGGATCTCGTACGCGACCGGGTTCCACCTGGGACCGATCCTGCTGGCGGTCCTGCTGATCACGCACGCGCTGGTCGGGTACGTCGAGCTGGGAACCGACTCGTGGATCGGCAAGATCACCGGGGCGATCATGGCCAAGAAGCAGTACGGGCTGATGCTGCTCGTCTACACATCGAGCCTGATGTTCATCCTCCGGTTCTTCGCGGGGCCGATCGTGGAAAAGACGTCGCCACTTGGCCTGCTCTTCGTGAGCGCTCTGCTGGGGACGGCCGGTCTCACCCTTCTGGGCAACGCGACCTCGATCCTCTTTTGCGTTGTCGCCGCGACGGTTTACGCCTGCGGGAAGACGTTCTTCTGGCCGACGATGCTGGCGGTCGTCTCCGAGCAATTTCCGCGCGGAGGGGCGATCACCATCGGGGCGGTTGGGGGTGTTGGGATGCTTTCGGCCGGGTTGCTCGGCGGGCCGGGGATCGGCTTCGAGCAGGATCATTACGCCTCGGAGAACCTCAAGGGCCGCGACCCCGCCGTCTTCGAGCGGTACAGGGCCTCGGAGGAGAACCAGTTCCTCGGCTTCCGGACGGTCGGCCTCGACGGCTCGAAGGTCGGCATGCTGGAAGATAACGGCCAGGAGGCCGAGCGGGCGCTGAAGGTGCTCCAGGCGGAGAAGAGCGCGACCCCCGAAGCGGTCGCCAACCAGCAAAAGCTGGTCGACTGGTGGCACACGGTCCAGGGGACGGCCGAGAAGGACAAGGAGCTGGTCACCGCGGCCGTGCTCCACGGCAGCCGGATGGCGCTGAAGCTGACGTCGCTCGTCCCGGCGACGATGGCGGCGATCTACCTTCTGATGATCCTCTACTTCAAGTCGAGAGGCGGCTACCGGGCCCAGGAGCTGATCGACAAGCATGAGGAAGCCGAGATGATGGTCGGCGGCGTGGTCGGACCGGCCGAATACTGAGCCCTCGCAACGTGGCGATCCCTCGGCCCGATCGGGTGGACCGGTCGGGCCGCTTTCGTGATCCTCGCAACGGATGCCTGCTGAGCCTTGGTGGGAACACAGAAAGATCGCGGTTTTTCGGAGCTCGACTGGCCGCGGGGCCTCCGCGCTGAGCGTATGTCCGCGCCCGCGCCGAGGCGGGCGTGGTATCTGACGATCGGTCCGGCCTACCTGGCGCTCTTCGTCTGGGGCCCGTTCTTCGACCCGCTCTGGTCGCACGACATCGAGGGGGGCGGGCTGGTCCGGCTGGCTGGGTCGGCGGTTCTCGCGGCGGTTGCGTGCTTTGGCCTCTTTTACTTGCCGATGGCCTACCAGGGATTTCGGACGGGTCGTCGGCTGGGGGTCGTCGCGGCGTCGACGTTTGGGACGGTCGGATCGGAGTGGCTCACCGGAACGCTTCTCGCGGCGGCCGAGATTCTCTGGTTCGCGGTTGCGATCGATTACGCGGCGCAGGCGACGCTACTTGGGCTGGTCTCCGGCGGGATGCTGCCGGCGGGCGTCCTGGCGAACGCGAAGATCGGAATGCAGGTGGTGCGCGGACCGGTTGTGATGGGCGTCGCGCTCTTCTGGATCTTCATCACCGGGATGGCGGCGCTGCTTCGGCTCGCGGGCGTGATCGGCGCGCTGATGAAGATCTATGCGCCCGTGGCCCTGGTTCTCCTGACCATCGCCGCGGCCTGGTTACTGCCGGGTGTCGGCTCGTTTGCCAGCGGCGAGGCGTTTGGCGGGAAGGCCGCCCGCCATTACGGGCCGCACGTTTCCGCCTTCCCCGTCTTCACCGGCTTCTTCGCGATGGCCAGTCTTTTCGCCGTGGAATGGGGCGCCTCCGCGGCCCGACGGCGAGACGTGGTGGTCGGCGGCTTGCTCGGGATCGTCGCGGCCGGAACCTGCACCGCGATCCTGGCGCTTCTGGTGGTCTCGGGAGCGCTGGGCCGGCTTCACGCGGCGCACGAGGTCGGGGCCGCGACCGCCGCGGCGGCGCCGGTGAACTCGGTCCGATGGGCGATCGCCAACGGGATCGGCGGCGCTCCGGCGGCGGTGATCCTGATCCTCCTCGGCCTGGCCGCACTGGCGCCGGCGTGCTTCTCAGCGTATGTCTTCATCCGAAAAATGCACGGTCGATGGCCGGGCATCCGCCGGATTCACTGGGCCTGGATCGGTTCCACGATCGCATTCTTCCTGATCGCGACAAGCTGGCCAGGGCGGATCGAGGCGGTCGACCACATGATGGGCCTGGTCTTCGCGCCGATGGTCGGCGCGATGGTCGGCGACTTCCTCGTCTCGCGGGGCCAGTGGCCGGGTGTCCGGGTCGGATGGAACCCGCCGGGACTCCTGGCTTGGATCGTTGGGATCGCCGCGAGGCTGGTTCTTGATCGAGTGGCGCCGCCATCGATCGCCTCGCCGGTCACCGCGATGGTCATCGCGGCACTGACTTACGCGGTCCATTCGCTGGCCGGGAGGAATCGGCCCGTGATGGCTGACGACCCACCGGCCATTCTGGAGGATTCGTGATCTCCGGGGGAATCGCGATTTCGTTCGCGTCGATCAGATTCCGTTGGCGAGGCTGCTGATCAACTGGATGATCGGCATCAGCACCGCAAGAATGACGAACAGAACAATCGCGCCCAGCACGAACGTGACCAGCGGCTGGAGAAGATGGCCGAGATTCTTGACCATCGCGGCGATCTGCTCGTCGTACTCATTGGCGAGATGATCGAGGGACTCCGGGAGTTTGCCGGTTTCCTCGCCCGTGGCGATGACGGCGATGACGTCGGGCGAGAACTGGCCGGTGCGGTCGAGGGTCTCACTCAACTCGCGGCCCGCCATCACGCGATCCTTCGCCGAGCGGACCGCGTTCTTGATCGGAGTCATCACGACCACGTTCGCGGTGAGGTCGATCGTGCTGGGGAAGTCGAGGCCGGCGTCGAGCAATGCGGACATCGTACGGGCGAATCGGGAGGTGTCGAGCTTTCGGCAAAGCAGGCCGAAGACGGGCATCATCAGAACCAGGCGGTCCAAGAGCGCCTTGCCGGCCGAGGTTCGGTAGGCCCGGATCAGCAGGAACGGCGTCGAGAAGAGGAGGAGCGGCATCAGCCACCAGCCGGCGAACCGGACGAAGTCGCTAAAGCTCAACAGAGCCCGGCTCGCGAGCGGGAGCGTGAGCTTGCCGCTGATTTCCTTCAAGGTCTCGGCAAAAAGGGGCAGGATGAAGATCGAAATCCCAATTCCGACCAGGCCGGCCATCAACAGGACGATCGTCGGATAGATCATCGCCGATCGGGCCTGGCGGATCAGCCGCTGACGAGCCTCCAGGTTCTTCGCCAGCATTTTCAGCGTCTCGGGGACGCCACCGCGTGCCTCGGCGACGCGGATCATGCTGAGGTACATCGGGCTGAACGTGGAGGTCTCGCGGACCATCGCCTCCTCCAGCGTCTCCCCGCGGCGGATCGCGTCTCCCATCCGACGAAGCACCGGCCCGAGCGCGGTGCCGGAGAACTGCCGCTCGAGACTGGCGAGCGAACGGAGGATGTCTACACCCGCGTTGAGGTACGACGCGAACTGCCGGCTGAACTGCGCGAGCTGGCCCGTGCTCACCCGACCGAAAAGAATCCGCTCGAACAGCTTCGGACCATCGACCGGCCGGATCGGCTTCGCGTCCAGGGGGTCGCTGCCGCCGCCTGGGCGAGCCGGCTTCGCCTTGCGCGGCTTGCCGGCGCCAGGAGTGGGAGCGGGTCCGCCGGAAGTCGGATTCGGACGGAAGGTCGAGCCCTCGGGCGGAAGCGGCGGCGGCTTCGGACGCGACGGATCCGACGGCGGCCGATTGCGACGTGGAGGACTCGACCCGGGAACCCCTGAATCACGACTCATCATCGGCCCCCGACTGGTTCGCGCCCAATCCCGGGGACAGGCGGGCGATCGACATCCGCCCGCGCTCGCCCGCCCCTCACGCTCGACCCTTCCATCCTGGCGCCCGAGGCGCGGGCGGTCAAGCGGGGCGATGTCCTCGTCCGACCTGGGGACGCGAAGCTGCTCGGCGGGATTTCGAAATAAGGGGTGGGTTTTGATTCGAGATACGAGAGATTTCAGAGATCACTCGCCACTCCCAATCAAGATCCAACAACAAAGGGAGCGGGAGTGGTTCAGGCTCCCGGCTGCCATTTCAGGACGGGCGTCTTGGTCGCCTTGACCTCGTCGGGCCGGCTGATCGGGGTTGTGTGAGGGGCGTCGTGGAGCGTTGCCGGATTTTCGTCGACGATCTCGCGGAGAACCCTCGCGAACTGCTCCAGCGTTTCACGGTTCTCGGTCTCGGTCGGCTCGATCATGATCGCCTCGGGGACGATCAGCGGGAAATACACCGTCGGCGCGTGGAAATTGCGGTCGATCAGCGCCTTGGCGATGTCCATGGCGCGGATGCCCTTTTCACGCGCGATCGATCGCGCCGAGGCCACAAACTCGTGCATGCATCGCCCAGGGTAATGAACCGGGTAGAGGTCCTTGACGAGTTGCATCAGGTAATTGGCATTCAGGACCGCGTGCTCGGCGACGGATTTGAGGCCGTCGGGCCCCTGGCTCCGAATGTAGCAGTAAGCTCGGAACAGAACCCCCGTGTTGCCGAAGAACGAGCGGACCCGGCCGATCGACTTCGGCCAGTCGGCGTCGAGTCGATACGTGCCGTCGTCGGATCGCGCCACGATCGGGGCCGGGAGGTATGGCCCAAGGAAATCGCGGACCGCGATCGGACCGGCGCCCGGACCGCCGCCACCGTGCGGGCCTGAGAAGGTCTTGTGCGGATTGTAATGCATCAGATCCACACCCATGTCGCCCGGACGAACGATCCCCAGAATGGCGTTCATGTTGGCGCCGTCCAGATAGAGCAACCCTCCTCTCTCGTGCAGGAGCTGGGCGATCGTTCCGATCTGTGGGTCGAAGAGACCCACCGTGTTCGGATTGGTCATCATGAAAACGGCCGTCTCGTCGCTCAGCTTCGACCGGAAATCGGCGAGGTCGACCAGACCGCGGGCGTCGCTCTTGATCGTCACCGCCTCGAAGCCGGCCAGGTGAGCCGAGGCGGGATTGGTGCCGTGGGCACTGTCGGGGATGAGGATCTGCGTTCGACGATCGCCCCTGTCCTTGAAATAGGCCGCCGCGACCAGCAGCGCCGTGAGTTCGCCCTGCGCTCCGGCCGCGGGTTGCAGGCTGACCGCGTCCAGCCCGGCAATCTCGGCCAGCATCTCCTGGAGCTCGAAGAGGAGCTGGAGGAGCCCCTGCAACGTGCTCTCGTCCTGGTAGGGATGTTGCGAGGCAAAACCAGGGAGTCCGGCCAATCGCTCGTTGCGCTTCGGGTTGTACTTCATTGTACAGGAGCCGAGCGGGTAGAAATTGGCGTCGATCGCCATGTTCAGCGTGGAGAGATTCGTGTAGTGGCGGACGACGTCCAGCTCGGCGAGTTCGGGGAGCGTGGGAGCCTGGCTCGCCAGGTGGGCGCCGGGGAGGATCGCGTCGAGCGGGCGATCGGGGACGTCCGAATCCGGCAGGATCGCGGTCGATCGGCCGAGGCGGCTGGATTCGAAGAGGAGGGGCGGCTGGTCGAGCTTGTACATGGGTTCGAGGGTCCAGTCGTCAGGCGAAGAAGTCGGCGACGCGGCAGCGGAAGCCGGGCAGGACGTCGGCTCCGTCGATCTCATCGGTTTCGGTCAGCAGGAGGGGTCGGGCGCCGGGGCGGTGGACGGTCACCGTCCGGGCGACAGGGTCGACGTTCCAGACGAGGCGAGAGCCGGCGGCGAGCCAGAGTTCGGTCTTCTCCTCGATTTCGGGATCGCGGTCGTTCGGCGAACGCACCTCGACGACCAGGTCGGGGGCAAACGGAAAGTGCTTATCCTCATCCACAATGCGGGCGAGCCGTTCAACGCTCACGTAGGCGACGTCAGCTCCTCGGACTGTGTCCGGATCGCGTTCCAGGAGGAAACCCGTTTCAGCCGCGTAGGTCTCACCGAGACGCGAAGCTTCTACGTGGTTCCCGACTCGCCGAAGAATCTTTCCTGCGATCCGTCCGTGTCGGCCGCCCGGAAGGGACATCGTCACCACCTCCCCGCGGATCAATTCCTGTCGCGAACCGGGTTCTTGCGGCCAGTCGAAGAAATCGTCGGCCGTGATCGGGTGGGTTTGGGTTGACATCGGGAAGCCCCCCTTGGCCTCGATCGCTTACCTTGCCGCCCGGCCGATCGCCGAGGCGTAGGCGGCGGCGAGGCCGTCGATTTCGTCCTTCGTGCGTTTCTCGGTAACGGCGACGAGGATGGCGTCGTTCATCGACGGATACCATCGCCCGAGTGCGATCCCGCCGTGATAGCCCTGGGTGCCGACGTCGGCGAGGATCTTCCGGGCGTCGGCGGGGACGCGGATGGCGAACTCCTTGAAGAACGGGCCGGGGAAGGCGAGGGAGACGCCCGGGATGGCGGCGAGCTTCTCGGCGGCGTAATGGGACTTGCGGGTCGAGAGCTCGGCCGCCTGGCGGAGGCCGTTTGGACCCATCGCGGCCAGGTAGATGCTGGATCGGAGCGCCAGCAGGCCCTGGTTCGTGCAGATGTTGGATGTGGCCTTCTCGCGGCGGATGTGCTGCTCGCGGGTCTGAAGCGTGAGGACCCAGCACCGCTTGCCGTTGCGGTCGGTCGTCTGGCCGACGATCCGTCCGGGCATCTTGCGGACGTAATCCTCGCGGCAGGCCATGATTCCCAGGTAGGGGCCGCCGTACTGGAGCGGGTTGCCCAGCGACTGCCCCTCCGCCACCACAATGTCGGCTCCGTAGTCGCCGGGGCGGCGGAGCAGGCCGAGACTGATGGGGTCGACGATCACGATCGCGAGTGCTCCGGCCGCGTGAGCGGCCGAGACGATCGCCTCGACGTCCTCCAGTCCACCGAAGAAGTTCGGATACTGGACGATCACGGCGGCGGTCTGGTCGTCGATGGCGCGGGAGACCGCCTCGGGAGTCACCAGTCCGTTCTCCGAGGGGACCGTTGTGAGCTCGGGTTCCATCAGGGCGAGAAACGTGGAGAGGACCTGGCGGTACTCAGGGTGGACGGAATCGGCGACGACCACCCGGCCGTGGCGTTTGGTGATGGTGAGAGCCATCAGCATCGCCTCGGCGGTCGCCGAGCCGCCGTCGTAGAGGCTGGCGTTCGAGACGTCCATTCCCGTCAGGTTGGCGATGAGCGTCTGGTATTCGAACGTCGCCTGGAGGGTGCCCTGGCTGGCCTCGGGTTGATAGGGGGTGTAGGCGGTGTAGAACTCGCCGCGTGAGGCGAGGTTATCGACCACCGCCGGGATGAAATGGTCGTAGCTGCCGCCGCCGAGGAAGCAGACGCGGCGATCCGCGCCCTCGTTTCGGCCGAGGAGGCGCTGAACGGTTTCGGTCAGAGCCAGCTCGGAAAGCGCCGGCGGGACGTGGAGCGGGCCGTCCAGGCGGTACTCGGCCGGGACCGCGTCGAAGAGCTGGTCGAGCGAGTCGATCCCGATCGCGGCCAGCATCGTCCGGACGTCGTCGGGCGTGTTCGCGATGTACGCCATGGAAGGGAGCTTCTGCTTTCTGTTCTCGGGAGGGGATCGGAAGACGAGCCCGATCAGTGGGCGTCCTCGGCGACCATTTTCTCGTAGGCGTCGTGGTCCATCATGCTGGCGACGGCGCCTGGGTTCTGGACGCGAAGGCGGATCAGCCATCCCTTGCCGTAGGGATCGTCGGAGAGGAGCTGGACGTTGTCCCTGAGGTCATTATTGACCTCGACCACCTCACCGGCGAGGGGGGCATAGATGTCGCTGACACTCTTGACGCTTTCGACCTCACCGAAGGCCTTTCCGGCGGTGAGCTTCGCGCCGATGGCCGGCAGTTCGATCATCGTCAGGTCGCTCAACTGCTCGACGGCGAACTTCGAGATGCCGATGGTCGCGACATCGTCCTGGAGCGAGACCCACTCGTGGGTCGGGGTGAAGCGGAGGGACTTCGGGTCCATCGTTCGGGGTCCTTCGTGGGATCATCGATCGGAGCGGTGGTCGAACGGAAAGACTCAGGCCGTTGCGGGTCGCTTGTAGAACGGAAGCTTGACGGCGCGGGCCGTCTCGCGATGGCCGCGGACGTCGACGGTGAAAACCGAGCCAGCGGCGCGGGCGTCGGGGGCGACCATCGCCATGGCGATGCTGGCCTGCAAGGTTGGTGAGAAGGTGCCCGAGGTGACCAGGCCGACCTCACGATCGCCGGAAAGGACGAGCGCTCCCTGGCGAGCGATCCGCTTCCCTTCGAGCACCAGGCCGATTCGGGCGAGCGGGGGAGCTTCCTTCCGCAGGGACAAAATCGATCGGCCGGCGAACTCTCCTTTATCGAGCTTCACGGCCCAGCCAAGGCCGGCCGAATAGGGGTCGGTGTCCTCGCCCAGCTCGTGGCCGTAGAGCGGCATCGCGGCCTCGAGCCGAAGCGTGTCGCGGGCACCCAGGCCACACGGCATGATCCCGTGCGGATGGCCCGCCTTGAGGATCGCCTCCCAGACCTCCTCAGCCGACGACGCGAGAACGATCAGTTCGAATCCGTCCTCGCCCGTGTAGCCGGTCCGGCTGAGGACCGAATCGATCCGGCCGAGGAGCCGGCCGGTCGTTTGATGATAGTAACGAACGGCGTCGAGCGGCTGATCGACGAGCGGCTGGAGGGTAGCGAGGGCCTTTGGCCCCTGGACGGCGATCATCGCGGTTTCTTCGGTCTGATCGCGGAAGAGACCGGAAGCCCCCTGCCGCTGGGCCTGAAATTGGGCGACGACCTTCGCGCGGTTGGAGGCGTTGCAAACGATGAGATAGGCGTCGGGCTGGCGATAGACGAGGATGTCGTCGATGACTCCGCCTCGATCGTTGGTCATCAGGCTATACTGAATCTGATTTTCGGCGAGCCGGGCGACGTGGTTCGTGGTGCAGCGTTCGATCCAGTCGAGGACGCCCTGGCCCTCGAAGGTCAGGCGGCCCATGTGGCTGATGTCGAAGAGTCCGACGCCGAGTCGAACGGCCTGATGCTCCTCGACGATCGATCGGTACTGCACCGGCATGGACCAACCGCCGAACTCAACGAGACGGCCTCCGTTGGACTGGTGCCATCGGTGCAACGCGGTGCGCAGGAGCGGGTCGGGGGAAGACACGAGATCCTCGGCGAAGGTTCGAGAACGGGAGGCACTCGGCATCCCGTGAAGCATGGGACGATTTTAGGATTCCCCGCGCGAATTGGAAAGTCCGCCTCGAATGATCGGGGAGGGCGACGCGGTGGTCTGGCTGGGAGCGTCGATGACGGGATCACGATTGGAAGATTCACCGGCGGCCGATGCGATCCGGGCCACCTATCAGCAACGCCTTGGAGAGCGGTCGAGCGAGCGCGATCGGTGGCGGGCCTGGGATCGGCGTCTGGCCGATCTTCGGCTGGCCGTCTTTACTGGGGCGTTGATCGCCGCGTATGGGCTTTACCAGGGCGGCCAGTGGGCCGGAGTCGGGCTGGGCGTGTCGCTACTGCTCTTCGCTGTTCTGGTCGTCGCGCACGATCCGATCCGGCGCCGGTTGGACCGGGCTCGTCGGGCGGTGGAGTTTTACGAGCGAGGGCTCGCCCGGATCGAGGGGCGATGGGCGGGGTCGGGGGTCTCGGGCGAAGAATTCCTGACACACGAACATCCTTACGCGGCCGACCTCGACCTCTTCGGACACGGCTCGATGTTCGAACGGCTCTGCACAGCGCGCACGCGGTCGGGCGAGGCGGTTCTCGCCACCTGGTTACTGGCGCCGGCCGACGCAGGAACAATCGCCGAACGGCACCAGGCCATCGAGGAGCTTCGGCCGAGACTCGATCTGCGCGAGGATCTGGAAGTGCTGGGCTCCGATGTCCGGGCGGGGATCGATCCCGAGGCGCTCTCGGCCTGGTGCGGAGCGCCCCGGACGCTCCGGAGCCCGGCGATCCCGATCGCCTCGATCACGATGGCGATCCTTGGGACAACCGCCGCGATCGGTTGGCTCTTCTTCGAGACCAGCTTGAGCCCACTCCTCTCGGTCGCGATCGTCGACATCCTTTATGGAATCACGATCGGGAGGCGGGTGCGGGCGGCACTCGGAGACGTCGACCGCCACGGGGCCGACCTCCGGCTGCTTGCCGACCTGCTGGAGCGGATGGAGCGCGAGCCCTTCCATTCGCCGATGCTGAGCCGTCTTCGGGTCGCGATGGACGTGGAAGGAACGCCTGCCTCAGCCCGGCTCCGTCGCCTGGCGCGGCTCCTCGACCTGCTGCAATCGCGGCACAACCAGTTCTTCGCGCCGATCGCGGCGCTCTGGCACTGGACGCCGCTTCTGGCCGTCCGGGTGGACCTCTGGCGCGAGGAGTCGGGATCTCACGTCGCCCGATGGATCCGGGCGATCGGCGAGGTGGAAGCGATCGGCGCGATCGCGGGCTACGCGGCCGAGAATCCCGAAGACCCTCTCCCCGTGGTGGTCGACGGCCCGGCCCGGTTCGAGGCGGAAGGGATCGGCCATCCGCTGATCCCAGCGCGGGTTTGCGTCCGAAATCCGATCTCGCTCGGCGACCCGACGCACCTGCTGATCGTGAGCGGGTCGAACATGTCGGGCAAGAGCACGATGCTACGAACCGTCGGGATCAACGCGGTGCTGGCGATGGCCGGGGCGCCGGTTCGGGCGCGACGACTTGTCCTGACCCCGCTGGCCGTTGGCGCCACTCTCCGGATCCAGGACTCACTTCAGGAAGGCCGGTCTCGGTTCTACGCGGAAATCACGAGAGTCCGGCAGGTCGTCGAACTGAGTCGTGGCTCCTTGCCGCTGCTCTTCCTTTTCGATGAACTCTTCCACGGGACCAACTCGCACGACCGAACCGCCGGCGGCGAGGCCGTGCTTCGTGGTCTGATCTCCAGGGGCGCCATCGGGATGGTGACCACCCACGACCTGAGCCTCGCCCGGATCTCGGATACGCTCGCGCCCCAGGCCCGAAACGTCCATTTCGAGGACCGGCTTGTCGATGGCGAGATGCAATTCGATTATCGGATGCGCCCCGGTGTCGTCGAGCACAGTAATGCCCTGGCCCTGATGCGCGCGATCGGACTCGACGTCTGATTCTCTGGTGACTTAACGCCGCGATCGCGAGCCCGTGGACGTCTCGGTCAGGTCGAAGGAAGGCTCGTTGGGTTTGTCCTTCACCACCTGATCGGTGAGGCCCGATGACTTCGGGTCGGCATATCGAGCGCCGAGGACGTCGGGATTCCCTTTCTGAATCTTTCGATCGGCGTCGAAAATCCCAACCTCGGAGCGGCCAGACCGGCTGGAGATCCCGACCTTGTAGCGGCCTTCCGGCATTCCCTCGGCGCCGGGGTACGCGTTAAGGTGGAAGGTTCCATCCGACCGAATCGGGCCGACGACCCGGAGCGGACCAGCCGTCGAAACGCCGGAAGCACTTTTGGCGCTTGTGGATTCTTCCAGCTCGTAGACGACATATCCGTCATTGAGTGGCTTCCCCTTCAAGGTGACCTTTCCCTTGAGGGGATAGACCGGAGGATGTCCCTGTTCCGCCCCGCAGCCGAGCCAGGTGAGCGAGGCCACCGAGGCGGCGAGGTACAGGACCGGGCCGTTTCGGAATCGAAGGCCAGAATGCCGGGGATTCATGGGTGTTTCGCTGTTCTCATCAGCGCCTGGTGTGGACGAGATTTGTCGATTGATTGATCAATACGAGTCGGCCGAGATGACCTCGCCGCCGGCTGGGCTGATGAGCGCGACGAAAACCGAGGGGGCGGTCGTCTGCCGGATGAAGTGGACCGAGCCATCGGCGAAGACGTGATTGGCCCCGCCGGGATGGAAGGCGTAGACCTCGTTGTTACTGCTCCAGTTCGTGTGCTGACGGCTGCCGTCGCCGTCGGTGTAGAACTCGCTGTTGTAGTCGGCCCAGCCCCAGCCCGAGCCCTCATTGGTGTAAATGGTGGTGCCGCCCTCGCCGATTCCGAGCGAGGCGGTTGGGGTGCCGTCGGGAATGCGACGACCGTTCAACCAGAATTGCGGGCGGCCGGCGTCTTCCGAGACCATGATCGTGTTGGAGGTTCCGTCGGTGATCGAGGCGATTCGAGGGGCGACGTTTCCATGGAGCAGGCCGCGGGTGTCCACTCCCGGCGGATGGGGAACATTGTTGGCGGCCATCCAGGCCGAGGCCACGCCGTCATCGACCGCGTAGTCGCCCGCGGCGAGATTCACCGACCAGCTCGATCCGTAGAGTGCCTGCGAGATCGCATCGGAGTAAACGGCCGATCGGAAGCCATCGGGCGCTGACGGGCAGATCATGAACTTGAGCTGCGTTCCCACCATCGTCGAATTGACCGGGGCACTGAAGGGAATCGCGATGTTGTAGGCGTTGTAAATCGTGGACTGCTCGAAGAACGGCAGGCAGATCGTCACCCAGGTCTGAACGTCGATGGTATTATTGCAGACCTCGCCGACCTGTGACGGACAGGGCGGCTCGTAGTTATCCGGTCCGACGAGACTCAGATTCGTCAGATCCACCGGATAAAGCGGCGGCTTGAGCAGCGCGGTGCTGATCGCCCAGGTCGGCGGAAGAACCAGGCGCGAGTTTTCGAAGTTCATCATCGCCAGGCCGATTTGCTTCATGTTGTTGATGCAGGAGGCCCGTCGAGCGGCCTCGCGCGCTGACTGGACGGCCGGCAGTAACAGGGCGATCAGAACCGCGATGATCGCGATCACCACGAGCAGTTCGATCAGGGTGAAGGCCCGGCGAAGCGACGGATGAGGGCGGGTCGGACTCATCGTTGAGATCCTCGAAGAATGAGCCATCGTCAGACGAACGTGCTCATTCTAGGCCCTGATACCCGGATCGCTGTGAAGCTCGAATAAAGTTTCGACGAAGATCCGAGCCCCATCGACGCCGAGAACGGACGGCTGGGCGACCGCAAAAAAAAACAACGGCCCGCCTGAAGGCTAGGAATTCGTGATTCTCTCGGGTAGCTTCTGGCTCTGGCTTTGCGGCTGACGGATGTCACCCCGGCAGGGAGGGCAGCGCGATGCCTTACCAGTGGGCCAAGGATACGGATTTCGTC